>CAJGDE010000060.1 GCA_904502135.1 Kiritimatiellia bacterium
AAACTCTACACGTTTCTACACGTTCTACACGGCTAAACAATTCCGTGTCTTCCGTGGTTAAAAATATCACTCAAACCGCGCAAGCGATCCTTGAAGCGCGCGCTCTTTATCCCGACAGTTCTCTCGCCGATCTTTACGATCCTTTAACAATGCCGATAGAACTTCGCAAAGCCCACGCCGCCAACGATGCCGCAGTCATGAAAGCCTACGGCCTTGCTCCAGATACAAGCGAATCGCAAATTGTCGCACACCTCTTTAAGCTCTATGCTGACAAGGTAAGTTTATGATACGTAATGCTTTTCATCTAACTCTTTTAGCGACGCTACTCTCGATTCCCGCGTTTGCAAAGACGTTCACCGTTTCGCCTTTGCCAGTGTCACCTTATGCCGATACTGAGGTGACAACAAATATCGCGATTAATACGCGGCGCATCGATGTTGAAAAGTTCGAGCTAAGCCTTTCGTTTGATAATAGCTCCTCTAACAGCATACAAGTAGCTTTTGGGCGAGACGAAAACCAAGATGGAATTTTGGATTTTTCGGAGACCGATACCGTTTATGGTTGTCGCAATGGTTGTTATTTTATAGAAGATGTAAGAGGCGCAGTTCGGCACGAGGAAAATTTTGTAGACGGCAGTCAGCATTTCAATATCAGAATGCGAATGAAAAGCGACTATACACTAAAAGAATTTTTAGCAAGTGTAGATGGTATTCAAATATTCACGAATTTGACAGAAGAAATTTCATCTTGCCTTTATCAGACTAAATGGAATTTGATGCGTATTACGAGGCGTGGCATTGAATCACCAAGCGAACATATTTCGTGTAATATCGATTATTGTCATTTCAGCATAATGATTAGATAATACCTTCACATTTTTAAAAATGTGAAGGTATGCGTAAGTAAAAAACTATAAAAGAACACTCTACAGCTGTTGCACAGGCGACGGATGCGATTTTATTTCGTTGTTCCGAACCGATGACGCGTCCTTCAGCAAATATACGAAAAATCAGCCTTTCATCAACGAAATAAGATCGCACCTCTAAACAATCTCGCCGAGAAGAATTTGGGCATGAGCGTCAAGTATGCGAACTTTGACGATCGAACCTGCCGGCGCAGGCGCAGATCCTTCAATCATATCCCACACGACAATGCGGTTTCCGCTGTCCCTGCCGCTTAAGCGCGATTTGTTACGCTTTGACGGCCCTTCCACAAGAACATCCCTTTCAGTTCCTATAAGCGCCCTGTTGCGCTCAAGCCCGCGCTTTTCCTGATCAGCTAAAAGCACTTGATCCCGCCGCTCTTTCTCCTCTTTCAAAACATCATCCTCTTTGGCGGCGCTTCTCGTACCAGGGCGTGGAGAATACTTAAAGATAAACGCGTTGTCAAACTGCGCCTCCTGCATCAGCGAACGCGTTTCTTCAAAATCTTCGCTCGTCTCTCCCGGGTAGCCTACAATCACGTCTGTCGTAAGCGCAAACTCAGGGTCAAACTGACGAAGCTTTTCAACAGCCTTGAGATATTCGCTTCGCGTATAACGCCGCCCCATGTCGGCGAGAATACGGTCGCTTCCTGACTGCACAGGAAGATGCAGATGGCGGCAGACCTGAGGGAACTGGCGATAAGCGCGAAGAAGCTCATCCGTACACCCTGCGGGATGAGCGGAAGTAAACCTGATGCGCTCCAAACCCTCAATCGACGAGAGAGCTTCAAGAAGCCTTGGGAAAGGCTCATTATATCCGCCGGGGCTTGGAGAATCGTTTTCATCCCAAGCGGGATTTCTAACACCATACCTCAAGACACTCTGACCTAAAAGGCAGACTTCTTTAACTCCTCGCTTGACGAGCGCTCTTACCTCCGCAATAACCTCACGGGCGGGGCGCGAATATTCATGGCCTCTTACATCCGGCACAATACAGTAACTGCATCGGTTATCACATCCGACCAATACTGTCACAAAAGCCTGAAAACCATTACCAGTATGCGCGGACAATGCGTCCCCAAGACCTTCATCGCCCAACTCAAGCCTGGGAAAACGTCCATCAGAAACTATTTTCGGTATAAGCCCCAAAGCTCTTGGCCCGACGGCAAAATTGAGTTTCGGCAGCTTTTTAAAAACATTCTCGCCAAGACGCTTGACCGCACACCCCATCAAGCCGACAATTTTCCCCGTGGTGCAAAGATACCCTGTTTTTCCGACGGCCTTTTCTTCCGCTTTCTGCCTGACGGTACAGCTGTTGACGATTAAAAGTTCCGCATCAGCCTCGCTTGAGGCCTTTGTGTGACCTGCGGCGATAAGAAGCGCTTCAACCGCCTCGGAGTCGCGCACGTTCATCTGACAGCCATAAGTGTGTATTAAAAATTTCATACTTCAATTATCTTGAATAAATCCGCTTAAAAGAACCGCTGCCGTCAAAACGCTTCTGCCGTATTTCCCCGGTCAGCGGATCCTGCCAGCGAAAAACGCCTGCACGGGTCGATCGCACATCAAGCGTCACAACACCGTTGTCTCGTTTTGCAGAAACCAAGAATCCTCCCGCCACGAGAATATTCTCGAATGAGACGCTCTTCCACTCTTTGGGAGCGCCGACAAAAAGACGGACGATCCCGCCACGTTCATGACACAAAAGCTCCTGTATCGCCGCGACGCTCGCCGCCGCTCCATCCATCTGCATAATCTCACCATTTCCTTCGCCGCTTGCGTCAAAGGGGTGCTTGCCTATCAGAGAAAAGCCGGAGTAATACGGATTATGACGCGAGCCGTGACCGGGATTGTTGAAAAACTTTTTCCAGGTCTTTAACGTATAAACGGCCATGTCAGACATCCCAATTCGCGTTTGAAGCATCGACGCCCACGGCATCGACCAGCCCGCCCAAAGCCCGGGGCCGTGCTGAATCCAGGTCGTATAAGTTTCTTTAACGTGGTTTTTTGTTTTCTCATCGCATTCAAAATCGATCGTATCAAAAGGAACGATTCCCGCCATGTGCGAATGGTGGCGATGCGATTCGGGGAGACGCTTACCGTCAAATAAACCAATCTCTTCTGCGGTATGGCGAACACAACTTGTCTGAGGCGCCACGGAATACTGCGGCAGACGTTTCTTCACATCCAACCACATAGGCGAAGGCTTTTCCCCCAGAAGTTCGGCGGCGGCGATAAGATCGCTGCAAAGACGATGGCAGGCCGCGAGCTGAAAACTCGCGTCGCGCCCCCATGCGTCATCCGGTGGCCCATCGCCCCACCATTCAGGCGAATTTGTGGCCGCGATTGAAAGCCGCCCCTTGTACTCTTCCATTATCGCGCGGTAGACGTTCATCGCCCCTTTCATGAACGGATATGCGTGCGATTTAAGAAATTCAATATCGCCCGAGTACTGCACGTAGCGGAACATTAAATGCGCCATCCATGCGGTGCAGCCGTGATCGATGGTCCCGAGCCAATAGCCGCCTATGAGAGTGCAACGGTCATCCACGGAATGGGGAAGCATGAAGCCGTCTTCTATCTTACAGAACTTGCGCGCATTGTCCTGAAGAATCGGCCACCAGCTTTTCATCATCTTGAAAAGAGGCTTTAAGTTCTCAAGCTTATTACCGTGGAACGCAGGCCAATAGCACATCTGAATGTTGATATTAAAATGATAATCTCCGTTCCATGGCGGAAGTTTGCACTCTTCATACCACGGTCCTTGAAGCGGCGCCGGGGTTCCGTCAGGATCCGTCATCGCTCCGAAACGGTACATTCCGTAATCGTATATCTCCTGTATTTCCGCGTCGGGAATATAAACCTTCGCCGCCGAGCTCCACCAATCACTCCACTTATCCTTCGCGAGCGATACCATTTTTTCGGCATCTCCAACCGTGGGTCTTGCCCGTGAAGCGCGGCTTGAGGCAATAAACGAAGCGCCATTAGAAGTTTCAAACGATATCGACACTGATTTATCTTCAGGGATGGCCCACTCGAATCCGCCAGATTTTTCGTCGCCATAATATTTCGCCGCGCTGAAGCCGACCTTCTCAAGACTGCGGCGCACTCTTGGAAATTCAAACGAAGAAACCGCCTTGCCTTTGGGCGAAAGCGATTTTGGCCAATCAACCACAAATGTATCCCCACTTAACGCCATGAAAAGAAAATCTAGCCTGCCATCCTTTTCAAGTGTTATTTTCGCCAACCCAGATTTCGGATCAAGCTCAGCCGATTTAAGGCACCACGGAGTTAAGTCGAACTCAACCATTCCAAGCGGCAGCATATACGGATTTTTAACTTCACCGGGAGCGACTTCTTTTTTGTAAAGATCGTCAATCGCTTTTACATTGCGCGCGAGCAGAAAATTACGGATATTCTCGTATGACTGATCTTCCGTCCACTCATAACCGCCGCGATGATCCCACAGGTCGGCTCTGCTTACAGTGACATTAAGCTTATTCGCGGCGCCCCAGACGAGAAAACCGGTTTTCCCGTCGGCGAAGGGAAGCCCCGCCTGAGAATATTCGATCGGAAACTCCCATTTTACATTCGTCGTACCGACGGCGAAGGCGGACAATCCCGCGAGGGCAGAAACTAAAAACAAAACTCTTCTTTTCATAATTCTTCTAAATTTATCATTCTGGAGCGCCAACGATCTTCATCTCCTTCATCTCGGCTCCGCCGTTGACATCCTCTATCCATTTATTTTCATGGCTTTTCGCCGATTTAAGATATTTGTCCCAAGCGGCGCGGAATCTTGCGACGGCTTTTTTGGCAACATGATCGCGAACGGAATCTTCAGCTTTTTTAACGCACTTTTCAAGCTCGTCCGCGACAGTTCCCGAAAAGAGCCCCGGCGCCTTGACGCGCATTGCCGTTCTTAAGATAATCGCATCATCCTCAAATTCCATTGGAGAGGCGAAGGAATGATTTTCAGAGGCGCACGTCATGATAAGAGAATAGAACTTCGCGATGTGCTCGGCCGCATCGCGATAATAACGCTTTAAATAGTAGGCGCGAAGAGATGGCACATCATCGCCCGAGGCGCCCCATAAAAGTCTCTCCATAACCCACTTGTCCATAAGGCAGAACAAGCCGTTTTCCGCCTCAGCGTGCCAATCGTAAAAACCGAAATCGCGCTCGACTTTAAGATCATACGCCATAACATCAGCCCAAGGGCGCGCCCCGATGCAAAGATAATACTCATACATCGAAAGACGGACTTCCTGCTGCGACCAGTGATAGATAGCGCGATAATGCATATCGTTCATCGGCGCATAGATCGGAACGAAATAGTTCTTGCGGATGTACGGGCAGAAGCGAATGTCGTAAGAGCGCGAGACATTGATAAGCGGCACCGGCGCCATCCAGAAATATCCGATAGACTCTATTCGCGCATCACGCTTCGCATAGACGTTGACGGCATTTATCATCGCAGAGCCGTTGGCGTAATACTGGGTAGACCTGAAAGCCGGCGAATCGGGTCCGACCGTCGAGCCGTCCGCGAGGCGAATGGGCGACAAGCACTCCTCGCACTGGCACATCGAGATGGAATCTTCCACCCAAAGACCGTGCAGGTCGTACGAGTTCCACGAGAAAGCCTTGCCGGGCGGCTGCAATTTGGCGAAAAAGCGATTGCGCGACTGATTGGCAAAGCCGCTCGCCTCAAGATATTTTTCTCTCGCCTGATCAAGAACTCGGATTAGACACGGATGCCCCGTATAGCAGCCAGGCACCATCGGCTTACCATTAGCGTCACGCCCCCAGCGCTCATTCGGCTCACCCTTCTTTTCATCTCCGATCGGCTCTGTGCCGTAGCCCCACCAGTGATTGATGCAGCGCGTGCGCTGACGGCCGAAACTCCAATCACCCTGCCAGTTAAAGCCGGGCACACGATTGGGCCCGTCCACGCCGAACATGCTCGACTCCGGGAACGGCGGAATATGAACAAAATTATCGCCCCAGACAAGATCCATCTGACCGCTGTCGTCCTGCTCGTAATTGCGCTCGATCCAACGCGCGCCCCAATTTCGCGAACCGGTTAAATGCGCATTGATTAGATCGGTATTGTTCTCTAAAAGCTCATAAAGGCCGAACGCGAGCGCACGGACATTGCCGGCGTAATTGTAGTTGGCGGCATAGATGTAAATGTTCGTGCCGTCCGAGCGGATCGCGACTCCGGGCGTGCCTGAAAGCTTCTTCATGTCCGCATCATACGTCTTCTTATCAATCGCCTGATATGCCTTGCCGCCGATGATGATAGAGTTTGCGGCCTTGGGGGCTTTAGGACCGGGAAGTCTCGTCTCGACTGGGATATCCACCGTCAAAGCGTACTTGCGCTGCAGAACATCTTTGAACATGTTGATCGCATTACCAAGAATAGTATTGAACGATTCAACCGATTCTTTCGATGTCCCTAAAGGATATGTCGCGCCGAGATTATAGATCTTTCCGACTGCCGCGCGATTGCGGATAAACGGTATCGACTTTTCAAGGCGGCCCACTTTCGGCGCTTCCAACGCCGTATCAAGTGCGTCAAAATCAATCATGCGCTTGGGGTTGTGGCTCTTAAGAAACGCTTTATATTTCTCAATATCTCCGCCTGAGAGCATAACGCCCTTGGTAAGTCTCGGGTCTGCTATCGTTATGACAACCTTCTTTCCTTCGGGAATTTTCTTGTTGTCGTAATAAAAGCACCAGTGCGAAAGTTTCGTATAAAATGAGCTCTTGTTGTTGGAGGGGTCGGAATTGGCGATATCGTACGCAAAGGCTCTCCACGCTCCATTGCCGCGCGAAATGGCGGCGCTCAAATCCTTGTTCTGACAGTAATCAGCCTGCGCGAGGCCCCAGCGCGTCCAATCGCGATAATCATGCGTCTTTGAGAAGAAGCTAATCTGAAAAGTATCGAATGGCTTGTTGAGAACTTGCTGATTTGCGCCCCAAAGCATAGGCTTTACATCACCAAGACAAGGCTTAGCGCCGTCAAAGACTTCAACTTTCGCCGCAAACGTCATTGTATTATACTCTAAGCCGTCAAATGCGACAGGGAAGCGAAGTAAGCAGCGAGGGCCCTTTTCCAAAGTTATTTTAACGGCAGGCATTTCCACTCCGGCAAGAGTTTCCTTAACATACTCTACCGTAAAGCCGCCATCTTTTTCCTTTTCAAGCTGGGGGCGAAGTTCATACGTGCTTGGCAAAGCGGTGATCGTATCTTTAGCGCCTTCATTGCGGGCGTAGGCGAAAATATCGGAGATACAGTCTGAAGTTTTAAGCGGCGCGTCCGTCGAATAGACATTCGCCTTTTTCGTCCAGCGACGGGCGGGAACATCCGTAAAACGCGCCTTAGGAGATGGGCGCTTTAAGTGGAAATCAATAATTTCGTACTGCTGAACGAAATCTTCCGCTGTTGCTGAAGCTGTCTCAAAAACAAGACTGGTTATAAGAGAGCCTTTTTTCGCCTGCGGGAAATTAACGGCATACGAGATAAAACCATCTTTCGCCTTGGAGATAGAGACATCCTTCGTAGGCTTAAGAGTATTGATCGAACGGTAAAAGCCCGTACCTGAAATTGTAAGCAAAAGACCTTCACCAGCATTTCTCGCCGTTGTTCTCACCTTAAACGACGCACCGCTAAATTCCGTCGGATCGAGTTTTAGATTGTATATCCCGACTCTTCTGAAAGCGGGCGACTTTTCTCTAGCCAAATCAAAAACGAGCGCGTTCGGATTTTTATTCGTCTGAATGAGACCTACGGCGATTTCCTGTTTAATCTTTGACTTCTCGATAGGTCTTATATCAAGCGCAAGCGAGTATGCGCCATCGTACTTAAGCCACCTATATGATGGCACGCGCTGATTGACCGTGTACTTCGCGATAGGATTTGACGGCACCATATCAATTGGCGGCGCCCAATAGTCAGTTACATATTCAGAAGACGGCATGGTGCCAAGTTCTTTGGACGGCTGCGGAACGGCCACGCGAATGGGGACGGCCGCGAAAACATCCACGCAGCTAATTGATAATGCAAACGCTATAATCTGTTTATAATTCATCTTCTACTCCGTTGTATTCATTATATTGTACCACATTTCGCTTATTACCACTGAATAACGGCCGACGAATTGTACTTTCCGAATGGCTTCATCGCTTCGTCAAATTCCTCAATCGTGGAAGCGCGCCCTGAAAGATAATCGCCGATTCTGAGTCTCGACTCTTCAAGGCGGGCGAGCGCAATCGCGTTTCGCTTCTGAACCCTCTCAAAGCCGAACGGCTGTGATGTACGGTACCAGTCGGCGCGATAACGCTTCATGAACTTTTTCATCGATCCGATGAGCTGTGGGAGGTCTTTCTTGTATATCCGCTCGATCACCGCGCGATCTTTCTTCTTCCAAGCGGCGAGAATATCACGCTCATAGTTGAGTTTCGCCTTTAGCGTGCGGACAAGATCGCCCGCGACCGGTGGCACGCCGCGAAGATTTTCACACGAGCCAAGAACGCCAAGATAATCTTCCATCACCTTCTCACCGTCATCGCGCCATTTAGAATCCTTATATGTTGCGCAGTAAAAACGACGATCCGTAACCTCGCTCGGTTTACGAACGAGATAGTTTCTTAAGTTGCCGCAATAAAGCGGGTCATCATAAAGAATGTCGCCCTCATGAATCATGTCCGGCCACTCGTCCGCATAATGACGGTTGACGTCGCCGAGTTTCGCGAGCGAACGGTAATCCATACCAGTAATGGCCTTAAAGCGTGCGCAGTTTTCGTCGGTAGGCTCGGCGGTGCGGCCTGCTGCAAGTTCGGCGCAGGCGAAAAGCCCCTCTTCCGCGACATCGGGAATACCGTAACTGCCGTAGTCGCCCCAGACCGTGAAAAAGAATTCCTTGATGCCTTTTTTCTTCGCGGCCGCCACCATAGGCGTCATCGTCGCGAGCGTCTTCTCGCGGTCATGGAGAAAGTGGTGCCACAGCTGAATGCCGCCCGCGAGCATCGGCTCTGAACCGAGCGAGCGATGTCCATCTATCATACCTTCGTAATAAGACTGCTGAGAATGATAATAATCCCAATAGCAAAGCTTCACGTTTTTCGGAATGCGGTTAGAGAGCGTCGGATCGGCCTTAGCCTCAGGATCATAATAGTCATGCGTCTTGGACGCGATGCGATAGAGCATATCGCTCCAAATGATAGGCTCTGTAAAACCGTATTTTCCGCAGATTTCATTCACGCGTTTAAGGTGCTCAAGAAAGACATCGATATGCGGGCGCTTGCCGTTCTTCTTCTCATATTTCGAACCCGCGAAACCGAAAGCCTCGTCCATGCCGACATGAATACGCTTTCCTCCGATTGACTTGGCCCAGAACGCGATGATTTTCTCAAGAAGCGCGTACGTTTTTTCTTCGCCGACCAGAAGCGTAGCGCGGGTATTTCTGATATCGGCATAATCCCTCCACCTGAGAGGCTCTTCGAGGTGACCGAGAGTTTCGATGCAGGGAATCATCGTGATACCGAGAGTGCAAGCGTGCGCTTTAAGCGTTTTTATTTCTTCTTCGCCGTAGCCTCCGCGCATATACCCCCACATCGGCTCGCCGTCCAACTTAAAGGTATCTTCGCAGTAAAGCATAACCGCGTTATAGCCCATTTTCTGAAGTCGTTCAAAACGCTTCTTAAGATAATCAACCTTAAGTACCCGACCGCGCGAAACATCAAGCATCACGCCAAGCGTATCGAACTTTGAAACGACGTTCGTTGCCGAGCCCGCAGAAGCTACAAGGCCCAAGACTGAAACCGTAAGCGCGCAGATTATTCTTTTCATTTTCACTTTGTTTATTTTTTCATTTTCATTTTTCAGATTTAAGGGACTCGGCTGTTATGGGGTCAAGAAGGTAATAGCACATTCCGGGAAAGCCCGCCCAGCGGATAATCGAGGCGTGGTCGCGCACTTCTTCGGCCGTCTTGCACTTGCCGCCGGAATAAAGAACGCCGACGCTCGGATAAATCTTCGTCTTGGGCGAGCCGACGGCCGTATCGATCATCGGAACAATTTTCAGGCGAAGATCTTCGCGATCCTTGCAATACGTCATCGGGCAGACGAAATCCAAGAGTCCTTCGCGGCACCACGTGCGCCACTGCTGCGCATGATAGAGATGTTCATCAGGACCGGCGAACACCGCCGCCGAAATTTCAATATCGGGGCGCACTTCGCGCACCGCCGCAATCCCCCTCTTCAGCGTCTCGGTGATAGCGTCAACTCGCATTTTAAGCCATGTCTCATCAAGCTTTTGCATGGGATCAACCGACTTCGGCCAATCGGGGCAGGGACGGCCGGTCTTCTCTTCATACCGCTTCTTGCACCCGGGGCAGTAGCAGCCATACCACGCATTGTAGCGGATATAATCGAAATGAACGCCATCAACCCCCTTCGATGCCATCTCTTTCATGACGGCGATTTCCTCATCCTGATTGCGCTTATCCTGCGGACAATACCAGTAATCGTTCTTCTCGCCCTTAATAACCGCCCCCGACGGCGTCTGCCAATGCGAGCAGAATGGCGTTCCGTAGCGCCCGTACATGACGCGTCCATCCTTAAGCGCCTTGTCGACATATTCCTGCGGCGCCATATTGAGGCGCCAGAAAACCTTCCACGCGTGAACTTTGATGCCGTAGCGATGACACGCCTCGACCGCTTTTTTAAGAAGGTCGCCCTCAACTTTCACCTTCGGCGAAACAGGCACGATCTTCGACTCGTAAAACGCAATTCCGCCGCGCGCCAGGCGAACGATAATATCGGTATAGCCGTTTTCCTTGAGGTACTTCGCCGTCGCTTCCCAGTCCCCCTTGTCATCAATGCCGCTTTCAAGCGACCAGACGAGACGACGCTCCTTTTCACCCTTCAGATGCTTCTGCGACTCGCCCGACACGAACCAGTTATCCTCCGTCCTATAATTAACATCAGCATAAGCTCCTGCAATCATCACTGAAAGCGACAAACCAAACAATGCCTTTTTCATTTTTTTCCTTTTCTTTTTATGATTAAATTTATCTTACGATCAGACGAAAACCGCTTAACTGATATTCGTATGCGCCAATATCGATAATCCTGTTTGATACGCGGCTATTGCCTAATATGTCTTTATCCTCCGCCGTCCAGTCGCCTGTCGTACCGGCATTGATAGCGGGCGAATTCTGGCGGAGGCGATAGATGTCCTTTCCGCTATCCTTAAAGAGCGGATCGACATTCGTCAGCGACGTTGTAATCATCTCCGTTCCTGCCTTCTGCGTAAAATTAAGAGCCTCAGTATATTCGCTCCCGTTACCATTACGCCAGATGATGCAGTTAATGATTTCGCCGCCGTCCTGCTGCACGCCGGAAGTCTTTCCGGTAAGCTTATTGACATTATCTGCGACCGTGCAGTTAATAAGCTTTCCGCCCGACATATATACGCCAGCGCCGGAACTTCTTGCTGTACCCTCTACGACATTCGAAACTATAAGCGAATTTTCAACTGTTGCGCCAGAGTAAAGATAAACGCCAGCACCTGGATTTTGCAGATAAAGATCGGCACTCGCATTACCATCTCTAACATTGTTACCTGAAATAACACAACGCTTTACTCTCGCACCGGCGCCATAAGCAAAAACTCCCGCTCCATTGATAGCACAGTTATTTGAAATATTAGAATCCTCTATTGTACCGCCATATACGCACACTGTACCTCGATGAGCTCCACCGCCGCTTATTTTACCTTCATTGTTATTAGCAATAAGACATTGCGAGGCTTTCCCGCCAATCATCATCAATGATGCAGATCCGTAGTACTGCAAAAACTTTGACTTCAAAATTCTGCTTTCTATAAGTTCTCCAGCATAAATAATCGCTCCAACCCACCCGTTGCGACCTCTGGTAGTATCGCCATATCCTGCAGAATAAAACCCGCTCAATTCAAATCCACTTACCGATGCCGATGAGTCTGCGAGCCAAAGTCCAAGACGGTTAATATATTTTCCATCCGCTCCTTTCGCACCATCGCTCTTAAGGCAAACCTGCCCCTCGGCAATAACCTTGACTGGGCGCTTCACAACAAGCGCCATCGTTTTACTTGAAACATACTCGCCTGCCGCGACATAGACGGTGCCCGGCTGTTCGCGCGTTGCCGCGACGGCATCGACCGCGTCCTGAATCGAACTCGCCGCCTTTTCTTTCGTATCGTACGGCCACGCACTCTGAGCTCCACCACCCGGCACGACGTAAGCGACAAAAGATGTCGACTTGGATGTATTCTCATCCTCGCCGTTCGCGTCAAACATATTGTCC
>CAJGDE010000061.1 GCA_904502135.1 Kiritimatiellia bacterium
GCCTTAAAATGCGCCTTGAGCCTCGTTTACGGCTTTTGTGCGGTTTTCAAGTGCCTTGCGATACGCCTCGTCGCGCAGTTCGCGCAATTCGGAGGCAGCGAGGCGGGCGGCATCATCGTCCCAGGCCGTGATTACAGTTTCGTAATCGTTGGAAGCGTCTGCAAGACAGATGGATACGCCTCTGCCAGGGGCGATGTCAAGGACGTAGAGCGGGCGCACCCAGCTGGCGAGCCGTGCCGTTGTGCCGTAGCGGCGCTCAAGTGCCTCGACGAGATAGTGCCGGCGTCCGAACGAGTCATGCGGAACTTCCTCTTTCGCGCAGGCGCACACTTTTACGAGTTTGCGCGTTTTCGGCGAAACAAAGGCGTAGTAATCGTCAAACCCGTTGAGTTTCTTCTCGGGCGTGAACTTAAACATCTTAAGCGCGCTCTCGCCAGGGACATCCTCGGCCTTGTCGGCGCCCGCAGGCGTTTCACCGAACTTAAGAGAGAGGAATGAATCGTTTGCGGCTTTCGCAGTCGCCTTTTCGGGCGGCTCTTCAGGTCCTGCAGTTTTGTCTTTGGTGTCTTTGATTTCGCTCTTATCCTGCGCGGCAGAACCGTCGGCGGGAAGCGTCTCAGAATAAACGCTCGTCTCGTGGCCGATGACATTGCCGTCGGCATCTTTTATTTCGCGCTGCGAACGTTTAGTTCTGGTGATTGTTCCGTTGGCGTTGGTTACGACAGTTTCCTTCTCGTTTATGGTCGCGGGAATATTCTGCGAACCTACCCCTTGAAGATCGCCGCATCCGGCGAGCCCCGCCATGGCCGCAATCATTCCGTATTTCATAGTATCTGTGTTCATCTTATTTTTCCTTTCTTTGTTTTTTGGCGTTATTAAGTGCCACACCAAGAATAAAGCAAATGCCGTGCCAAGGGGGAAACCCACAATATGAAGAAAAAGTAGCGTCAAATTGTCGCAAAAATGGGCCACAATGCGACATAATTTCGCTCCTCTAATATTCTTAATACCGGGATGAAGCTTACGTGGTTGAAATTTTCGAAATAAAAGTCCATAATATGTGTCCATGACGAAATTGGATCCAGAAATATGTCGTGAAATAAAGAACGCGAGAAAGGCGGCTAAAATTTCACAAAGCGAGCTCTCGAAAGAAGTCGGGTGCTTGCAATCTGCGTTATCCATGTTCGAGCAGGGGGATGGAACAAAGCTTAACGATGAGGTAGTAAAACGCCTGGCTGCGAAGTTCGGCATAGATTTGACAAAGAAGGCCGCTATAAGCGCGCCGAATGTGCCAAAAGTCGATATCGCCGCTCTTAAATTCGCCTCTCAAGCGCCGGTAAATATTCCGGTGCGCGGCTTTTGCCCCAATTCTGCCTGTCCCTCCAACAATGCCTATCAAGTTGACGGCAGAACATTTTTAAAACCCGATAGATCGTCTGCCGATCCCGTTGGCGGCCGGTTCTGCGCTGTTTGCGGCGAGGTTCTTGAGAAGCGCTGCCCCAATTGCGGCGCAAGCGTCCATGATGGCGCGGTTTGTTCTCTTTGCGGTGAGCCGTATATTCATATATAAAATATACATACTATGAAAAAAGCGATTATAACAGTTGTAGGCAGAGACACTATCGGTATTTTAGCTAAGACATGCGCGTATCTTGCGAAGAACAACATCAATATTCTTGATATTTCTCAGACGGTTGTTCAAGATTATTTTAATATGATGATGATTGTAGATGCGAGAAAAGCGAATAAGCCTTTTGAGAAGATAGGCGCCGAACTTACCCGTTTAGGACTTTCGCTGGGCCTTGAAATACGCTGTCAGAAGTCAGAGATTTTTGAGAAGATGCATCGCGTCTAATACGGGACGGTCGTGCCTTGAAGGTGCTTTTTTTATTTATTGACGGCCTTGGTTTGAAACCGCCGGCGACGGACAATCCCGTAAATAGCGAGGTTTGTCCGGCGCTTTGTAGGCTTATCGCCAATCATTCTAAACCTATTGACGCCTGTTTGGGAGTGGAGGGCGTGCCTCAATCCGCCACTGGGCAGGCGACAATGTTCACAGGCGTTAATTGTTCTCAGGAGATGGGTAAGCACTGTGAAGGTTTCCCGGGGCTTGAGCTTCGAAAGATTGTTGAAGAGGATAATATTTTTATAGAACTCAAGCGCCGAGGAAAAAGAGTGCGCTTTGCTGATGCGTATCTTATCGATGATGTGTCAGAACTGGCGGATAGGCGCTTTAAATCTGTCACGACGGTTATGGCGCTTACTGTGCCGGAGTCGATTTCGCTTACGGAAGATCTTGCCGATGATCGCGCGCTTATGCAGGATTTAACACGTGAGACTATACAAGACAAATACCCCGACATTCCTGTTATTCAGCCGCAAAGAGCTGCAGAGCATCTTTTTGCGATTGCCCGGGAGAATGATTTTACGTTGTATGAGTTTTTCCAAACGGACGTTTCGGGGCATTCTCTTGATTACACGCGTGCCTGCGAAGTCTTGCGTCTTTATGATAGATTTCTTTCTTCTCTCGTTCGGTTTACCGAGGCTGCGGGCATAACGCTTGTCATAACGGCAGATCACGGGAACATTGAATCGATGTCCCAAAGGGGGCATACTCTGAACAAGGTGCCTTTTATTGCTTTCGGGCCGTATGAGAATTTTATTCGAGATAAGGTTTCTTCTCTCGTTGATGTGACACCGGCGATTCTGGAGGCGTTCGATAAATGAAAAGCGACGAAGCGAAAAATCTTTTCAAGAGCGGCTTAAATTGTTCGCAAAGCGTTTTTTGCGCGTTTGCCGAAGAGTTTGGGTTAAGCGAAGAGTTCGCCCAGAAGATTTCATGCGCGTTAGGCGGCGGGGTCGGGCGGATGCGCGAAACATGCGGAGCCGTAACGGGAGCGGCTTTGGTAATCGGCATGAAAACAGGTCCCGATAAAGTTCGTTCGTACGCCAAAGTCCAGGAGTTTTGTGCGGCGTTCAAAAAGGAATTCGGCTCAATTGTGTGCCGAGAACTTTTAAATGGTGTTAATGCGTCTGTAGGCGGATCGCCTGAAGAGAGAACCAAAGAATATTATCAGAAGCGTCCTTGCGCGGAGATGGTCGCGAAGGCTGCTGAGATTCTTGAAAAGATTGATTTTTCGTAAGATGCCGCCTGTAGAAATTAATGGTGCGCTCGGCGGATTTTACACGATAAAATTTGATATAATATTGCCATGACAAGTTGTGCATGGTTATGGTTGTATGCCGGGGCGTTTTTGATGCTCCTTGAGCTTTTCGCCCCGGGTTTCGTGATATTCTTTTTCGGTCTCGCCGCAGCAGCGGTGGGACTGATGCGTTTTGCTTTTGGCGAAGCGTTTGATGCGACATGGCAGATAGCTTCGTTCTCGGTGTTTTCGGTTCTCTTTCTTGCGCTTCTCAGACGATGGCTCAAAAACGTTTTTATGGGCAAGGAAGAAAAGAGCGTGAGCGATTTCGAAAACCAGTATCTCGGGCGCATCGGTAAAGTCACTAAAGAGATTAATCCTCCTTTGTCGGGCCGGGTTTTGCTCGGAGATCTTGAGTGGAGCGCCATAGCCGATGAAGCTATAGCGAAAGACGCGAATGTAAAAGTGATTTCACAAAACAACTTAACAATGAAAGTGGAGGTAATAAAATGAATCCTGCGTTGGTGTTTTTTATAATCGTAGCTGTTATCGTACTTATAGCTATCTTAAAAACCGCGGTCGTCGTGCCGCAGAAAACTGCGTTCATCGTGGAACGCTTAGGAAAGTACCGCTGCACTCTTGACGCCGGCTTTCATATTTTAGTTCCTTTCATCGACCGTATCGCCTATCGTCACACGTTGAAGGAGCAGGCGATCGACGTTCCTCCGCAGCAGTGCATCACGAAAGATAATATCGCCGTCGATGTTGACGGTATTTTGTATATGCAGGTTATGGATCCCGCGAAGGCCAGCTACGGAATCGGCAATTATCTTTTTGCGACGACCCAGCTCGCCCAGACGACGATGCGCTCAGAGATGGGCAAGCTCGATCTTGACAGGAGCTTTGAAGAGCGCACGAATATCAACGCGGCCGTAGTCACCGCCGTAGACAAGGCTTCCGATCCCTGGGGCATAAAGGTTACGCGCTACGAAATTAAAAATATCACGCCTCCCCAATCGATTCGCGATGCGATGGAAAAGCAGATGCGCGCCGAGCGCGAAAAACGCGCGATGATCGCAGAGTCTGAAGGTGAACGTCAGGCTAAGATAAACCGCGCAGAGGGCGAGAGGCAGCAGGCGATCGCTCTTTCTGAAGGTGAGAGAGCAAGACGCGTCAATGAAGCCGAAGGTAGGGCCAAGGAGATTCTTCTTGTCGCCGAAGCTCAGGCAGAGGGTATTTCGAAGGTTGCTGAGGCGCTGAGCGGAAAGGGCGGTTTGGAGTCCGTCAACATGCAGCTGGCGCAGCAGTATCTTAAAGAGTTCGGCAACCTCGCCAAAACAAACAACACAATGATTATTCCGTCAAATCTGGCAGATGTCGCAGGCGTACTTAAAAGCTGTGCGAACGTTATAAAACAGATTTGATTTTAAGGTTGAACAAATGACAACAGCAGTTCTCGCCCGTCTTACAGGCGAAGTCGGAGCGGCCGCTAATCAGGTTACGGCCGTCGTTAAGTTGCTTGCAGACGGCAATACCGTGCCGTTTATCGCCAGATACCGCAAGGAAGTCCATGGTAATCTTGATGAGGTCGTCATAGGGAAAATCCAGGAGCGTCTGCAATATTACAACGAATTGGAAGATCGCAAAAAGACCGTTATTAAATCCATTGAGGAGCAGGGCAAGCTTACGGACGAGCTGAAAGAAAAAATAGATAATTGCTTTGTCAAAACGGCTCTTGAAGATCTTTATCAGCCGTATAAGCCAAAACGCCGTACCCGCGCTCAGGTCGCGAAAGAGAAAGGCTTTGAGCCGCTTGCGGATTCAATCTGGTCGGGGCAGCCATTTAACGGGAGCGAAGAAGATCTTCAATATGCTCGTGATATCATAGCCGAACGTATAGCCGACATCGCCGATGTACGCGGGCTTGTGAGAAATGCATTTGCGACGAAGTCGGTGGTCAAGTCTGAGGTCGCCTCTCCAAAACCTACCGAGCCCACCAAGTTCGAGCAGTATTACGAGTTTGAAGAATCCATATCGACGATTCCCTCACACAGGTATCTGGCGATCAGACGCGGCCAGAAAGAAGGTGTTCTTTGGGTAAAATTGGTTCTTGATACCGAAGAGACGCTTGAGCGCATGATGGAGATAATTCAGCGTTTTTCTTTAGGGGCGAGTCAGCGAGGCGAGGCATACGATCAGATTGCGCTCGCTGCGCGTGACGCTTATAAAAGACTTTTGGCGCCAAGCTGCGAGATTGATGTCACGGTTGAAAAGAAGATGGAGGCCGACCGGGCGGCGGTTGAAGTGTTTGCTGAGAATTTGAGAAATCTTCTTCTCGCCTCGCCTCTCGGCGAAAAGGCCGTTCTCGCCATCGACCCCGGCATCCGCACCGGCTGCAAGCTGGCGATGATGGATGCCACGGGGAAATATCTCGGCAATACCGTCATCTATCCGCAGCAAAAGCCTCTTGAGGCGGCCAAGGCCGTGGCGATAATAGTGAATAAGTATCGTCCCGAGGCGATTGCGATCGGCAATGGAACGGCTGGTAGAGAAACCGAGACGTTCGTTCGCGACACGTTGAAAAAACTTAAAGAGCAGCATCCTGAAATACCTACTCCCATCGTCGTGAGCGTGAGCGAGGCGGGCGCTTCCGTTTATTCCGCCAGCGAGACGGCGAGAAAAGAATTTCCTGATCTTGATCTTACCGTAAGAGGCGCGATCTCAATCGGCAGAAGACTTCAGGATCCGCTTGCGGAATTGGTAAAGATCGACCCGAAAGCGATTGGCGTAGGTCAGTATCAGCATGATGTCCATCAGCCGCTTCTTGGAACAAAGCTCGATGAGGTCGTGGTTTCCTGCGTAAACGGCGTGGGCGTAGAATTGAATACGGCCTCGGCGCAACTTCTTGAGCGCGTTTCAGGTCTTTCGTCTTCGTTGGCCAAGGCGATTGTCGAGTGGCGCAATGAAAACGGAAAGTTTACAAGCCGCGAAGACTTAAAAAAAGTAAAGGGGCTTGGACCTAAGGCGTATGAACAGTGCGCCGGCTTTTTGCGCATACGGGGAGCTTCGAACCGTCTTGATTCATCCGCCGTCCATCCGGAGCGTTACGAGCTTGTGGAAAAGATGGCGCTTGATATAGGTCTTAGTGTCGGTGACCTTGTGGGCAACAGTCTTGCCGCCCAAAAGATCAACATAATGAAATATATCGCCCCCGGGATCGGCGAGCCTACGCTTAAAGATATTGTGGCGGAACTCGTCAAGCCGGGCCGCGACCCGCGAAAGACTTTCGAGCCTCCTAAATTCAGGGATGATGTCACCAAGATTGAGGATGTCAAAGAGGGGATGAAGCTTGAAGGTGTTGTGACGAATGTCACGCAGTTCGGCGCATTCGTTGATATCGGCGTTCATCAGGACGGGCTTATCCACGTCTCAGAGCTTTCTGATAATTTCGTCAGCGATCCCGCAAGCGTCGTCAAGGCGGGCGATAGGCTGCAGGTTACCGTCATTGCGATAGATAAAGAGCGTCAGAGAATTTCTCTTTCCGCGAAATCGAAACCTGTTTTCGGCGGGGCGTCAAATCAGTCGGGAGGGCGCAAGAGCGAAGGCTTCCAGCGCAGAAGCTCTTCTTTTTCATCAGGCGGTTTCTCGTGTAATCCCTTTGCAAATCTATAGTTTTTCATACTGACTTAACTGCGCTATTTTTGATATAATATACATATAATTTTTAGGGTAGAAAAGATGTCTGAACAGAACAATTACAACGCTGAAAATATTCAGGTTCTCGAAGGTATGGAAGCGGTGCGAAAGCGCCCGGCCATGTACATTGGAGATACGGGTGAGCGCGGTTATCACCATCTCGTTTATGAAGTCGTAGACAACTCTATCGACGAGGCCTTGGCAGGTCACTGTTCGATGATCGACGTCATTATCAATAAAGACGGCTCTCTTACGGTTAAAGATAACGGTCGCGGAATTCCCGTAGATATGCATCCTACCCAGAAGAAGCCCGCTATTGAGGTCGTTTTGACGATTCTTCACGCCGGCGGAAAGTTTGACGGTTCAAACTACAAGGTCTCCGGCGGTTTGCACGGCGTGGGCGTAAGCTGCGTAAACGCGCTTTCTGACTGGATGAAGGTTGAAGTCAAGCGCGGCGGAAAGCTCCATCACATTGAGTTTTCTCGCGGGCGTGTCACTAAGCCTCTTGAGGTTCTTGGGCCTTGTGGCGACGAGACTGGCACGAGCGTTACGTTTTATCCCGATCACACGATCTTTTCCTGCCGCGCATTTAAGTGGGAGACTCTTTGTGCGCGTCTTCGAGAGCTGGCATTTCTCAATAAAGGCGTTACGATTCATTTCAGAGATGACGAGGGTGAGGCTCATCACGAAGAGACTTTCCATTATGAAGGCGGCATAAATCAATTCATTGAGTGGCTCAATGCGAATAAAAAGCCGCTTTCTCCCGTTATTCATTTCGAAGGAGCCAAAGAAGGCCTTACGGGGATGGTCGAGGCTGAAGTCTCTCTTCAGTATACCGATTCCTACTCGACGCTAGAGCAGACGTACTGCAACAATATCCATACGATTGAAGGCGGAACGCACCTTTCGGGTTTTCGCGCTTCCCTTACCCGTACGATCAACAAGTACGGCTCTGAGAATAAGCTTATTAAAGAGAAAGATACCCTTACGGGCGAAGATATGAGAGAAGGCCTTACGGTCATCGTTTCCGTAAAGGTTCCGCAGCCGCAGTTTGAGGGCCAGACGAAAACGAAGCTCGGCAACGGCGAGGTTGACGGCATAGTCTCTTCGATCGTCTCCGATAAACTCATGACATTTTTCGAGGAGAATCCCCAGGTCGCCAAATGCATTATCGAAAAAACGCTTCTTGCGGCGCGTGCGCGTGAGGCGGCCAGAGCTGCCCGTGAGTCCACCCGCCGCAAAGGTGTGATGGACGGGCTTTCTCTTCCCGGAAAACTTCGCGATTGTTCTGAGCGCGACCCCTCAAAGACGGAACTTTTCCTTGTAGAAGGTGATTCGGCTGGCGGCTCTGCGCAAACGGGGCGCGACCGCGCGACACAGGCGATTCTTCCTCTTCGCGGTAAGGTTCTGAACGTCGAGAAGGCCAGAGTCGACAGGATGCTTGCGAACAATGAAATAAGAACTCTTATTACGGCTATCGGCTGCGGCTTTGGCGAAGAGTGGGATATTTCAAAGGCCAGGTATCATAAGATCATCATCATGACAGATGCCGATGTCGATGGTGCGCATATCAGAACTCTTCTCTTGACGTTTTTCTACCGCAAGATGCCTGAACTGATCGAGAAGGGCTATGTCTATCTCGCCCAGCCTCCGCTTTACAAAGTCGAGCGTAAAAAGAAGTCGGAATATGTGCTTACCGACCGCGAACTTACGGAGAAGCTTTTGACTCTTGGGCTTGACGATTTTGAGATCAAGACGAAAGACGGCGCCGTGCTTGAGCAGGATAAGGCCCGCGAATTTATGACGCTTCTTGCCGAGATAGAAACCACGGTCAAAACGCTTGAAGAAAGAGGCTTTAAACCTGAAGACATTCTCGCTGATGCCGATGCCCAGGGCGCCGGCGCCTCGATGCTGAGAAAGCAGTTTGAAAGCTTGGGCGGTTTCGGATTTGAGCCTTCTGATTATTTTGGCGGGCAGCTTAAGAAGCTTCTTGACGATGTTCGCCAGCATGGTCGCGAAGGTCTTAGCGTATATCGCTTCAAAGGTCTTGGTGAGATGGATGCGCCGGAACTTTTCGAGACGACGATGAATCCCGCCAAGCGCAGAATGCTTCGGGTGAAACTGAATGATGCAGTTGCCGCCGATAGGATGTTCACGCTTCTTATGGGCGATGAAGTGGAACCGCGTCGCAGATTTATTGAAGATAATGCGCTCAATGTGCGAAATCTTGATTTCTGATTTTAGGGAGTTTTTTTCATGACAATCAAAAGACGACAGGCTCGCGAGTGGGCTGTTCAGATGTTGACGGCGGCTGATTTGAATCCGCCGGAGGATGTCGGAGAATTTATCGCCTCACATCGTCTGCAGCTGCCCACGCTTGAAGAAAGTGAAGGAGCGGTGGAATTAAAAGGCAAGTTAATGGAATTTGCCGAATCGCTTGTAAAAGGCGTATTGGGGTCGATAGACGAAATTGACGCGATTCTTACGCCTCTACTTGATAATTGGGATGTTTACCGCTTAGGGACAGTGGAGCGGGCCGTTCTCAGGCTCGGCGTATGGGAGCTTAAAGCTTGCGATACGCCAGTACCGGTTGTGATAAACGAGGCGATTGATCTTGTCAATTGGTATTCGTCGCCCAAATCACGCACTCTCGTCAACGGTGTTCTTGACCGATATGCGAAATCGGTCAGATGAAGTTTTCATGTCCCGAGCCGTAGAGCTAGCTCTCAACGGCTCAGGTCATACGCGTCCAAATCCGCCTGTCGGGGCGGTCGTAGTTAAAGACGGTTTTATAATCGGCGAGGGGTGGCATAGGCGCGCGGGCTCTGATCATGCGGAAGTTGCCGCTCTTAAGGATACCGTAAAGCGCGGATATTCGCCCGAGGGCGCAAGAGTGTATGTAACGCTTGAGCCTTGTTCTAAAGTCGGTCGTGTAGGTGCTTGCACCGATGCGCTTGTTTCAGCGAAGGTAGCAGAGGTCGTGTACGCCTCTTTAGACCCGAATCCTAAAAACGCCCGTCGCGCTTCACGTATTTTAAAGTCTTCAGGCGTTCTTTGCCGAAAGTTTAATTATCCGCCTGCGGACAGACTCATAGCTCCATTTGCTAAATTCATCACGAAGGCTCTTCCTTTCGTGACGGTTAAAATCGCAATGTCGCTTGACGGTAAGATATGTGATTTTAACGGAGAATCTCAATGGATATCTTCATCTTCCGCTCGTCGTCTTACAGGAACGATAAGAGAGAGCGCTGATGCGATAATGGTCGGCGCGGAAACGGTTAGAAAAGATAATCCCTCTCTTTTAAGCCACGGAAAGAAAAACAACGATTTAGTGCGTGTGGTAGTTACCGGAAGCGGTAAGCTTCCGGCGTCCGCGAAAATTTTCACCGACGGGAAAAACCGCACGATTGTTCTTAAGGTCCCGAAAGGCGGCGCGCTTATCGACGCGATGCGCGCTCTTGCGGCGGAAAATATCATGCACGTTTACTGTGAAGGCGGGCTTGAGCTTGCCCGGTCTTTGGCTGCAGAAAATCTTGTCGATGAATGGCTAAGCGTTATCTCACCAAAAGTAATAGGTTCAAAGCCGATCAGCGAGGCGGCGACAGTCAAGAATTCCTTTATAATTCCGGATGCGCTGGGTTCTTATGAAGAATCCGTCGCTTTGTTGAGACGTTCAAAGAAGTGATTTATATGATTACCGTTACAAAAACCGTAAAATTCGATGCCGCTCATGTTCTTACGAATCATGACGGATTATGTAAAAATCTTCACGGGCACACGTATCGTATTGATATTTCAGTTGCTCAAAGTGAAGATAATCAAGGCGACATGGTGATCGATTTCAAAGATTTGAAGAATATCGCCACAAGTGTCATCTGCGACAGCTTTGATCACGCATTTATCTATAACAATAAAAGCGAAGGCGAGCGTGAGATCGCTTCCGTCGTCGGAAAATACGGTATGCGTACGGTTGAACTGCCGTTCCGCTCTACTGCGGAGAATCTCGCCCGCCATTTTTATTCGCTGTTAAAAACCAAGATCCCCGGGCTTTGTGCGATAAGGGTTTGGGAAACGTCTGAAAGTTCGGCGGAGTATAAAGAGTGAGGATTACATCTGGAGAGTTCGGCGGGCGAAATCTTTTCGTTCCTAAAACAGGCGACATCCGTCCAACGCAGGAGCGTGTTCGAGAGGCGCTGTTTTCAATGCTTCAAACCGAAGTGCCAGGCTGTGATTTTCTTGATCTTTTTGCAGGCTCCGGCTCGTCCGGATTGGAAGCTCTTTCACGAGGAGCGCGCACGGCGACTTTTGTTGAGATTAACCCTAAGCATATTGCCGTAATAAGACGCAACATCGAGTTGTTGCGCATAGCCGACAATGCCCAGACGATTATTCGCGCAGATGTTTATAAATGGCTCGAGCGTTACAGTGGAGAGGGCTTTTCCATTGTTTTTGCAGATCCTCCTTATGCTTTAGGTGAAGAAAAGGGGTATGTTAGAGTGCTTGAGCTTTTGGCGCTGCGCTCAATAGTAAGGCCAGGCGGGGTTTTCGCCGCCGAAATGGTTTCGTCGCAAAAAACAGAATCAGTTTCCGGTTGGGAAATGTTTCGTGAGCGTGATTACGGAAAAACCCGCCTAGTTCTCTGGCGAAGACTAACCCCTAATCACTAACGACTAATCACTAGCGACTAACCCACAACCGGTATTTTTAGCGTCTCTCCGCCGCGCATCGCAGACATGTGCGAATAAACTCCGCAAATTGTCGTTTCAAGTGCGATTTTCTCATTCACCACATGATGATGATTTGGATCGAGAATCGCCCTTAGAAAATCATCTGTCAGATACCCGTGAGAGCCTCCATGACCGCCCGGCGGCATTCCTTTGGCAAGAGCATGGCGCTTGAAATCAATGTTCTTTATTTGTGAAGCGTCGCCAAGAAAGGTCATCGCCGCGTCGTCATATCCGCCTTTCTGCCCCCATACGCGCCCACGCTCTCCGTTGACGCACGGCACATCGTAAGAGACTAACATTCTGGCAGATCCGCCAGTTTCCATTTTCATGAATGCAAACTCGCTTCCAAATGGGTTATTGTAGCGGTTGCCTTTGGTGTACTGCTTGATAAGACTTGGGGTCGCTATGCATGTAGTTTCAATGAAGCGTTTGCCTGTTACGCAAGTGTAAAAGGCGGTTGAGTGTGTCGGGTAATACATTGGCGGTATGCCGTCGCGCCAACCGTTGTATGAGCCTACGTTAAGGCCGTTCTTAAGGTCTGAGCAGTGAAAATATTCTCCTTCGGCATAGACGATTTCGCCCATAGCCCC
>CAJGDE010000062.1 GCA_904502135.1 Kiritimatiellia bacterium
GCTTTGCATCATTCCTGCTGGCGTATGTTTGGTATACAAATGACGAACTCAATAATCTTTATCAGAAGGCTTCGTGACTCTGATGCTTACTTTTGGGTGAATTACGCAGATGCGCCCTTCGCTAAATCACGCTTGCCGTTCATGTGGTGGATGTGGTATAATTCTAACAATCTTTTGTAACAAAAAAATTAAGGAGTAAAAAAATGGCTCATAAGATTGCTGCTGATAAGTGCGTTGGTTGCGGTTGCTGCAAGGATGCATGCCCCACCGAAGCTATCGCTGAAGGTTCACCTTACGTAATTGACGCCGAGAAGTGCGTTGATTGTGGTGCTTGCGCCGCACAGTGCCCTGCTGAAGCTATCGCCGCGGAGTGATAGGTTTTATTGCAGATAGCCTGCTTCTTCTACCGTTTCTTTTTGTAACTTATCTCGGACTTGAAGCGATAGAATCGAAGGCGGGGGGCGCGCTCGCGAGAATTCTCGGGCGCGTTCATTTTATTTCTCCAGTTTTTGCTTCTGCCGCAGGTGCAGTGCCGCAGTGCGGTTTTTCCGCGGCGGCCGCTTCTCTTTATGCCGGAGGGGCCATTACTCTGGGGACGCTTCTTTCCGTTTTTCTGTCGACATCAGATGAACTTGTGCCTGTCCTGTTGGGCGTTAAAGGCGTACCGGCGTCTGTAGTTTTTAAGATAGTGGCCATTAAGACTGTCGTGGCCGCATTGGTTGGTCTTACAGTAAACACAATAATCTATTTCACACGCGGCTCGCTTAAGATTGAGCCAAGGGTCGACGAGCTTTGTTCCCACAGCAGGTGTGGCTGCCATCATCGCAGAGGCATTGTCGTTCCAGCGCTTATTCACACGATGGAGATTTTCGTTTTCATTTTTGTCATTTCCGCCGCGATCGAATTGGTCACGCATTTTCTCGGGGAATCGTGGATGCTTTCTTTGTCGATGAATAAACCTTTTGTGGGCGAGCTTATCGGAGCGGGATTAGGGCTTATCCCCAATTGCGCCGCATCGGTGGCGTCGGCCCAGATGTATGCGGGGGGCGCGATGAGCGCCGGAGCGCTGATGGCCAGTTCCTTTGCCGGCTGCGGCGTCGGCTTTTTGGTTCTCTTCCGCGCGCGAAGGGGGATAGTAAATAATCTCTTCATATTGCTGCTCGTTTATGTAATCGGCGTTGTTGCAGGTTATCTTACGGGCGGATTGCTCTAAAGTTGAAGTACCGGCTTTATGTTGCTTGAAATCGAGAATTTGGATGTTTCATTCAGAAATGACGATGGGGTCGTCACAAAAGCGGCCCGCAACGTCTGCCTTTCGTTGGATAGGGGAGAGGTTTTGGCTATTGTCGGAGAATCCGGCAGCGGTAAAAGCTCTGTCGCAATGTCTGTTCCAAGACTCTTGCCTTCGCCGCCGGCTTTTTGGCCCAATGGGAAGATTCTTTTCGACGGCATCGATATTCTTTCTTCTCCCATATCGAAAATGCGCGAAATCCGCGCGTCCCGGATAGGGGTTGTCTTCCAAGATCCCATGGGCTCTTTATCACCGCTTAAAAGAACATTGGATCAGCTTTCAGAGACTGTTCTTTTGCATCGAGATGTTTCCCGTTCTTCCGCGCGCCAAATCGCGCTTGAGTGGTTGGGGAAAGTCGGCTTTGCCGATCCTGTCGCAAGCGCCCGCGCATATCCCTATGAATTGTCTGGAGGAATGCAGCAGCGTGTGATGATAGCGATGGCCCTTATGCTTTCGCCCGATCTTCTGATCGCTGATGAGCCGACGACGGCCCTTGACGTTACGATTCAAAATGAGATTCTTAATTTGATGAAAGATCTCCGTCGCGCGAATTGCGCGGTAATGCTTATTACGCACGACTTGGGCGTAGTCTCCGCCATGGCGACAAAACTGGTCGTGATGAAAGACGGGATCGTGGTGGAGAAGTCGGATGATCCGCGAAAATTTTTCAAGCAGCCCATACATCCATATTCGCAAGCGCTTGTCAATGAAGCGAGAAAGATGCAGATAAGATGAAATTGACCATACAAGGCGGGCGTACGATTTCCGGAGTTCACCGGATAAGCGGCAATAAAAACGCCGCATTGCCGATGATTGCCGCCTCGCTGCTTACGAGCGAGAGCGTGACGATAGAAAATCTTCCTGATATCACCGATGTCGATGCGATGCTTGAAGCGGCTAAAAGTTTCGGCGCGGAAGTAAAGCGCGACAAAAAAAATTCTTCCGTCACCATCAGGGCCGCAAAATTGAAAACGGCGATCATTGCGCCGGAATTGGCTTCGCGTATCCGTACAAGTTTTCTTTTTGCGGGACCACTGTTATCTCGTCTGGGCCGCGCTTCTTTGCCGCCGCCGGGAGGAGATGCGATCGGACACAGGCGTCTTGATACGCACTTTGCGGGCTTCAGGGCTCTTGGGGCCAAAGCCGTCGCGGGGAGAAAAACATTGCGTTTCAAGGGAGAACTTAAGGGCTCTAAAATACTTTTGGACGAAGCTTCCGTTACGGCAACTGAAAATATTCTCATGGCCTCTGTGCTCGCGCGTGGCAAAACTGAAATCTACAATGCCGCCTGCGAGCCGCATATTCAGGATTTGGCCGCTATGCTTAATTCCATGGGGGCTAAAATCACAGGGGCTGGCACGAACAGGCTTATCATTGAAGGTATCGAAAAACTTTCTGGCTGCAGCGTGCGTGTAGGGTGCGATTATATTGAAGCTGGCAGTTACATCGCGGCCGCAGCCGTTACGGGCGGAGAGCTCACTCTTACAAACGTCGACCCCATGCCGTTTGAAATAATGGAAGGGGCGTTTCGCAGATTCGGCGTTACATGGACATTTGACGCGAAAGAGGGGACGCTAAAATATGTTCCGAAGAAGAATCGCAGGCTCAAGATGAAATATGATCTCGGCGATGCGATACCATCGATAGCTGACGGCGTGTGGCCTGCGTTTCCGTCGGATTTGATGTCCATACTTATTGTTCTTGCCACACAAACCCGCGGAACGTGTCTCTTCTTCGAGAAAATGTTTGAGTCGCGCCTTTACTTCGTCGATCATTTGCGTCAGATGGGTGCTAAAATT
Organism: Kiritimatiellia bacterium; assembly: GCA_904502135.1. Taxonomy (GTDB): domain Bacteria; phylum Verrucomicrobiota; class Kiritimatiellia; order RFP12; family UBA1067; genus UBA1067. The sequence goes on from CAJGDE010000062.1 coordinate 3,091, forward strand.
GTGCAGTGCGACCCCCATAGAGTCGTAGTGACGGGACCTTCACAGCTTTGCGCCGGGACGGTTGTCGCAAATGACATACGCGCTGGCATAGCTCTTGTTATCGCATCTCTTGCGGCTAAGGGCGAGTCTATAATTCTTAACGCCGAGACGATCGACAGGGGGTATGCGGCCGTTGAGCGCTCTTTGGCCGCGCTCAACGCCGATATACGCCGCAGCTGAAATCAACCTTCGACTTTCGGCAGTTTCGCGAAACTCTCTTCAAGTTCGGCGTCGGAAGGGATGTAGTCTTTCATTTCGCCGTCGTTGAATTTACCATACGCGAACATATCGAAATAACCGGTTCCCGTAAGGCCGAAGACGATACGCTTTTTCTCGCCGCTCTCGCGGCATTTTACCGCTTCATCCATCGCCACGCGTATGGCGTGGGCCGATTCGGGAGCGGGCAAAAGACCTTCGGTTCTGGCGAACATACGCGCGGCCTCGAAGACCTGGGTCTGAGTTACGCTTGTTGCTTCCATCAAGCCTTGGGCAAGAAGTTCTGAAAGCGTAGAGGACATTCCATGATATCTAAGGCCGCCCGCGTGGCTTGCGCTTGGCATATAGTCGTGCCCGAGAGTATACATCTTCATGAGCGGACAAACGCGCCCAGTGTCGCAGAAGTCGTAGGCATAACGCCCGCGAGTGAGAGACGGACAGCTGGCGGGCTCGACGGCGATGAAGCGATAGTCGTTTTCACCGCGCAGTTTTTCACCCATGAAAGGCGAGATGAGCCCGCCGAGGTTTGAGCCTCCGCCTGCGCAGCCGATGATGATGTCGGGTTTTACACCGAGTTTTTCAAGCGCCGCTTTCGTTTCAAGACCGATAATCGATTGGTGGAGAAGAACCTGATTAAGGACGCTGCCAAGAACATAACGATAGCCTTCGCGTGATGTAGCGTCTTCAACCGCTTCGGAAATCGCGCAACCGAGAGAGCCTGTCGCGCCAGGATGTGCGGCGTTGATTCTTCTGCCTACTTCTGTCGTCATCGAAGGAGAAGGCGTTACGTTTGCTCCGTAAGTGCGCATGACCTCGCGTCTGTGGGGCTTTTGCTCGTATGAGCATTTAACCATGTATACGCGGCAGTCGAGACCGAAGAAGGCCGAGGCCATGGAAAGCGCGGTTCCCCATTGGCCGGCGCCAGTTTCCGTCGTGACGCCTTTAAGCCCTTGTTTCTTCGCGTAATAGGCCTGAGCTACGGCGCTGTTGAGCTTGTGAGAACCGGAGGTGTTGTTGCCTTCGAATTTATAGTAGATTTCCGCAGGCGTGTTCAGCGCCTTTTCGAGGAAGTAGGCGCGTATCAGCGGGGAAGGGCGGAACATCTTGTAGAAATCGAGAATTTCGCCGGGAATCGCTATGTAAGCGGATGTGTCGTCAAGTTCTTGGGCGGCAAGCTCTTTACAAAAAACACGCTCGAGAGAATCTGCGCTAACAGGTTTAAGTGTGGTGGGATCAAGAAGGGGCGCCGGCTTCATTTTCATGTCGGCACGTACGTTATACCACGCTTTTGGAAGCTCGTTTTCTGAGAGATATGTTTTGTAAGGCATCATGTTCATAAATCTTCTGATTTTTTCGGGTAATTATATCATTTTTTTTCGCGGTTTTTCAACACGGCTGAATTTTGATATAATAGGCGATGCGCAATATCGCGTAAAAGGTCTCAAGCATAATAATATGGAGTAAAAATTATGAAATCTGTCGTTGTTGGATCGATAGCAATGTTGTCGCTGATGACATTTGGCGGCGCTGATAAGGCTTTAGACGCCTTGCCTCGCCCCGAGTATCCCCGGCCCCAGTTTGTCCGTGAGGCATGGATTAATTTAAACGGAAAGTGGTCGTTTGAGTTTGACTTCGGCCAATCCGGTACTCACGAAGGGCGTATGCTTCAGAAATCAAAAGGCTTTTCGAAGTCGATAACCGTGCCATTCTGCCCTGAATCGAGCCTTTCGGGAGTCGGGTATAAAGATTTCATTCCGGCCTTATGGTATCATCGCAAGATTCAAATCCCGGCGAACTGGCAGGGCAAGCGCGTTTACATAAACTTCGGCGGCGTTGATTATGAGGCGGAGATTTATGTCGATTCCGTTTCTGTGGGCTATCATGCCGGCGGCTCTTCATCGTTCAGCGTCGATCTTACGCGTTATGTGAAAGCCGGTTCAACCCACGACCTCGTAGTTAGGGTAAAAGATGATATTCTTGGCGGCGATCAGCCTGGCGGCAAGCAGTCTTGGCGTTTCAAATCTTATGCCTGCAGCTATACGCGCACGACCGGTATCTGGCAGACAGTTTGGCTTGAAGCTGTAGATGGCAGCGGCCTTGCATCGTGCCGCATTGTTCCTGACTATGACAATTCGGCGTTTGTGTTTACGCCGTCGTTTCTTTCCGACAAGGCCAAGCGTCTGAAAATTACAGTTAAGACGGCCGACGGTAAGATGGCGGGAGGTGTGGATGTTGTTGCCGCCTCCGGTATTGCTGTTAAAGTGCCGCTTTCCGAATTTCGTCCTTGGGCTCCGGGCTCTGCGCATCTTTATGACATCGTATATGAAGTGTACAACGCTAAAGGCGATGTGGTAGATGTCGTAAAGAGCTATGCAGGGCTACGCAAGATTTCCATAGAGGATGGACGCATTTGCTTAAACAATAAACCTGTTTATCTCAGATTTGTTCTCGATCAGGGCTTTTATCCCGATGGAATCTGGACCGCGCCTTCTGACGCTGCGCTTAAGCGCGACATCGAGCTTTCGATGGCCGCGGGCTTCAATGGCGCACGTCTCCATCAGAAGGTCTTTGAAGAGCGCTTTCATTATTGGGCCGATAAGCTCGGCTATCTCACATGGGCGGAGATGTCCAGCTGGGGCGCAGAGCCGAACAATATCAAGGCTGCGCGCAATTTTATTCCTGAATGGTGCGAGGTCGTCCGCCGCGATCTGAACCATCCGTCGATTATCGCATGGACGCCGTTTAATGAAACATGGAAGAAAGAAAATATTCTTGAGCACCAGCGCACACAGAACGACGTTTATGATTTGACGAAGGCGCTCGATCCTACGCGTCCGATAAACAGCTCTTCCGGAGAAATTCACGCCAAGACCGATCTTTGGACGATCCACAATTATTATCGCGCTCCGAAACTTAAGGAAATCGACACTCCGGACGGTACGGTCTGGACCCGCGATAAGTCTTACGACAAAATCCCTTATGCCAGATACGATGGTCAGCCTTATCTTATCGATGAGTTTGGCGGTCTCGGATGGATCGGCCCCGATCGCAAGAAAGCGGCCGACAACACCTGGGGGTACGGCAATTCGATTAAGACCGAAGAAGAGTTTTTCGACATTCTCAAAAAAGAGGTTGATGTCATTCTTGAGTCGAAGAATATCTGCGGCTACTGCTATACTCAGCTTACCGACGTGGAGCAGGAGCAGAACGGCGTATATTATTACGATCGCGTCAAGAAATTCAACACTGAAAAATTCAAGGCCATCTTCGGAGTCGACCCCAAGCGCGAGCCTTGGACGAAGTAACGCGATTTAGTCGCAGTGTATGGCGAAAAAAGTCATAATCCTCGGAGCTACCGGCTCAATCGGGCTTAATGCGATCGATGTGATCCGCTCGCACCGTGACGAATATGACATTGTAGCGCTTGCGGCGCGAAGCTCAAAGGAGAAGTGCGAAGAGTTAGCCCGCGAGTTCGGCGCATCGTCCTATGTTGGGGACGATGCGGCCTTGCGGGCGGTCGGGGAGAACGAGGCCGACATCTGCCTTGTTTCGACGGTAGGGCTTTCGGGCTTAAGGCCGACGCTTGATGCTATCGACAAGGGGATGGATATAGCGCTTGCAACAAAAGAGGTCTTGGTTATGGCAGGTGAGCTCGTCACGCAGGCGGCCAAGAGAAAAGGCGTGAGGTTTTTGCCGGTGGACAGCGAGCATTCCGCCATATTTCAGTGTTTGCCTCATTCTCAGGATGTTTGTGCTTTGTCGCCAAGTGATACGAGTTCAATTTCAAAGTTGATTCTCACCGCATCGGGCGGTCCTTTTCTTGACGCGCCTGAAGATCTTTCGAAAGTGACGGTAAAAGAAGCTCTTAATCACCCTCGCTGGAAGATGGGTCCTAAAGTGACGATTGACTCGTCAACCATGATGAACAAGGGCTTTGAAATTCTTGAGGCCCGCTGGCTTTTCGACGTGCCGGTAGAGAAGATTGATGTTGTGATTCATCCCGAATCGATAGTTCATTCTTTGGTCACATTCTGCGACGGCTCCACGCTCGCGCAGTTGTCGCCGCCTGATATGCGCGTAGCGATCCAGTATGCGCTATCCTGCCCGAGGCGTTTGCCTGCGAAGCGGGAGGAGCTTGATCTATCAAAGATAGGCTCGCTTAATTTCCGAAAGCCCGACGAGAAGCGCTTTCCCGCGCTTTCGCTCGTCAAGGAAGCGAGCGCAAAAGGCGGTGTCGCGCCGGCGGTTCTGGCCGCCGCCGATGAATGGGCTGTTGAAAATTTCATCAAAGGTAAAATCAGATATACCGATATTGCCTCTATAGTCTCAAAATGCTTAGAGAAGGCGCCTGAAAATGCATGCGATTCGGTCGAAGCCGTATTTGAGGCGTGCGGATGGGTGGAGCGTTTTTTAAAAACTTAAGTTTTCCGCATTTAGCATGAAGCTTGTTCAGCAAAAATCGCAGGTTATGACTCTGGCGCCGCAAGTGCGCCAGTCTCTTAAAATGCTTGCGATGAGCCTGCCGGAGCTGAGAGCGGAACTTCTGCGCGAGATGAGCCTTAACCCGGCGATTGCTGATATTGAGCAGACTCTCGAAAAAACGACGATATCGCAGAAAGAGAACGAGGCTGATGAGAAAGAGGATTTTTCCGATTATCCCGACGGGGACGACAATCCTTTTGATGCGGCGTATTTAGATGGCGTAAACAGACACGAGGCGGATGCCGATCGCATAGAAAGGCGCCAGAGCCTTTTCGACAATCAAACGGCCGGTGAAACTTTAGAAGAGCATCTTTTGTCGCAGCTTGGATATTCCGAAATCGAGCCGGAGTATTACGCCTTGGCGGAAATGCTTATAAGCGAGCTGGATGACGACGGTTATTTCAAAGGCTCAATACCTGATATTGTCATGGTCTCGGGCGAAAGCGAAGATGTGATTCGAAAGACGCTCGCCAAGATAACGAAATTTGATCCTCCCGGCTGTGGCGCTCTTACGCATCAGGAGTGTTTGATCGCTCAGCTCGATGAAATTTCAGATACATTGGTGCGCTCTCGCGTCAAAGCTCTTATTCTGCGTCATTGGCACGATATGGCCGAGGGAAAAGTCTCTCTCATACTGAAAGATCTTTCACTCGACAGAAAAGAATATGTAGAAGCGCTAAAGGCTTTGAGAACGTTGGATCCAAGGCCCGCGCGCGCATACCGTCACGGCCGCAAGGGTGATGAATATGTAAATCCTGAAGTTCATGCGGTAAAATGCTCTGACGGATGGGAAGCTTCGGTTGATGCGCGAAGCCTTCCGGAAATACGCATTTCACCAAAATTTATCGCGATGCTCGAAGATTCCACGCTCTCCGAGCAGACGAAGGAATATGTGAGAGAGAAAATCGCGGCAGCGCAAGCCTTGGTTGATTCGGTGGAGCGTCGTCAGGAGACCGTTGCTGCGATAGCTCAGGCGATATTTGATGCGCAAAGCGAGTTTTTCACGAAAGGTCTCGGCGCTTTAAAACCTTTGACGATGCATGAGATTGCAGAAAAAACGGGAGTTCACACCGCGACAGTTTCCCGTACGGTCAACGGAAAATACGCTTCAACCCCGCATGGTACGATAGAGCTTAGGCGGTTTTTTGTTTCGGGCATATCTACAAGCGACGGAGGAGAGGTTTCAAAGAATGATGTGCTTTTGAAAATAAAAGAACTTGTGGACTCAGAAGACAGGAAGCGGCCGCTTTCCGACGATAAGATAGCTCTTCTTCTTAAGTCCCAGGGTTTTACGCTTGCGCGCAGAACGGTAGCTAAGTACCGCACGATCCTGTCGATTCCCCCGGCCAGTGAGAGAAAATCGGAGGTGGTCGGTGGGTGATCAGCTCGATGATATGATGGTCGAGGCGCGAAAATTTGAGAAAAATCTTTTGAACTTTTTCTGGCGTCAGGGCGTTTCATATTCTGAAGGCGAGGATTTTGTTCAGGAGACGTACTTGAGATTGTGGAAATACCGTTTTCAGTATGAGCCTGCGGCGAAATTGTCGACCTTCCTTTTCTTGATTGCTAGGCAAGTGCGCATTGATGCGCTTAGGCGTCAGTCGCGTCGCGAGATGCGGGAGGATCGCTGGGGTAAGGACCAGGGCGATATCCAGATGCCCGCCGATCAGATGGTCGGCGAGGATGTGCGCTGGGCGGTAGCGCGTTTGACCGAGCCGTTGAGAGAAGTTGTCGAACTTGGCGTCTTTCAAGATCTACCGTATGCGCAGGTGGCGGAGATTTTGGGGATTCCTGTAGGAACGGTCAAATCTAGAATGTCGAATGCACTTAAAAAATTGAAGGAGATATTTGATGAACAAGGATCTTGAAGAACATATAAATGAAATGGGCTTGGAGTATCTTGCTGTAGTCAATCGCCTTAAAAACGCCAGAGAAGTAGAGCCCGCGGCGGCGGCCGTAAGGCGTAGGCCTTTTGGCCTTAAGAGAAGCTGGTTTTTTGCGGCGGCTTCTGCCGGTTTGGCCGCAGCATGCGCTTTTATGGTTAAATTCGACGACGGTTTCACGCCTTCGCTTTCGCAGTATCGTTTAGCCCATGTCGGCACCCGCTCTGCAATAGAAGAGATCATCCGCACGCAAAATCCTGACGGCAGCTGGAACAGTGATTATCTCACCAAGCAGAATGCCGCGGCGTTGCGTCTTGTCGATGGCGCTCAGGCGCGCTTAGCGTATAAGAAGGCTTGCAGAGCAATGCGGTTGAAAGGAATTCTTTGAATATAGACGCTCTTCGTTTCAGATCGATCGCGATCAGGGATATCCGCGCATTTTTTGACGAGCGCGAGTTTGTCGAGGTCGACACTCCCGTAAGACTCAAGGCTCCTGCGCCGGAGACGCATATTGATTGTCCGCCCGTTTTGACGGGCGGATTTCTCAGGGCCTCGCCTGAACTGCAGATGAAAAAGCTTCTCGCCGCAGGCATGGACAGGATTTATCAGATCGGGCCTTGCTTCAGAGACGGTGAATTTGGCAGCAGGCATCGCAGTGAATTTACCATGCTTGAATGGTATCGAAAAGGTGTCGATTACAATGTCATCAAAGAAGATCTTAAGGCTTTGCTCGCAGGCCTATTTTCAGCTCGCTCAAAAGAGTTTTCTTCGCGCACCGTTACGGTGCGTCAGATGTATGTCGATGTCGCCGGATGGGACCCTTGGGTAGAGTGGAATCAAGAGCGTTTTGATTATGATATGGCGCTTAAAATAGAGCCTGCCATAAAGAGCGAGGGCGGAGGGATTTTTCTTTTTGACTATCCGCCTCAGGCGGCGAGCCTCTCACGTATTCGCGATGATTCTCAAGGCCCTGTGGCCGAGAGATGGGAATTTTATTTTGACGGAGTTGAAATCGCCAACTGTTTCAGCGAACTTTGCGACTCAAAAGAGCAGACGAGCCGTTTTACCGCCGCTAAAGCCGAGCGCGCTTTACTGGGCGAAGCCGATTATCCTATTGACGAGGAGTTTCTTTCGAAGGTAAATGAAATCGGTAGCGCTTCGGGCGTAGCTCTCGGAGTCGACAGGCTTCTTATGGCGCTTATGGGCGTTAAGGATATCGCCCATGTGCGGGTCGATGACTGAAGAGGGGCTTTTTTAGCCGCCGTCAACCCCAAGACCGAATAGGGCGAAGTCTGCCCGCACGGGGTCGTCGGGGAATACGTCTTTCATAGCTTCGGTAAGCTTCAAAGCGCTACTCATCGTCGCATTGGAGTTTTTTAAAAGTCCAAGATTCATAGATTGGTGAATCACATGGGTATCAAGGGGCATGATAAGAGTTTTTTTGTCTATGAGATGCGCCCAAAGTCCGATATCCACCGGGGAATTGTCTCTTACCATCCATCGCAGAAACATGCAGATTCTTTTGCATGCCGAGCGATGATCTTTGGGTATCGGTGAGCGCGAGGGTGGATTATCGAATCGTTGGGATATTGATTTTACCGCGTCAAGGGCGCTAAGGCATTTATCTGATTTGATAAGTCCGCCGAGAGAGCCGCAGTTATGCATTATGTTTTGATATGTCTTAAAGAACATGTTCATATCGGAGCGCGAATAAAATCTGTAGAATGTCTGATGGTCGCCAGGTTTGAAATGATTTTCGAACATTCCTTGGCGCACCCATCTGTCGGGATTCATTTCTGCAAGATCGAGGATTTCCGCGATTTTGGGCAAGAATTGGCTTCGGCTGCCGAAGCTTAAAGATGAGGCGATAAAAGCCGCCGCTTCCTGATTCGCCGCACCTTTAACAAGATGCATGAATTTCGAAGGGTCTGCTTCAAGAAAGCCGGTCGTTTCGTATTTATCGGCCAGTTCCTTAAGTTTTTGTTTTATCGCTTTATCCATTTACGGGTCTTTTTCGTTAGGTTCATATAAGAGTATGCGGATTTTGCGCAATATAGGAGAACAATTGCACGCTCGGCATACAAATAGCGGCGCAAATCGTATTGAAATTATACCACATCTTAGATGATTGCTGTTGAATAGAGTTATGGTGAGTGGTTTGTCGCCTGTGCAACTGCTGTAGAGTGTTGTCGGGCGAGAAAGAAGATGGTATTGTCAAAACAGCGTGTTACCTTGATTAAGTGACTTGTCAAAATGCGGCGGATGTCGCGGCACCCGTGCTCCCGCGCTTATGCGGCCGGATTGTGCGTCCTTGCCTAAGCATCGCTTCGCTTAAATCTTCTGCCCTCCTTGTCTAACTTGCGCCTCGCGCCC
>CAJGDE010000063.1 GCA_904502135.1 Kiritimatiellia bacterium
ATTTTTACCTCGCTATCTCGTTACAGTTGTAATTCTCTTTAATTTCCAACTCTCAGTTTTCAAAGATCATTGTCCGCTTTGGGCGAACGAGGACATAGTATATCAAAAAACCCCTCGCTCGCGCAAGGGGGTTTTTTAAAATTTTTTTATGGGATGACTTTATCGCCGAAAAACTTCTCGTATCGCATTATCTATGTCGCAAACGTCGACAACTTTAGTCTGGACTATCGGCAGAGTTTCCAGGTCTTTGAAACTCTTCGGAGGATTGTCCAAAACGTCTGCGCTGAACGCACGAAGGCATGTTTCCGGGAACTTGTAGGGCGTTGCTGTCGCGGCGACAACTGTCTGAACCCCCTCTTTAGGATACCCCAGCTTGCGCGCAACAAACGTCGCTACAGCCGTGTGAGGATCGAGAATATATCCGCACTCATCCTTGACTCTGCGCATTTCTGCTTCAGTCTCTTCAGGCGAGGCAACTTCTCCTTCGAAATCGGCGAAAAGTCTCGCCTTCGCTTCGTCGTTCAGTTCATAACGGCCTTTGTCGGCGAAATCGCGCATCAACCGCTCAGTTTCCGCGCTCGCCTTTTCAGGGTCGACTGTTCCGCCATTAAGGAGCCACAAAAGGCGCTCGACGTTCGACGACTTTCTGATATCCATCGATGGCGAATTCGTGACGGTAAAGTTCTCGCCGGGATCATAAACGCCTGTTTTAACGAAACGGGCGAGAACATCGTTCACGTTCGAGGCGACCACGAACTTGCGGATTTTCGCACCAAGCTTTTTCGCATAATATGCCGCAAGAATGTTGCCGAAATTTCCGGAAGGCACCACGACATCAAATTCCGCGCCGATGCGCGAAGAAGCAAGAATGTAATACGCGATCTGCGGCACGAGGCGGCCGGTATTTATCGAGTTCGCGCTCGAGAGCGTAACGCCGCACGCTGCGGCCTCGTCATTCATCGCCTTGTCGGCGAATATGCGCTTCACCGCTGCCTGCGCATCATCGAAGTTTCCGCGTATGGCGATGGCGTGAACATTGGCGTCGGCCGGCGTCGTCATTTGAAGGCGCTGTATTCTTGATGTCCCGACATTAGGATAAAGTACTACAACCTCTGTGCCTTCTACGCCAGCAAAACCCTGCATCGCCGCAGAGCCTGTATCCCCGCTTGTCGCAGTCAACACAAGAACGCGCTTCCCGTTGGCCGCATACTTCATGAATACCGGGAGCATCGAAAGCGCAACGTCCTTGAAAGCGCCCGTCTTACCGTGAAAAAGTTCCAGAATTTTCATGCCGCACACATCGACAAGCGGAATGGGATCTTCTTCCGGGAACCTTGAAAGAAGCCTGTCGGCAGCATCAGTTCTCACAGACTGCGGCAAATCGTCAAAAATCTTCGACATGATGAATTCCTCTGCCTCGCGCAGAGTCTGGCAGTTTACGGCTTCACCCGATACATCTTCAAGAAGAGGAACATACAGCCCTCCGTCGGGCGCAAGACCTTGAAATACGGTTTCCGCGCTCGTCGCCGCAAGCGCCTTACGTGTAGATACAAACTTCATTTAATCTCCTTTGAAACGGCATCTTCCCCAAGCGTCACGAGACCTGCCTGAGCAAGAGCCTCTTCTGCCTTGGCATTATCGGCAAAGCGAAAAACGAGAACGGCTTTTTCGCCCCTGTGAAAAGCAAACGCATAACTGTACTCGACATTAGTGCCGGCGGCATCGACGACTTTCATCACTTCAGCCATCCCACCCGGCTTATCGCCAACGCACACCGCTATCACTTCACGGACATTTACGACATTGCCTTTTTCGGAAAGAACCTTTTTCGCTTTTTCGTGATCGTCTACAATCATCCGCACAATGCCGAAATCGCTCGTATCGGCCAACGAGAGAGCAGCGATATTTATATTGGCTTCAGCCAACGCCCCGCATATTGCAGAAAGTTGACCTGGCTTATTCTGCAGAAGAATAGAAATCTGATTGATTTTCATTTAATGCCTCGATAGTTCGGTTGTCAGGGAAGAGACCATTCGGAAAAATCCTGCTGTGAAGGTTTAACGCTCGCCGGGACAGGCGGCTTAACCTGCTTTTTCTCCGGCACCTTTTCTTCTTCGGCCTCTTCGGTAAAATAATCTACCGCGTCGGTATCTTTGAGGATCACATCCTGTTTGGGCGGCGGCGCTTTTTTGGGGGCGTATAGCTCGGGATAGTGCTTGCGCCTATATGCCTCAAGCTCCGCCTCGCGTCTCAGCTCCTTTTCTTTCGCCGCCTTTTCACGTTCTGCCGCCAAGAGAGCTTTCAGCCTCATCGTCTCAAGCTCCTCTTTCAGTTTCGCGGTTTTCCGCGATTCCTCGACGCGCAAACGCTGCGCTTCCGCTTTCGCCTGAGCCTCTTTCTCAAGGGCATCCTGCTTGATTTTTTCAAGAGCGACTTTTTCGGCCGCCGCCTTCTGCTCATCTTGGCGGACTTGAGAAATCTGCCTTTGCATCTCCTCAAGTTTCGCGTTAAGCGCCATCAATGCAGAATTATCCTGAGCGGGCGGCTGCACAACGACAGGAGCTGTCGGCGCCGGTCTTTCGCGATCGCGCATGACATACTCTAAAATCTTGTCGTTAAGCTGCTGATTGCGGTTCGACATTCCGATAAGGAGCGTGACGAAAACAGCAATCACAGAGCCCGTCAATATCAGGAAGAACGCTCCAAGAGATATGATGCGCTTGCGGGCTTTAGCCTGCTCCGCATCAATATACTGCTGAAACGCCTTCAGGACGGGAAAATCGTCCATTCCCGAATCTTGACCGTAAATGCTTACAGCCGATGAAGGAACATTGCCCCCGATACCAGAAATCTGCGATTGATCATTCATAGCCGACCTCGCTTTAGCCTATCATACCTCCATTGACGGAAATAATCTGACCGGTAATGTAAGAAGCGCTGTCTGAAGAGAGGAATGCGACGCATTCCGCAATGTCCGAAGCCGTGCCGAAGCGCTTAAGCGGAATCGTATCCATATAAGCTTTCTTGACATCTTCAGGCAGAACATCCGTCATTTTCGACTGAATAAAACCGGGCGCCACCGCATTGCAGCGGATGGCTCTCGAGCCGAGCTCTTTAGACGTTGTTTTCGTAAGTGCGATAACGCCGCCCTTCGAAGCCGTGTAGTTGGCCTGCCCGGCATTACCCATAATGCCCACGACGGACGCGATATTGATAATCGCGCCGCCCGAGGGATTTCCATCGGCCGATTTGTTTTTCATCATCGGGCGCGAGACGGCTCTTGTGAAGAGGAACGTGCCCTTGAGATTTACATCTATGACCTGATCCCAATCCTCGTCGCTCATGCGCATCAAAAGACCGTCTTTCGTGATACCGGCGTTATTCACCATGATATCTACGCGGCCAAGCTTTTCAATAACCTCTTTAACGCAAGCGTCGACTTCTGCGGAAACGGCGACATTGACACCAAGGGCAATCGCCTTGACGCCCTTCTCTTCAATCGCCTTTACCGTCTCTTCGCACCATTCGGCTTTAAGGTCGACTACGGCCACATCGGCTCCGTCTGAAGCAAGCTTCTTGGCAATCTCCGCTCCAATGCCGCGGGCAGCACCGGTTACGATAGCGACTTTTCCATTCAACTTTGACATAGCAACTCCTTTTTTAAGCGATCAGTTAAGCTGAGATGCAGTCGCTTCGAGCGACGGCAGATCCGCGACATTGAGCGTCGCAAGCGCAGGGTCGATTTTCTTGATGAGGCCGGAAAGAACTTTCCCAGGGCCAAACTCTACAAACGTATCTACGCCGAGAGCTTTCGCCTCTTCAATATCGGCGGCCCAATTGGTCGTGCCCGTGACCTGCTCAAGCATCATCGCCTTGATCTCACCGGGATCTGACGAATGGGGTTTGGCGGTAATGTTCGAGAGCACCGGAATCTTCGGCGCGTTGAACGTAACCGTATCAAGAACCGCCGCCAGTTTCTCACGCGCGGGAGCCATATACTTTGAATGGAACGCACCCGCCGTAGCCAAAGGAAGCGCGCGCTTGATTCCGAGTTCCTTGGCTATGACGGAAGCGGAGGCGATTTCTTCCTTAGAGCCTGAAAGAACCTGCTGCGCGGCTGAATTTATGTTGGCTACAGTGCAGAGCGATTTTGCACAAAGTTCGGAAAGCTGCTCGGCGCTCGCCCCCACAATCGCAATCATGCCCGAGGGCACCAGTTCGCAGGCCTCCTGCATGAATCTGCCGCGAGCTTCAAGAACTTTGAGCGTCGACTCAAAATCAAGAACGCCAGCTGCAGCGAGCGCTCCCCATTCGCCGAGAGAAAGACCCGCCGCCGCAGAAAATTCAACGCCCGTCTTTTTCTTAAGCGCCGTATAAGCCGCCCAGGATGTTACAAATATCGCAGGCTGGCAGATATTGGACTTCGTAAGCTCCTCAGCAGGACCTTCAAAGCAAACCTTTTTCAAGTCAAAACCAAGCACATCGTTGGCCTTGTCGAAGAAGGTCGCGATTTCAGGATCCGCCTCGGCGAAATCCTTACCCATGCCAGGAATTTGCGCCCCTTGGCCGGCGAATATACAACACTTGCTCATAAACTTAATTATACCATATTTGATTGTTAACGAAGCTCGGTGATAGCCGCCGCCACGTTGGCGAACAGGTCAGCGAGACGGTTTTTGGGAATTGTTGAAAACGCAAGACGTATCAGCCCCGAAAGAACGATAGTACCCGTAGAATACTTCTCAATAAGTCTCTTTCGCACATCTTCGGCTTCTACGCCTTTAGGCTTTACGCACATGAAATACCCGGAATTGAAAGGCATCACCTCAAAGGCCTGGGCATATTCAGGGTGAGAAGCGAGAATAGAACGAATCTCGTCATAACGCGATTTAAGAACATCGTACTTCTGCTTCTTCTGCTCAAGATAAGCCTCTTCATCCTCATAAGCCTTAAGAGCCATCGCCTGGCCGATGGAGCTTACGTTGGAAATCGCACTTCTGACATTGCCGGCCGCCTTCGCCTCAAGAGCCTTAAGCTGCTCGTCATTCGCGCCCTTAAAGGCAAATGTCATAAATCCGACGCGAAGACCCCAGACATAATCCTCTTTCGTTGTTCCGTCAAGTTTAATCGCAAGGACGTTCTCTGAAAGATCAGCAAATTCTGCAAAAAGCGACTCCCCGTGAACGCCGTCTTCGTAAACGAGCCCGAAATAAGCGTCATCAAGAACCACAACTATCTTCTTGCCCGCGTCAGCGGCTTCTTTGACGGCTTCAACAATCATGAGCGCGTCCTCATTCGTAGCCGTATAGCCGGTCGGGTTGTTCGGAAAATTCAAGATGAGAATCTTCTTGGCGCCTTCTGAAAGAAGAGCCTCTTTCATTGAACTTACGTCAAAGTGTCCGTCCGAGAAAGTGTTGAAAAGCTGAAGCTTTGAACCCACCGCCTCCTCAAAGATAAGAGCGTAGTTATCCCAAAAAAGATCGGGCGCTACAACGGTATCTTCGCTGTCGGCGAAAAGTTCAGCCGTAACGCGAAGGCCATGCGTAAGAGCGTTTGTAACAACGGGACTCGAAAATTTCTTATCTGCAAGCGAAGGATTTTTCTTCACCTGCATTTCTTTCCAGCGCGCACGCAAGGCGGGATTTCCGAAACTGCCGGCATAAAGGAACGCTTTGCTGTCGAGCGTTGTCGTGTCGGCGAAACATTTCATAACCAAAGGAGAGCCATCCTCTTCAAACGCCATTCCTATTGTCGCGTTTATGTCACAGAGCTTCGCTTCTGCGCCCTGTCCGAGGATCCCACCATAGGGAAAATACATTCTTTTGCCTGCTTTGGACAAGAAATCCGCAGCAAAACCGAGATTTTCGTTAAGTTTTAAAGCTAATTCGTTCATAGTGAAAATACATTATACCAAAATTCTGAAAATTATGATATAATATGCGCAAACGCCGGGTTGGCACAGTGGCGACTGCGCCTCATTTGTAATGAGGAATTACCAGGGGTTCGAGTCCCTTACCCGGCTCCATTTTTTTATACGGAGAAAACCGATGAGTGAGATTATCTCGACCGACAAGGCTCCCGCTGCTCTTGGCCCATACAGCCAGGCAATCAAATTAGACTCCCTTCTTTTCTGTTCAGGTCAAATTCCGATCAATCCTGCTACTGGCGCTATTGAAGCTGTAACGATCGAAGAGCAGACGCGTCAAGTGATTTCCAATCTTGAAAATGTCCTCAAAGCCGCAGGATTAACACTTTCCAATGTGGTGAAAACCACAGTGTTCATCAAGGACATGAACGATTTCGCTTCTCTAAATAGCGTTTATGCCGAAATGTTCGGCGAAACAAAGCCGGCCCGCAGCTGTGTTGAAGTTGCCCGTCTGCCAAAGGATGTAAAAGTCGAAATCGAAGCTATTGCCGCGCTCTGATGCGCGCGACGATTCGCGTAGCGCCGAGATTCTTCAGCCCCAACGCGAGCAGAAACTTTCCAATCGGATGACGCGACTCCGCTCGCGTCTCGAGTATTTCAATACCCTCTTTGTCGCAAAGACGACGGAAATCCTTCAGCGTTATGCAATGAATATTCGGCGTATCGTACCACTCGAACGGCAGAGCTTTTGAAATGGGAAGTCTGCCGGCAAACATCAGCGTAAGTCTGATGCGGTAAGCCGCAAAATTGGGAAATGTCACAATCGCCTCGTTCGCTATGCGAAGAGCTTCTTTCAAAAGCCCGCGAGGGTTTTTCACCTCTTGAAGCGTGTCTGAAACGATGGCGGTATCATAATAGGCGTCAGGTATATAGGTAAGCCCCTCGTCGGCATCTTCCCAATAAACGTTGTTTCCGTCCGCAAGAGCCTCCTCGAATTTTTCGACATCAATCTCGACTCCATCGCCCTTCACGCCTTTTTCTTTTCTGAGAACATTTAGAAGCGTTCCATCCCCGCAGCCGATATCAATTACGCGGGCGTCTTTTTTAACCATCTTCGAAATCTTCGAATAGAGTCTCTGCTGCCACTTCATCACCTTTACTTCGCGCTTGCCGAGGAAACCTCCGACCAGTTTCGAGAGATCTTGTATATGAGTGAGAAACGCATCATGGCCGGTACCGACATCGAGATGGCAATACGACACATCCTTGCCCGCTCGCAATAAAGAGGCGACTATATCGCGGCTCTGCCACTCGGAAAAAAGAACGTCACCCGAGAACGACACCACGAGACATTTCGCTTTCACGCGCTTGCAGGCCTCATCCAATGAACCGTAACGCTCGCCCGCATCAAAAAGATCCATCGAGCGGGTGATGTGAAGGTAGCTGTTCGCATCAAAACGGTTAATGAACTTCTCCGCCTGATAATTCAGATAGCTTTCAATCTGAAAGTATGTTTTAAAAAGACTGTCACGCCTGCGCCTATCCTGTTCGGGAGCCTCAACAAATTCGCGCTGAAGCCTTCTCTGGAATTTCGACTGAAGATGCTCGCGGGAAAGATATGTTATATGCGCAAGTTGACGCGCTCCGGCAAGACCGTTCTTCGGCCCCTTTCCGTCGCCGATTTTGTAATAATCTCCGCCGTTCCATGCCGGATCTTCGGTAATGGCATTTCTTCCAACGACATCAAAAGCCAGAGCCTGAGTATTGAGCGAAGCGGATGTGGCGATAAGAGCGGCCTTCTCCATTTCGTCGGGGTGACGGGTTATCCAATCCATAACCTGCATGCCGCCAAAACTGCCGCCTATTAGCGCGGCCAATTTCGTAACGCCGAGATCGCGCAGAAGCATGCGGTATACATCGACCGCATCCGAAAAACCGTACTGCGGAAAGCTGCTTCCGTAAGGTTCACCAGTTTCTGGATTTATCGAGCCAGGACCTGTAGTTCCGCTACACCCGCCCAACACATTGGCACAGATGACATGAAACTTATCGGTATCAATGGCGCGAGAGCTTCCGACCATCCCTTCCCACCAGCCGCTGGGCTTTTCTTCATCCTTCTTAATGCCGGCGACATGGGCATCCCCAGTTAACGCATGACAGATGAAAATTACATTATCATCTTTCTTCGGCGCGCCGAACTCTTCATACGCCACTTCTATTTCGTGCAAAACGCCGCCCGTCTCAAGCTTGAACCCGCCTTCCGGGAGCTTGAGTTTCAGGAATTTCTTTTCTACTATACCGACACCTTCGTACATACGCGGATATTATATCATATCTTCGTAACAACTCTCTACAGCAGTTGCACAGGCGACTAATCGCTTACACGGCGCTCTATATTTCATATTGAAAATACTCTGCGATATGGTCTATAATATTGGGCGAAAATTCAATAAGCCACCATGCAGTCACCAGCAGACATCATAATAGCCGAAGACGAGCGAATCGTAAGATTAGCGCTGACGGATTTGTTTACAAAGGCCAACTATGATGTTCGCAGCGCGAGAGATGCTAAGATGGCGCTTGAACTGTATCGCCAAAAGAAGCCGGATATCATCATCCTTGATGTCATGATGCCGAAGAAAGACGGCTTTTCACTCTGCGAAGAAATAAGACGTATCGACCACGACACACCCATAGTTTTTCTAACGCAGCTTGCGGGAGAGGAAAACGAACTCAAAGGTCTTGAATCGGGAGCCGACTGCTATATACCCAAAACAGTTTCAAACGAGATTCTTCTTGCGCGGGTAAAGGCTCTCTTGAGAAAAAAGACGATGTCATCGCCAGATAAATTTAAATTCGGGTCATGGGAGATCAACAAAGACTCAAAAACAATGACATCCGAAAAAGAATCACGCGCCGTAATACTCAGCCAGCGGGAAGCGAATCTGCTGGAATTTTTCTCTGAAAATCCCGGCCAAGTTTTTTCGAGAGATTTTCTTTTTTCGAAATTCTGGTCTGACGACTATGACGGCTCAGACAACTCTCTTACCATGGCGATAATGCGCCTTAGAGAAAAACTCGGCGCGGACGGAGCAAAAATAACAACCGTCCGCGCTTGTGGTTATACGTACGAGCCCGAGAAGCCGATGTAAGAATCAGCGGACTTCTTCGAGCACGTGAAACGTCGATGCGCTACGCATACCGCTTACCGTCGGAGCGAACTCTTTCATGTGCGGCGCGTTGATGTGAGCTTTCAAATCTTCAATGGAATCCCACTTTTCAACCATCCAGAAAGTACGCTCGCCAAAACGCATCGGCGCAGACCAATCCGTCTTGGCATCTTCAAGAAGCGTATAAAGCCTACACCCCTTCTCCGCATGAACCTTAGGAATCACGCCTAAGGTTTTAGCCTTGTAATCGGCGATATCGGCGTCCGACTTAAGATCGAAACGGCAAAGCACATACACGCCGCCGTCTTTTTTCTCACAGTTGCTTTTATTGTTCAAACTGCAAGCCTTAAGGGCCACTTTCGTGCGTTCGAGCTCTCCCCTCAACGAGAAAACCATTGAAGCGAGAGTGCCGACGACGATAACCGTCACTACCGTTCTGAACCAGACAAGAATGTTGCGCTTCATCATATCGCCCTCGCCTTTTCGTAAACGTTTTCAGCCGTAAAACCGTATTCTTTCGCAAGAACC
Source organism: Kiritimatiellia bacterium (assembly GCA_904502135.1). Classification (GTDB taxonomy): domain Bacteria; phylum Verrucomicrobiota; class Kiritimatiellia; order RFP12; family UBA1067; genus UBA1067. The sequence goes on from CAJGDE010000063.1 coordinate 9,565, forward strand.
TTATACGGAGCCGAAGCGCCGAAATCATCCTTGGTAACAAACACGGTCTTCTTGTGATCGAGTCTGAAGCGATCCCAACCAAAGCGGCTGGCGGCCTCAACAATTACTCGACGGGTCATATACTCAGGCACAATCGACTCGCGATAAGCGCAGCTCTGCGCGAGGAAAAGCCCCTGTGAAGGCATAGAGACGACTCTTACGGATCTGCGCTCGACATCCCAGAGTTTCTTCGCCGCCTCAATCGCTATAGACACTTCGCTGCCGCTGGCGATGAACAATGTCGTGTTTTCATCCTGACGGCCAGCCTGCCAGATTATATACCCGCCGCGGGAAACGCCTTCGTACGTTACGTCGGAGAGAACCGGCACATCCTGACGCGTAGTCAAAAGACATGACGGACCTGACAAGTTAAGAAGCATAGCTACCCAGGCATACGCCGTTTCATTGGCATCGGCAGGTCTAAACAAGGCCAAACCAGGAATAGTGCGCATCGCCGCGAGCTGCTCAATCGGCTCGTGCGTGGGTCCATCTTCACCCACATAGAAGCTGTCATGCGAAAAGATGTGTATCGACGGCACTTTCATCAATGCGGCCAAACGGATCGCAGGGCGACAGTAATCGCTGAACACAAAGAACGTCGCGCCGTAACCGCGCCATGAGCCGAAAGCGGAAATGCCGTTAACTATCGCTGTCATCGCGATCTCGCGGATGCCGAAATGGATGTTGCGGCCAGAGAAATCGCCGGCGACGATGTCGCCCGCGCCCTTGAGAATCGTCTTGTTTGAAGGTCCGAGGTCGGCTGAGCCGCCGATCAATTCCGGAGCAAGCGACGAAAGAGCGTTCATCACTTCGCCGCAAGCGGAGCGCGTTGCGATATTTTTCGAGGAATCAAACTTTGGTAAAGAAGCAAGAAGCTCTTCTTTTGTAGCCACCTTGGGCACAGCAGCGCCGGAGGCTTTCGCTTCGCGCTTAGCACGATTGGCCAAACGATGCTGCTGGGCGCTACGCTGAGAGAAAAGCGCATAAACCTCTTGCGGAACGTAGAAAAGTTTTTCAGGATCAAACCCAAAGCCCTGTTTTACAAGAGCTGTTTCAGCCTTGCCAAGAGGCGCGCCGTGGCAATCGGCATTATCATGCTTATTGGGAGAACCAAAACCGATATGCGTTGAAGCGATAATTATTACGCTCTGACCTTCAACGCGCAGAGCCTTGCGGTAGGCGCGATCAATGGAAGCGTAATCATGACCATCGCACTCAAGAACCTTCCAGCCATAAGAGGCAAAACGCTTGGCTGTATCGTCGGCCATCGAAAGAGACGTGGAGCCCTCGATCGTGATGCGGTTGGAGTCATAAACGAGAATGAGGTTATCAACCTTCATCGCGCCGGCCCAGCTGCACGCTTCGTGAGAAATGCCCTCTTGAAGATCGCCGTCACCGCAGAAAACCCATGTGCGGTTATTAAGAGCGGACTTCTTGGCCGCAAGCGCAAGACCGATGCCCATAGCGATACCCTGGCCGAGAGGACCAGTCGTCACCTCAACTCCGGGCATCAGGCCGCGCTCAGGGTGACCAGCGCAACGGCTCTGAAACTGACGGAAAGACTGAAGTTCTTCCATCGACAAATCGCCAACGCCCGCCAAGTGAAAGAGCGCGTAAACCAAAGAGCTGGCATGACCGCCAGAAAAAACAAGACGATCGCGCCCGGCCCAAGAAGGATCTTTAGGGTCAATATTAAGATACTTGAGCCACAATACGCTAGCCAGATCAGCCATACCCATAGCTGCGCCAGGGTGTCCGGAATTGGCCTTATCAATCATATCCGAGCAAAGGCATCGAATCGTATTAGCGGCAAGAGTAAATTGTTCGTTTGTAATTTTCATGGTTCACATATTATATCATATTTATGCGCGAAAAGGTAATCGGTTAGTCGAATGTGCGGACTAACGCCGCCCATCCGACTAAGGTGTTTGGCTGTGTAGGCTTCCAATTGCTTTAACACGGCAGTTTCGTATGCCATTTAATCAAAAAAAAGAAATAAAAAAAGAGTTTTGTGCTTGACATTATGCATAGGATATGATATGCTATACACATGAAACAAAATGATGAAATATTAGGCAGCCAAGAGATTGATTTTCTCAAATCAATTACTGGCTTGTTTCCTGTTGCGCGTGGCGCACTCTCTCTCGTCAACAAGCGTTGCACAAGTAAGTACTGCAAAACTTGTAAGTCGGGTAAAGGCCACCCGACATGGATATTTGCCTATCGCAAGGATGGCGTAGGTAAATGTATGCATGTGCAACCTCGTCATGTTGAGATTGTTCGTCAAGCAATTGAAAATGGACGCAAGATAGAAACTCTGCTCTTAGACGAGGG
>CAJGDE010000064.1 GCA_904502135.1 Kiritimatiellia bacterium
ACCGGATTCAAATCAACGGATTTTTGGCACAGATTAAATGCAACAAGGCAAATTAAATGCACATCATTACACTAGGTTGCATTTAACCTGCCCATAGTTGCATTTACTTTGTCCGGCGACCATAGTCGTTAGGAGTTAGGAGTTAGGGGTTGGGAGTTAGGAGTTAGCGGTAGCGGTAGAAAGGATAATAAACATCCACTCTACACCTACACCTAATCTCTACACCCAAACTAAAAATTCCACTCTCGAACTCTAAACTCTAAACTCTAAACTTCCTAAACCTCCTAAACCCCCATTCCAACATTCCAACATTCGAACATTCAAACATTCCAACATTCTAACATTCCAACATTCAGTCCTGTCTCGTTCTTAAAAAATCTTTTATCCAAGCAAATTCCCGCCGGCGCATTTTCTGGCGGTCGGTTTCTGTCATATCGTCGGCGCCGGAAAGATGATCCATCCCATGCGCGACATAGAGAAGAACTTCATTTTCGGCACTCCATCGCGGACGGTTCTTCGCGTATGAGACTGCGCGCTGAACGTTCACGTACAACTCCCCGTAAACGCCATCTTCCTCTCCTGGCATCGCATCATATCTCTGCGTTATCACATCAGTAGCCCCGCAAACATTCATTATGGCCTGATGAGCCTCGTCGCTTGATATATCATCTTGCAGAACGACCGTCACCTCGCGAAAAGGAAGTTTTATTCTTGAAGCGCTCCTGAAGGCAAAATATCGCGCAGCTTCAGCAAGCGTCGTTTTCTTAAGCCCCGTGCCGCGAAGAGATACACCGTCGATAATTATGCGGCAATTTTTCATTCGCAATCTTTTACCTTGTCCCAAAGAGCGTCCATCTCTTCAAGCGTCATGTTTTTAAGTTCGCGGCCACTCTCCTTTGCCGCCGACTCAACGGCCCTGAACCGGCGCGAAAACTTATTTGTCGTAAGTTCAAGCGCGGACTCGCAGTCTACCTTAAGGTGCCTTGCCAGATTGCAAAGCGAGAACGCCAAATCCCCGAGTTCTTCTTTAACTCGCGTCGAATCACACGGGGCTTCGCTTTTACGAGATTCAATTTCAGCCTCAAGTTCACAGAGTTCTTCTTTAATTTTCTCCATTGGCCCTTGAGCATCCTTCCAGTCGAACCCGACCCGCGCAGCCTTCTCCTGGGTGCGTTGAGCCTTCAAAAGCCCGGGCAGCGTCAAGGGCACTCCATCAAGTGCGCTGTGGCGGGCTTCTTTTTTATGCTCAGTCTGCTTTATCTGCTCCCAGTTTCTAAGAACCGTCGCCGAATCATTGGCGTCAACATCGCCAAAAACATGAGGATGACGCCTGACGAGCTTATCAGAAATGGCATTGGCGACATCATCAAACGAAAACCTGCCCTCCTGTTCAGCCATAACACACTGAAACATGACTTGCAGAAGAACATCGCCAAGCTCCTCTATGTGATTGGACTTATCCTCGGGCCTATCCATCGCGGCGAGAAGTTCATACGTCTCTTCAAGAACACAAGGCTTAAGACTTTCGAGAGTTTGCTCGCGATCCCAAGGACACCCTTTTTCGGGGTCTCTCAAACGTGTCATTATTTCATGAAGCCGTTCTATACCTGTCATATCAATACTCCTTACCTTTTCATAGGCGTGTTTAAGCACGAGGCCTTATCTATTAAAATTTGCTCTTTAAGATCATCAATTGAAGAGAACTTTTTCTCCGGGCGGATAAAACGCAAAAACTCGGTCTTCACGCCTCTTTCGGGAATCTCAGGAACTTCACCGAGAAAATGCGCCTCAATCACGGGCTCAGCCCATGCCTGAGAAGAAAACGTCGGCGCAAAGCCAAAATTCACAATAGCGCGCTCGTTGCAAACCAAAGCGTCATAAACACCTAAAGGAATTATCGGCTCTTTATCTTTCGACACCGCCAGATTCACCGTTGGAAAGCCGATTTGCACGCCTCGGCCCTTGCCCTTGAAAACATCGCCGGTGAGCGCATACGGCCTTGAAAGCATATTCGCAGCCGAAACCACATCACCTTTTTCAAGAGCCTTTCGTATGCGAGAAGATGAAATGCGCTCTCCTTCATAAAGTTCATATGAAGATGTGCTTACTTTCCAACCGTGGGATAAAAGCCAATCGGCATCGCCCTGAGCCCCCTTGCCAAAACGCCAATCGCCGCCTGAAAATATTCTGGCGCTTCCAGGTGAACCAAAATAACGGTGCGCAAATTCTTCGCACGGACACTTAGCGAAATCAGGGGTGAAGTCTATCGCCAAAACCTCCTTCACTCCAAATGATCTTATCGCCTCAAGTCTTTCATCTGCAGACATTATCAATTTCGGCGCCTTTTCAGGAGCTATAACGGAAAGCGGATGGTTTTTAAACGTAACAGCGACATCGGCCGCCCTTAATACCGCCTGATGCCCAAGATGAACACCGTCAAAAAAACCTACCGCAATGCTTCGCTGAGCGGAATCACACATGATGAAAAATCTTTTATGTCCGTTTCAAGAAGTTTTTCAAACGCTATCGCATCCTCAACCGAAAATTTTCCGACCTTTTTGCGACGAAGCGAATCAAGCGCCGCCGAGCAGCCGAGTGCTTCACCTATGTCGTTGACTAAAGTGCGCACAATAAGCCCTTTTGTCGCCTTGAGATCGAAAGAGGCGTAGGGAGACTCAAATGAAGTCACTTCAAAACGATATACGTGCGCCATGAACGCTGAATGTTCGCCTGTATCTGCAACCTCATACGTGGCGCTACCTTCTTTCCGCACGGAGCAGTAGCGGCTTTCTGTCTGGAAAACATCGCCTTTGAATTCTTTCAAAAAAGCATCGTCGCGCAATTTCGACTCTTCATCCCCGGCGAGAGGGGTCTCCGAAAGAATTCGCCCGTTGATGTCGTGCGTATCGGTTTTTACGCCAAGGCGCATGCGCCCTTCGTACTCGCGATCAGCTCCCATTACATTCGAGACGTATTTATTCGCGTCATTAATCAGCAAAACCATGAGCCCACTCGCGGCCGTATCTAAAGAGCCGGCGTGACCTACCTTAACTAAATTGAATTTCCGCTTCACAACTTTGATCACGGTTGAAAAAGCGATGCCCGAAGGTTTATCAACGAGTAGAAAGGCGTTGAGGTTTTCCAACAGCCTCAGCTGTGTAAGATTCGCCATAGACTTACTGAACTTTTTCCTGAAGGATAGAAAGAAGTATTCTGCGCTCGCTATCCTTCATAGCATCGATACGCTCGCGCCATTCCTGCTCAAAAACAGCCTCTTTCTCTTCTTCAAATTTCGCGAAATGAGCCTTCATAACCTTCTTCGTCGCATCAAGATACATGCGCACCTCTGGATTAAGCTCATCCATCACAAGCGAATTTTCGCGATGAAGAACGCTGAAACGCGGCGAAACGAGATACGCCGTATACGAAGCACCTATCCCCGAACGCACGCCGGAAGGCTGCTCATGAAGTTTGAAACCGTCCTCACCGACGAAAACAAGGCGCCCCGCCCCGACGAACTTGCGCCGCCATTCAATGATCTCCAGCTTGGCTTCGCTACCGTTTTCCAAAGTAACGACATAGTCGCTTGTGCGCTTTTGAACGATCACTGGCGTAACGGGCAATCCATTGAAATAAATTCTGACATCAGGATAGCTCTTTAAATAAAGCGCGAATTTGGCTGCGAGATTTTGAACCGTCTCACTCGCGTCAAGGAGACTATCGCAGTTTGCCCTTACGTTAGTTATGTACACCTCTGTCCCGCGTTGAGGCCCCTGCGGCACAGAGTCGAGCGTAAAGACGCCGGGCTCATCGGCTTCTCCTGAAATTCTATAAGAAAGCCTCTCGGAACCGGCCACCATGGTCGTCCTCCATTCGACGTGAAGCCCCAGTGAAAACGCCTTAAAGCGCCCGCGGCCGTGCCGACCATGAAGAGGCCGCTGAAAAGAGGAACTTTCGCCGCTTAAACGTTTCCAACTGCCACCGAGAGAGCCGAAAGTCGTATCTATTTTTAAGACATCAATTCCCGTGCCGTCATCGGTAATACGAAGTGCCTCAACTGCGCCAAGAGGATTTGTAATAAGATCTATCTTGACTTCTTTTGCGTCAGCGTCAAGCGCATTCCATACAAGCTCTTCGATTGCTGAAAGAGGCGAACCTTTGAAAAGCGATTCAATGTGATCGGCCTGAGCCTGAACATATATCTGTTTACTCATATTTTCAATTCCTCGACGCCGCCGTCTTTCATTACTTTTTCTATGCGTTGACGTATAGAATCCAATTCTCCTGTGCATGACTTGACGAGAGAGCGACCTTCCTCAAACGCCTTTATCATTTCATCAAGATTCATCTCGCCGGACTCCATTTTTCCGACGAGATTTTCCAGCTTTGCGAGATTTTCTTCAAATTTCATAAGGTATATTATACCATAATTAGCGTGGAGTTAGTGATTAGGAGTTAGGAGTCAGGGGTTAGGAGTCAGGGGTTAGTGGCTAGTGGTTAGTCGTAGCGGTAGCGGTAGAAAGGAAAGATTAAGCATCCGCTCTACACCTACACCTAATCTCTACACCCAAACTAAAAATTCCACTCTCGAACTCTAAACTCTAAACTCTAAACTTCCTAAACCTCCTAAACCCCCATTCAAACATTCCAACATTCTAACATTCTCGGTTACCTCAGAATAATAAAGAAGCCAGGTATTCGCGAAAGCGTTGCCCAAGGCGTATTACCATAAGCGCCAAGGTTAACACGGCGACCATTGCCGCCAATGCCTTGAATTTGCGGTTCACGAGAATAATCACTTTTCGGGTTTCCTGCGTCAATCGCAGGAGACTGCCCCGCAACCTTCTTGGAATAGGCATCAACCCTCTCGCCGCTCATCTCATCAAAGTAACCGAGACCGCCGCGCAGATGGACGTTGTAGTTCAGGACCTGCTCAAATGTAGGCACGGGGTTGGACCACTTCCAGTTCCAGTTCGTCGGCAAGGCGCGCGGCGTCGTAGCGCCGGCCGGCGACTTGACATCAGACATCATCGTATCTATCGGGGTTACAAAAAGAGGATCGCCGTAAATGCAGTTAGGTCCAACATGAAGCGTCCCCGCCTTCGCCTCAGAAACGCAAATAGTGCTGCCGTTCTCCTCTGGTACGGCGAAGAGGCAGTAATCGACGCTCGCCGTCGCGTCGGCCGCGACGCGCAGATCGGCCGCCGCCGTCGCGTTCACATTGATAAGGTTGCCGTAAAAGATGCAGTTCGTAACCGCGACATCGCCCTTCGAGCAGTTGAGCGCAGGTGCAATATTGTATGCGAAGGTGCAGTTCTCGACCCGCGCCTTGTCGGTGGCGCTGCTGAGAGACACCTTCAGGATGCCTGTGCTGCCGCCGTAGTTGCCGACGAAGCTGCAACGCCGGAAGATGCTGCCAGCGCAGGAGCCGCTGACGTCGACCGACCCATCCGCGTAATGCCCGTAGAACAAGCAGCTATCAACCGTGGCGCGCGTGTTGTAGACGTGAAGCGCCGCCATGCTGGCGCGGGAGCTGTCGAAGCCACGCATCATGTAGTTGGTGACGAACGAGCAGCGGTAAATGTCCGCGCCGCCGCCGAAGCTGCCGACGTAGAGCCCGCCGCCAAAGCCGCCGTTGCCGCCTGCGGAATTGATGATGTTCCCCTCGAACCGGCAGTCCACCACCGTCGCCTTGGCGCTGCCGCTGCCGTAGAGACCCGCGCCGCCGCCGCCAAACTTGTAGCTTTGGTTGGGGTCAGCATAGCCGTCCCAGTTGCCCATCCCGCGCGTGCAGCCGTAGAAAACGCAGTTGGTGAGCGTCACGTCGCCGGCCGAGGCGTGCTTCTTGAGTCCCCGGTAGGCGCCGCGGAGAAACTCGATCGATTCGACCAGGAGATCATCCGTATTGCTGAACATGAAGGTGTCGAAATTGTTCTGCCCGTCAATCACCGACCTGTACCCTTCGGGGCGCTCCGACAGCGCACACTCGACGCCGGTGAAACCGCCGCGGATTACCGCCGGGAAAGTAAACGCCTTCGTCGGGATTGTTTCAGCCACAATATTCGTGCCGGCGACCCAGATTTCGTTCTTGAGAGACGATGCCGCAGCAAGCGCGTCTGCCCACGACGCGAAAGCGTCCGTCCAACTCGTGCCGTCATTCTTGCCGACCGCACCAGGACGCACATGTACGACATTCGCGGGGCCCTTCTTGCCGTACCATGGCGGCAGCGTTCCCTGAACGACGGAACTTGCCACGGCAGACTCCGCTGTCACGCCTGCGCCCGTCACCGAAATCTTCACCTGAATCGTATTTCCAGAGACATAGTAGACGGGGACGCGGAACTGCCGCGTCTGCCCATTGAAAAGGCCACCAAGGACACCCGACACTTCCTCCCATGTCGAACCTCCGTCGGTTGACACATGAATCGTGGCCTTCGCGCTGTAAGATCCGCTACCACTCATCGTAAAGGTTATGGTTGGCATCGAATATCCGTTAGGATCGTCCCATGCAATCGTAGGCATATTGACAGTAGGCGTAGCGGTCGGTGTGCGAGACGCCTGCTCAGTATTACCGTAGCGCCCCAAATTGACGCAACCGCCGTTAGGCGCACCCTCGCGTGAATAGTCGCTTTCGGGATCGCCTGCGTCAACCGCCGGAGAAAGCACCGCAGCAGCAGCATAATGAATATTCCCTTCCGAGTCGAAATAGCCAGCTTCGGAAAGGAGGTGACAGTCATCCGCCGCCGCGAAGAGCGGGTCGCCATATACCATAGAAGCGCCAGTCTTTGACGCGCCGTTCACGAACGAACAGGTCGCGCCCGTGTTGTCCGCAAGAAGCGTGTAGTCAATGTCGAACGATGAGTTAGCAGCATCGGCGAAATCGACACCATTGCCGACGAAAATCGAATTGCGGACGACGATCTGGCCCTTCACGGCCTTCACGCCCGCACAGCCGCCCGCGGTGGCGTTGGCGTTCGCCGTGAAGGTGCAGTTGGCAATCTCGGTGCGGCCCTCGAGGGTGGAATGTTCAATCATCACCGCCGCGGCGTCCGATCCGTCCGTCTGATTGCAGCGGAAGAGGCAGTTCTCAATTCTGTTCGGCGCGTTGAGGCCCGATGCGCGCACCGTGCCGCAGGTCTTACCGCTGCCGATATTACCGATGAAATCGCACTCCTTGAGCTCGATCGTCGAACTGTTCGCATAAATCGCGCTCGTCTTCACCTTGGACGAGGTCGCAAGAGTGTTGCCGATGAAAAGCGAATTCTCGACCGAAACGCGCCGCGTGAGGTAGGAATAGAGCGCGGCCGAGCCGTTCGCGGCGTCCGTTGAGAAGTTGTTGCGGAAGACACTGTTCTTCACATAGACCGCGCCCATGTCATAAGGCGTCTTGTCAAGGCCCTGGACATAAAGGGCATTGCCGTTCTCCTCGAAAGTGCAGCCGTCAATGAACACATTGCCAACACCCTCTGTCTTGGAGACCGCTCGCGCCGGAGAGCCGCGGAAGAGGAGTCGCTCGAAAAATGTGTTTGAAGTGGATTTGTATGCAATGGCGGAGAATTGGCTATCGCCGTCGATGACGGAATACGCTCCAGGTTCGCGCTCCTCGATTGTCGATTCCGTCCCCTTGAAGCCACCGCGGAAGATCTTGTTGCCGTAGAACTGCTGCAATACCGCGGCGGATGAGAGCACATTCGAGCCGGCGATCCAGATTTCGTGGTTGACATACGGGGCAACCGCATTCGTCAGCGCCGTCGCGAAATCGACCGCGTCTTCCCAGGATGTACCGCCATTCGTAGGCAATCCGTCAGGAGTTACAAAAATTGGCTTGCCGATGCGGAAGTTCGCACCTGCGACACCATAGTGCGAACCAATGCCCTTCGCAGCAACATAGCCATTGCCGTGACGGAGAGAAACCGCACCGTTGAGATTGGTGCCGACAGAATTATTCGCACCATAGAGAAGCTCATAGTCAACGCCTTCGGTGAGGATATTACCATCATTATCGCGGACGATGACTGGGGGCCGCACCTGCTCCTCTCCAAAGTACGGATAGCACTTCTCTACTTCGATATGGAGGTCGGTGTCGGAGGTAATGGAGATATTGTCGAAACTGATATAGCAGTTTCCTCCGCCCGCAGCCAGACCGGTTTGAAGCTTGTAAATGCCGCCCTCTTCAATCGTGAAGTCGACCTGAACTGTATGCCAAGATGTCCCATAGACTCGAATCTCGTTAGTAACATTGCAGATTGAATGAACGCCGTTGGTAGCATCATAGAGACGCCAGTAATAAGCGATGCCATCGGTGTTCGCGGCATGATCGAATGTCAGCGTGTAGGTGCCGGCTGGCAAGGCAAGCCCTTCCTGGAAGAAGATGTTGCCCTGATAGGGAAACAGATAATAAAGGCCGCGCTCGTCGCTAGTCTCCTTGTGTGCCGCAGTCATTGCGCGGTCGTTCGTCCGGTTCCAACACATAGGAGAACCGGACAACTCTTCAATGCCAGGATCGGCGTTGAGCGCGCGCGAGATGTCGATTTTCTTGAGCATCTTGAGCGTCGCCGAGACCGGCGCTTCGGCGGTGAAGTTGACGATAAAGAGATCGGCAGAACGGGGTGCGCCTTCAGGAAGGCTGAACCATTCAAGCGCCTTCTCGTCACCAACAGGCAAATATTCTATCTTCACATTATCGCCGACAGAGACCCATTCGCTCGCGCCTCCACCATTGATGGAAAGCATGCCTTGACCATTAATTGTCTTAAGATCAATAAGCACCTCAACCTTGCCGCTCGTCGCATTCCAGCGCATATCGGAGGAGTTGAACGCCTCCGCTGGAGCAACACCCTCGTAGCGCACCTTATCGACCGCGGCGTTGTAGGCGATTTCCTTCTCCGAAAGCTGGCAATCGTAAAGACGGATTGAATAGAACCGCCCTTCGTAATTGTACTGCGTTGCGCTAGCGCCGCCAATTGAGGCCCGCGTATAGCTGGATATCCAGTCCACTTCGCCGCTTCGAAGCATCTGATTGCTGATACCGGTAGTGCGGAGGACGCCTCCGTCATAGAACTTCATCGGCACGTCGCCGCCTCCGTTCGCCGCGCCATAGACAACGGCAATCTCGCGGATAGTCTCATCCGGCGTGGTCATCCCGGTAAGCGTATTTCTGGTTTCGCCGTTCGCATGGTGGAACCAGAGCTGATCGTATGCGCGATACCACGCGACGCGGGTCGAGCCGTATCCGGAGAAAAACGGCATACCGCTGCGGGAGTTGGTGCTCTGGTACTTGATTTCCATCGTGAGATACTTGCCAGTTTTGTCATTGGCGGCACCGGCAAAGCCAGTCGCCTCGAGGAAGCCACCGCCCCACTGAGCGCGGTCGGTAAGGGTGAAGTCGAGATTGCCTTTGAGATCCTTCCAGGTAGTGGCCGCAGGGTCGAACGTGCCGGTGCCTGCGTTGTCGAGGGCGTCCCAGTGGTTCATAAGCCCATTCTGGACATACGAGCGCGAGGTGAACGCGGACGCGGCGGGAATGGCATAGATCGCGAACTCGTTGGTGACGACTGAGGAATACGCGCCGATGCCGGTCACGATTGCCTTGCCGGTACCGACCGCGGCATTGCCCTCGTAGGCGACGGTGTAGTCAACATCCTTTACCAGGAGCTCCGTGCCCGTTTGGTTGGAAACGACCACGGACGGCGTAAGCGCGGAACCGGTGTAGAACTGGTTGGGTATCTTAGCGACGGCAAGGTCGGTGAAATCGGGTCCTGCGATGAAATTGCCCGTGCCAACGTTCCAGAAGCAGTTGGAAGTGACATGGTCGTAGAGCCCCGCCTTGCTTCCGCTGCGGATGGGCACGAAGTCGCGGACCAGTTCACCGTCCTTCCACATCTTGAACGAGTAGAGGGTGAACTTGGACTTCTGCTCTCCGCCACTGGACGCGAAGATGTGGAGATTGTTCGAGCCGGTGTAAGCCAGCGAAACGGTTTTCGTGAAGATATTGCCGCCGACATTCAGGCGGCAGTTGTTCGCAGCATTTGTGCTGATGGAGATGACATTGTCAACACCATCCTCGTATCGATAGCCTAAAGGCGTGCCGCCCGAGCCGATGAAATAGTAGAGGCCGTTTTGGAAGAGGCAGTACGAACTGCCTTGATTGTAACGCCCGGCGCCGAAGAACGACGAGTTGGCGCCGGTTTTGTTGGTGGTGCAGAAGTGCATCTCGACGGCTGTCGTCAGGCCCGGGACGATGCCGGTGTTGATGTACTGGGTGCCGGTGGAGGTTATGGACTTTATGCGCCGATAGATGGTGAAGGAAGTGGAAAAAGACTCTCCTTCCAGCGCGCTCCCGACCTTGCCGGTCACGGTGACGGTGCCCTTCCCGTCTTCATAGCTGTAGGCAACATCGAGAGGAGTCTCAATGGCCGAAGTCCCGCCCGGACCGAACGTCCAGCTTGTATTGTCCTGATGGTTAGTGACCACGAAGCCCGGCGCGGGGAGTTCGCCGAACTGGCTGCATTGGGGCTGAATCTTCAGAACCTTGAAGGTAAAAACCGGCTCTTCGGTGAAGAGGAACTCGTCGTCCTCAGTGTTCATGAACTTGCGCCATTGCGACCAGTTGCTGGTTGTGCAAGTCGAGAGGCCGTTTGTGTTCCAGGCAAGACCCGCCGCGAGCTGGCTCGCGTTGCTGAACGGCGCAGTAGTCGGGCCCTTGCCGCCTGTACCGTTGCCGACGCGAAGGTCGATGCCGTAATAGCCGTCCGTTTCGGGCGTGAAGTTGCCGTATGCGACTGTGTTGTAGGTGGAATTGTTGATGACCGTCACCTCGGAGCCATCAAGCTTGGTGATGCGGATAAAGCCGGTGTCGTCATAATTCTTGGCGAAGTAATAGGTGACGCCGCCCACCATGAACATCACGCCCTTGTAGGCGTATGTCTTGGTGTCGCCCATCGTATAGGTCGTGTCATCTAAGGTGTAGCTGTAGGTGTGGGTCGAGGCAAGAAGCGCGCCGGGCACGACAATGCCGCCGTCACTTGGGTCGTCGGTCGTGTTGAGCTGCCCCGACAGGACTTTTTGGTAAAGCCCTGGCTCGGCGAATGCCGTCATCGCGGTCATCGCCGCTAAGAAAAACACAATACTGCATATATGTTTCTTCACCCGGTTCATCTTGCTTCTCCAATTGAATTTTGAGTATGAAGACGAAGAGGTGAGGAAACTAATAGTCCCCCCCCCGTTAAAAATTTTACTAATTAACGATGCTTTCATCATCTACTCCTTATACGAGGTTAGGAGTATATTATCAAAATCAATTCCAAAAGTCCACGCCCCCACTTAACGAGCAAACTATCGTGCGACCTCGACGAAACCGCCGCGCGGAATCTGGATATCGGCGAGCCCGGCGGGAATCTCCACGTCGCCGCGGCGCGCGCCGTCCGGCCCATAGACCACACCCTTCGCCGCCGCCGCGAAGCGCACCGCGACGCGCGGCGTCAGGAGTCAGGAGTTAGTCGTTAGTGGTTAGTGCCCCGCTCGCGCTTTGCGCGTGAATGTTCATGGAGATAACGTTTTTGACAGGATTTACAGGATTAACGGGATTTTATTACCACTATAATCTTGTAAATCTTGTTAATCCTGTCTGAAGTTATAGGCAAGTTCG
>CAJGDE010000065.1 GCA_904502135.1 Kiritimatiellia bacterium
GCGAGTGAAGAGTGACGAATCGGCGAGTCGAACGATGTCGAAAGTGCCAACGCGGCGTTTATTCGCCCCGTCAGCGGGACGGAACCTTTTCAGATGAGGCGATTTGCGCAGGACTGCGACCCGAAGACGTACTTGTGTACGGCGAGTGGGAGCAAGGACGCGCAAATCGCCCATATCAAAAGGCGAGTACCGTTGGGCGAAAAAACGCCGCACGTTGACAAGGCAGGAACGCAAGCAAGGCGGAAAGGAAAGCACAAGGAACACTCTACAGCAGTTGCACAGGTAACTTACCGCTTACTTTCCGTTTTTGCGCATCTACTTGCCATATTCCACTAATTTGTGATATAATACACAAAATTGCTCATTTTGCGTACAGTTAACAAAGTGGCTGCTTACCACACTTCAGGCGCTTTTAATTTGGGCAATCCGTCGATTTAACAACTAAAACATTAAAATATAAGGTAAGCTAAGATGAGCGCAGAACGCAAAGTCTTCGGACGCCTCCAGGCCATGGAATCGCCCATGCCCGATCTCATAGACATACAAACCAAGTCGTATCGTGAGTTTCTTCAGATCGACTGCCCGAGCGCTAAGCGCGAGATGACAGGTTTGCAGGCTATCTTCAAGGAGATTTTCCCTGTAACGTCATACGATGCTAAATATAAGCTCGATTTTGTCGGTTATAATCTTGATCCTGAAAAGAAGGGTTATCTTCAGGCGCTCGTCGACGGAGAGACTTATTCACGTTCGTTGAAGGCGACATTCCGTCTTCAGGACGGTGAAGAGGTTCGTGAAGAAGAAGTGTTTCTTGGTGAAATGCCGATCATGACTCCTGACGGCGCGTTCGTCATCAATGGCGCTGAACGTGTTATCGTCTCGCAGTTGCATCGCTCGCCTGGCATCTCTACGGAACGTCAGGTTCATGCTAACGGTCAGCCGCTTCTTTCCGTCAGAATCATTCCCGATCGCGGAAACTGGATCGAAGTGATGTTTGACACCAACGACGTTATGTGGTGCTTTATGGATCAGCGCCGCCGCCGTCGTAAATTCTACGCTACGACTCTTTTGAGAGCTTTCGGTTACGGTAGCGATGAGCAGATTATGCAGCTCTTTTACGATTTCAAGAAGCTGCCTACCGACCGCAAGTACGCCGATAAGGATCTTCGCATGCTCGTCATGAAAGACGACGTGATTGACTCCGCTTCGCAGGGTGTCCTTGCTCGCCGCTATGATCCGCTTACACCGACGATGATGGAGCAGTTCGCCAGCGCCGGCATTGACGAGGTTGATGTTGTAGATGTAGCCGTAGACAACGGAACGCTCATCAAGACGTTGCGTGAAGACGCCAAGGCGGGCATTCGCAATGAAGAGGACGCTTTAAGAGAAGTCTACAAGCGTATGCGTCCTGGAGATCCGCCTACTGCGACGAATTCCAAGCAGATGCTTCATCGTATGTTCCACGATCTTTCCCACTATGATCTTGGCTACGTCGGGCGTCATAAGATCAACCGCCGCTTAGGTCTTGCCGGAAAGGTTGACGGCGAACTTCGCACTCTTCACGAGTCGGGAATCGACATTATCGAAGCGATTCGTTTGTTGCTTAGAATCTATGTCGGCAAAGATCAGGTTGATGATATCGACCATCTCGGCAATCGTCGTATCCGCACCACTGGTGAACTTCTTGAGAATCAGTGCCGTGTTGGTCTTGCCAGAACCGAGCGTCTTATCCGCGAGCGTATGACCATCCATGACCCCAATTCCGGTCCTCTTACGCCTTCGCGTCTCGTTAATTCCAAGACATTCAGCGCTGTAGTTCAGGATTTCTTTGCTCGCAGCCAGCTTTCCCAGTTTATGGATCAGACGAACCCGCTGTCGGCTCTTGCGCACAAGCGTCGTCTTTCAGCTCTTGGCCCTGGCGGTCTTAGCCGTGAGCGCGCCGGCTTTGAGGTGCGTGACGTGCATCCTTCTCACTACGGCCGCATCTGCCCGATTGAGACGCCTGAAGGTCCGAACATCGGTCTTATCTCCTCTCTCGGTATTTATGCTCAGGTTAACCGCTTCGGATTTATCGAAACGCCTTACCGTAAGGTTATCGGCGGCAAGGTGACCAATGAGATTGAATATCTCAGCGCTGATACCGAAGAGCAGTTTGTCATTGCTCAGGCGAACGCTCCGCTTACGGATAAGATGATGTTTGCGGAAGATCGCGTCACATGCCGCTTTAAGACTGAGTTCTGCGAAAAGCCTGCTCATGAAGTTCAGTATATGGACGTAGCTCCAATGCAGGTTATTTCAATTGCTGCCGGCCTTATTCCGTTCCTCGAGCACGACGACGCAAACCGTGCTTTGATGGGTGCGAACATGATGCGTCAGGGCGTGCCTTTGATGACGACCGAGCGTCCCTACGTTGGCACAGGCCTTGAAGGTGTTTCCGCGAAGGACTCAAAGGTTATTGTAACTGCTCTTTCAGACGGTGTTGTAGCGTATGTTTCGTCCGACCTTATCATGGTCACGAAGGACGGAAAGCTTCCTTCGGGCAAGGCTCAGTTTGAGCATAATCCTGAAGCTGGCGTCTGGAGATACGATCTTCAGAAGTTCCGTCGTTGCAATGCCAGCACGTGCTTTAACCAAAAGCCAATCGTCAAGAAGGGCGAGAAGGTTAAGTTCGGTGATTGCCTTGCCGACGGTCCTGCGACCGATCAGGGTGAACTCGCGCTCGGCAAGAACCTTCTCGTCGCGTTCATGAGCTGGCGTGGTTATAACTTCGAAGACGCCATTTTGGTCAACGAGCGTCTCGTTCGTGAAGATGCGCTCACTTCGCTTCATATTGTCACATTCGAGTGCACCGCGCGCGACACCAAGCTTGGTCCTGAAGAAATTACACGCGATATTCCTAACGTTTCCGAAGATGCTCTTAAGAATCTCGGAAGCGACGGTATCGTTCGCGTTGGCGCCGAGGTCAAGCCAGGTGACATTCTCGTTGGTAAGGTCACGCCTAAGGGCGAGACGGAACTTAGCCCAGAAGAGAGACTTCTTCGTGCGATCTTCGGCGAAAAAGCGGCCGATGTCAGAGACACGTCTCTCGTTGTTCCGCCCGGAACAACTGGTGTTGTTATGGATGTTCAGGTTCAAAGCGCCCGTCAGATGGAAGCGTCCGACGGAAAGCGTTCCAAGAAGGCGAAGAAAGACGCCGAGAAGAAGCGCAAGAACCAGCTCGCCAAGCTCGAGAAGGATCTTATGTCCAAGCTCGCTGACGAGATCATGAACGAGAAGCTCCCTTGCGATATTACCGACACCGACACCGGTGATGTCATTATCGCCAAGAACAAGAAGATCAAGAAATCTCAGCTTATGCTTCTTGCCAAGGCGCACAGCCATTGGGAAATGGACGACGGTCCCGCTAAGGACAAGGTTCTCGCGATCATGGATCCGTTCGAAATGGAATTTGCGGCGATTGAAGACGCTGCTGAGGGCGGTGACGGCGGTCTCTTCGGCGACTTTGGCGGCGACGGTGAAGTCGTAAAGCAGGTTCGCGTCTATCTCGTTGACAAGAAGAATCTCTCTGTCGGTGATAAGATGGCCGGTCGTCACGGTAACAAGGGTGTCGTTTCGCGCATCCTTCCAAGCTGCGATATGCCGTTCCTTCCTGATGGGCGCCCGGTAGATATTGTTCTTAACCCGCTTGGCGTGCCTTCACGAATGAACCTCGGCCAGCTGTTCGAGACATACTTGGGTCTTGCCTGCCGTATTCTCAATTTCCATGCGGCTACTCCCGTATTCGACGGTGTGCAGGAGAGCGAAATCGACGAGCTTCTTACTCAGGCCCGCAAGGTTCAGGAGCAGGAAGAAGGCTCCAACGCCTGGGTTACAAGCGAGGGCAAGACGATTCTTTATGATGGTCTTACCGGTGAGCCTTTTGAACAGAAGGTTGTTGTCGGCGTAATTTACATGCTTAAACTCCACCACCTCGTTACCGACAAGATTCACGCTCGTGCGGTCGGGCCTTACTCGCTCGTTACGCAGCAGCCTCTTGGCGGCAAGGCGCAGCTCGGTGGTCAGCGTATGGGCGAAATGGAAGTGTGGGCTCTTGAAGCATACGGCGTAGCTTACGCGTTGCAGGAGTTGCTGACAGTCAAGTCAGACGATGTCCAGGGTCGTACACGCATTTACGAGTCAATCGTCAAGGGCACGAACATTCTCGATTCGGGAATGCCGGAATCCTTCTCGGTTCTCATCCATGAATTGCGCGGTCTCTGTCTCGATACGCAGCTTCTCGGCGGCAATATCGAACAGAAGCGTCGTAAGAGCGAGATCAGTTCCGCCACATCGACTGAAACAGTCGAATCGCAGGCGTCCGACGATCTTCTCGCGGGTGCGCTCAATCTCTAATTTCTATTTCAAGGAGCTATAAAAATGAATCCTTACAACACTTCTGAAATTTTCGGCGGCTCGTTCAACGCTTCCGCCCATTACGATGCGGTTAAAGTTCAGCTCGCTTCGCCTGAGACGATCCGTGCATGGTCGCACGGTGAAGTCAAGAATCCCGAAACGATCAACTATCGCACATACCGTCCGGAGAAGGATGGCCTTTTCTGCGAAAAGATTTTCGGGCCGACGAAAGACTGGGAATGCGCCTGCGGCAAGTACAAGCGCATCAAGAACAAGGGCATGGTCTGCGATCGTTGCGGTGTTGAAGTCACTCTCGCTTCCGTGCGCCGTCAGCGCATGGGTCACATCGAGCTTGCGGTTCCCGTAAGCCACATTTGGTTCTTCAAGTGTTCTCCCTCGCGCATTGGTCTTCTTCTCGACAAGACGATGACCGAGCTTGAGAGAGTTCTTTATTACCAGGATTGGATGGTGATTGAGCCGGGTGATACGCCTCTTAAGGAAGGTCAGATTCTTACCGAGCAGGAGTATCTTGACGCTCAGGAGAAATATACCGAGGGCTTCAAGGCTGAGATGGGCGCTGAGGCCGTCAGAAAACTCCTTCGCAAGGTCGATCTCGACGAGCTCATGCGCGAGCTTGAAGAGGAGATGGAGAATACCCGCTCTAAGCAGAACAGAAAGAAAATCGCCAAGCGCATGAAGGTCGTTGAAGGCTTCCGCGCGTCGGAATCAAAGCCTGAATGGATGGTGCTTGATGTACTTCCCGTTATTCCGCCGGAGCTTCGTCCTCTCGTTCCGCTCGAGGGCGGCCGTTTTGCGACGAGCGACCTTAACGATCTCTATCGC
Source organism: Kiritimatiellia bacterium (assembly GCA_904502135.1). GTDB lineage: Bacteria > Verrucomicrobiota > Kiritimatiellia > RFP12 > UBA1067 > UBA1067. The sequence goes on from CAJGDE010000065.1 coordinate 5,233, forward strand.
AGAGTTATCAACCGCAACAACCGTCTTCGCAATCTTCTTGCCCTTAAGACGCCTGATGTCATTATCCGCAACGAAAAGCGCATGCTTCAGGAGGCTGTTGACGCGGTCTTCGACAACGGCCGTCACGGCCGCGCCGTTACGGGCCCTGGCAACCGTCCGCTCAAGTCGCTTTCTGAAATCTTGAAGGGCAAGACGGGCCGCTTCCGTCAGAACCTTCTCGGTAAGCGTGTCGACTACTCTGGCCGAAGCGTAATTGTCGTAGGCCCCGAACTTAAGTTCCCGCAGTGCGGCCTTCCTAAAGAAATGGCCCTTAGACTCTTTGAGCCGTTCATCATCCGTGTTCTTAAAGAACGCGGCATCTGCCACACGGTAAGAACTGCCCGCAAGATGATCGAACGCCACGACGAGCAGATCTGGGGAATCCTTGAAGAAGTCACGAAGGATAAAACGGTATTTCTCAACCGCGCTCCTACGCTTCACCGTCTCTCGATTCAGGCCTTTGAGCCCGTTCTCGTTGAAGGAAAGGCCATCCGTCTGCACCCGATGGTCTGTACGCCGTTCAACGCAGACTTTGACGGTGACCAGATGGCTGTTCACGTGCCGCTCTCGATTGAAGCGCAGATGGAATCGAAGCTCATGATGCTCGCATCAACTTCGATTTTCTCACCCGCTTCCGGAAAGTCCGTCATGACGCCGACACAGGACGTCTGCCTTGGTCTTTACTTCCTTACCGTTCCCTCGCAGCAGGATAAGCTCGCCGGCAAGATCGCCGGCAAGACCGATTGCTCGAATGAGCACCTGCCGCTTTTCAACGATATCGCTGAAGTCGAGTTCGGTATTGCGGAAGGCGCGATAGGCTATCATACGCGCATTCGTCTTCGCAACCCCGACTTTGGTAAAGAAGGCCGTCCTCACGGTAATCCGAAGCTTCGTACGATTGAAACGACCGCCGGGCGCGTTATCTTTAACGCTGTTTGGCCTGAGGGTATGGGCTTTTGGAATGACAAGTGCTCAAAGTCGACGATCGGCAAGCTCATTCTCGATTGCCACAAGGTCGCAGGTCACGATGTTACCGTTGAAGCCATCGACGCTCTTAAGACTCTCGGCTATAAGTTCGCCACCATCTCCGGCGCGTCAATGGGTCTTAAGGACATGATTCGCCCCGCCGACAAGGACGAGGAGATCAGAAAGGCCCGTGCCGAGGCCGACAAGGTTCAGGCGCAGTTCCAGCAGGGTATCATCACCGATGGCGAACGTCACAACAAGATCGTCGATATTTGGTCTGCTACCACCGAGAAGGTCGGCGACGAACTTTACAAGACGATCGACAAGAACATCAGCCCTGAAAACAAGAATCCCACCGAGCTCAACCCGGTTTACATGTTTGTCGACTCAAAGGCTCGTGGTTCTAAGCTTCAGATTCGTCAGCTCGCCGGTATGCGCGGACTTATGGCCAATCCTTCGGGCGATATTATCGAGCGTCCTATTACCGCGTCGTTCCGTGAAGGTCTTTCGGTTCTTGAATACTTCATTTCGTCGCACGGTGCGCGTAAGGGTCTTGCCGATACGGCGCTTAAGACGGCCGACGCGGGCTACCTTACCCGTAAGCTCGTTGACGTTTCTCAAGATGTCATCATCACTCAGGAAGACTGCAACACCGTAAACGGCATTGAAGTTGAAGCGATCATTGAGGGCGATGAAGTAAAGGTCACTCTCGGCGAGCTTATTGTCGGGCGTACGGCGCTTTATCCGATTAACGATCCTAAGACAGGTGAGACAATCGTTCCCGCTAACGAGATTGTCGATGAAGAGGCAGGCGCCAAGATCAATGCCTGCGGAATTGAAAAGGTTTGGATCCGCTCCGGTCTTACGTGCGATGCCGAACACGGAATGTGCGCCAAGTGCTACGGGCGCGATCTTTCCACGGGCCGTGAAGTTGAAATCGGCACGGCTGTAGGTATCATAGCCGCTCAGTCGATCGGTGAGCCTGGTACACAGCTTACGATGCGTACGTTCCACATCGGCGGTACGGCTTCCGCTACGGCGAAGGTTCCTGAAATCGTTCTTAAGAACGAAGGTACCGTCAAGCTTGTCGATGTGAGAAAGGTTCGCAACGACGAAGGCCGTGAGGTCGTTCTCAATAAGAACGGCTCGCTCGAAATCTGGGCGAAGAACGGCAACAGGCTTGACACTTACCAGCTTCAGATGGGTACAACGCTTCTTGTTGAAGACGGCGCTCAGGTTAAGAAGGGCCAGAAGGTCGCCGTTTGGGATCCTCACTCCGTGCCTGTTCTTTCAGAAGCGGCTGGTCAAGTCGTGTTTATCGACTTCGAAGAAGACGTCTCTGTCAAGACAGAAACTGATCGTGCCACCGGCGCGAAGACGCTCGTTGTTCTTCCGACTTCCGAATCTAATCTCCACCCGCGCATTGAAATTCGCGGCACCGGTCACGACGGTACGCCTGACGCGATGCTCGACTCGCACGACATTCCTACCGGCGCTATCGTCATGGTCCGCGACGGCATGAAGGCTACGCCTGGTATGCTTTTGGCCAAGACCCCGCGTGAAGCCGCCAAGACCCGCGATATTACTGGCGGTCTTCCCCGTGTTGCCGAGCTCTTTGAGGCTCGTCAGCCCAAGGACGCCGCGGAAATCGCGAAGATTGAGGGTGAGATCGAGTTCGGCGAAAATGTCCGCGGCAAGCGCTGCGTCAGAGTCGTCGATAAGATCACCGGTCTTAAAGAAGAGCATCTTATTCCGATGGGTAAGCAGGTCGTCGTCTTTAAGGGCGACAAGGTCAAGAAGGGCCAGCAGCTTACAGAAGGTCCCGTCATTCCGCAGGAAATTCTTGAAGTTTCGGGCCCGCAGGAACTTGAAAAGTACCTCGTAAACGAAGTTCAGCAGGTTTATCGTCTGCAGGGCGTAGAAATTAACGATAAGCACATTGAAATTATCGTGCGCCAGATGCTTCGCAAGGTAAAAATCACCAATCCTGGAGATACCGACTTCCTCTGGGGCGAACAGGTCACACGTCAGACGTTCCTTCGTGTCAACGAACAGATGATGATGGAAGGCCGCCGTCCTGCGGAGGCTCAGCCGGCGCTTCTTGGTATCACCAAGGCTGCTCTCGAAACCGACTCGTTCATTTCTGCGGCATCCTTCCAGGATACGACCCGCGTCTTGACGGAGGCCGCTACCATGGGCCGCGTTGATGAGCTTAGAGGCTTCAAGGAGAATGTCATTCTCGGCCATCTCATTCCTGGCGGAACAGGCTTCCCGCTTCACCGTTATCTCAAGCTCGTCCCGCTTTCAGAGACGATCTCTGACGAAGAGATGGATAAACTGCGTGAGGAACAGCGTAAGCGTCACGAAGAGATCTACGGTATTCCCGCTTCGGGCAGCATCCCTGGCGAGGAGGACGCAGATGAAGACGATCTTCAGATGCAGATGCCGATTGTTGCCGATGACGGCGATAATTCGGCGGATGGAGCTGACTTGCTCACGGCAGATGAATCATTCGGTATTGAAGAATAATCTTTAACACAAAAAAGGAGAAAGTCATGGTAAACCGCATAATTCTCAATGAGACTTCATATCACGGCTCTGGAGCCGTCAAATCGATCGTAGCGGAGCTCTCCGCAAGATCTCTTAAGAAGCCCATTATATTTTCAGATCCCGACCTGATAAAGTTCGGTGTGACAAAGAAGGTGACTTCGCTTCTTGACGCGGCGAAGGTGAAATATGCGCTTTACTCTGACATTAAGGCCAATCCCACGATAGAGAATGTCAAGAACGGCGTTAAGGCCGCCAAGGCGGCCAAAGCCGATTCCATCATCGCTATCGGCGGAGGTTCCTCAATGGATACTGCCAAAGCCGTTGGAATTATCCTTACGAACCCCAAGTTTGCGGACGTTCGCTCGCTTGAGGGTGTTGCGCCTACAAAGAATGCTTCGTTGCCGATTCTCGCCGTTCCTACTACGGCGGGTACGGCGGCGGAAGTGACGATCAATTATGTCATTACTGATGTCGAGAAGCATCGTAAGTTCGTCTGTGTCGATCCGCATGATATTCCTGTCGTGGCGTTTGTCGACCCCGATATGATGGCGACGATGCCCAAGGGCCTTACCGCCTTTACGGGTATGGACGCTCTTACTCATGCCATTGAAGGGTATATCACGAAGGCGGCCTGCCCTATAACCGATATGCTTCATATCGAAGCGATCAGACTTATCGCCTCGTCGCTCAGAGATGCCGTTAACGGCAAGATGTCTGGGCGTGAAGGTATGGCGCTCGGTCAGTATATCGCGGGCATGGGCTTTTCAAATGTGGGTCTTGGTATCGACCATGCGATGGCGCACGGTTTATCAGCTCTTTACGATATGCCCCACGGTCAGGCCTGCGCGATTCTCTTGCCTACCGCGATGAAGTTCAACGCTTCAAAGTCCGGTGATAAATATCGCAAGATCGCCACGGCCATGGGTGTAAAGGGCGTGGAAAAAATGACTCTCGCCAAGGCTCGTCAGGCTGCGATCGCCGCAGTCGAGAAGCTCTCCAAGGATGTCGGCATTCCCGCCAACCTTAAGGGCGTACTTAAGAAAGAAGACATTAAATTCCTCGCAGAGTCGGCTTATGCCGATGCATGCCGCCCAGGTAATCCGCGCGAGGTAACGGTAAAAGACATCGAAAAACTTTACAAGTCGCTCGCCTAAAGGCGATCGGGATAGGAGCGGTATGACAAAAGTCGCCGTTGTTGGAATCGTAGGTAGAACGAATGCCGGCAAGTCGACACTTGTCAACCGCCTTGTCGGCGAGAAGGTTTCGATTGTCTCGCCAGTCGAGCAGACTACGCGAAATACGATCCGCGGGATTGTCGCGGATCAGCGTGGTCAGCTCGTTTTGCTTGATACCCCCGGCCTTCACAAAGCCGTAGGTCAATTGGGGCGCATATTAAACCGTATGGCGCGCCGATCTTCGGCTGGCGCCGATATACTGTGTGTAGTTTTTGATGCGTCGGACGAGCCGCGTCTTGAAGATGAGGGGTGGATGCTCCGTGTCGCCAAAGAGAAGCCGCAGAAGGTTCTTTTTGTCTTGAACAAGTCCGACAAAAAGCCTTTTTTCGAAACGATGTTCCATGAAAAATGGGATGAGGTGGTAAAATCTTCTGAAAGCGGCGCTGGTGAAGTCAAGTGGGTAAATTGTTCGGCAATAGATGAAGAGTCAAGCGCGAAGGTGCTTGATGAGCTTTTTGATCTTGCTGAAGAAGGCGAGATGCTTTTCGATGAGGAGATCGTGACTGATTATCCGAGAAAGCTTGCGATAGCAGATTCGATCCGCGAAAAGTATTTGGCCAAAATGCATCAGGAAGTTCCTCACGAGATGGGCATCATCGTTAAAGACATAGAAGAGGAACGTGGCCGTTGGAAAATTCGTGTTGATGTTTTGGTGAATAGGCCCTCTCAAAAGCCTATCGTTATAGGCCGTCAGGCTTCTACGATAAAATATGTGCGTAAATGCGCCGAACGCGAGATTTCCGAAATGTTCGGGGTTAAGGCTGAACTTGAACTTTGGGTCAGAGTTGAGCCGAATTGGATGAAGAATGAAAAACTCCTTACGGAAATGGGCTATATGGGCGGGGAGATTTAAGATTGATGAAGTTTAGGCCCATATCTCTTTTCATCGCGCTCATTGTGGCGGCGCAGCTTCATTTCGCCTCGGCAGAGACATCGTCGCAGACGAATGATCTTTATGTCGCGCGAGAAGCGTTGCGCGACGGATTGTGGAAGGTCGCCAGAACTCATGCTTCAAAAGTAAACGGCGATGAGGCTCTTCTGATCGTTTTGGAAAGTTTCGCCAGTGAAGGCAATTGGGATGGGGTTAAAAAGGCTCTTGGCGCAAGAGGCGCCGAGGGGGACGTTGCGCCTTTTCGCTATTATCGTGCCGCGATAGAGGCAAGGCGCAAAGACGCGGCCTTGATACTTGCTGATTCGGGGGAGAGCGAAGCGCTTATTGCCGCAAAGATGATAGAGGCTGACATTCTAAACAAAAACGGGGATAAGATAGGGGCGCAAAAGTTGTGGCGCGAGGTCGTCGCCTCATCTAACGCCAGCGAGAGAGCCTATACAATCGCCGCC
>CAJGDE010000066.1 GCA_904502135.1 Kiritimatiellia bacterium
CGGAAGATCGCCGTATGGAGAATCGTATGAAACGATCTTTGTCGGGAATGACGGATCATTCCCCCCGTTAGGATTAAATGTCACCGTCGAAGATTTCGCCGTCCAAAACGCATAGAGAGTTACATTTTCACCTAAATCAAAATTCCTCGCGCTTGAGCCATCATCATTATAGTACTTTACACCTGCACCATTCTTCTCTGTATAATAACCTGAAAAAGTATAGCCAAAGCGATACGGTAGACTAATTTTAGGTAAAGCTTCACCTGAATATGTCGTAACAGCAGATGTTCCGCCCGTTCCGGCATCCCTATCTAACGTTACCGTATATCCATGCTTTTCCCAATAAGCATATAACACTTTTAACGCACCTGGTTCTGCTCCTGTAAATATTGAACCCGGCACAGAAATGCTCGCGCCATCTCCAATAGACCAATTACCGCTAGCACTTGTCGCCCAACCTTTAAAATCCCACCCATTTCTTACATATTTATTTATAGGCAATGTATTTTCAGTGCCGTATGTATAACTGTTAGTCGGCATTACCCCCGTAGCATCAGGACAGTTTGGATGAAATGCAAGGCGATAGGTTACTCTCTTAAATTTCGCAGTGTAGGTGGCATTTCCCGAAACAGTAACTTTTATGCTCTGTGTCTTTGCACCATTTGACCATGAATCAAAAAGCCAACCGGTACTTGGAGTTGCTGTCAATATAACAACAGATGAATAATCATAACTGCCGCCTCCTGTAACCGAGCCGCCTCCTGTCGATGCCACATCTGCTGTTATCGTATATTTATTCACAGTCCATTGCGCAACTAATGTCATATCGTCTGTTGGCGTAACTTTAGCCTTGTCAGCATAAGTAGTAGAACCCACCTTCCAACCGGAAAATGTATAGCCAGTCCTTGTAAATCCATTGGCCGCCAATGTGCCGGAATTCGTGATCGATTGGGTTGCCATCACACCCGACCCGCCATTAGGCGAAAAAGTTATATTATATATCCAGTTCGTTTGACAATATTGTCCAAACTGATCAGTACCGAAATAATCATCATCCCAACCGCCATTTATCGCATCTTGCCCTATGTTTGACGATGCTGAAATATGCCCATCATAATACGAAGTAACAGTACCAAAATCAGGATACAAATACCGAACTCTATTGTTTTCCTGTGATTTTCTGGAAAAAGTCTCCGGAAGAGGGAAATCGGTCTTTAATACAACATCTGAAAAGGCATAAAGCTTATGCTGCCCTGGTCTTGCCGGGATTTCTACATTATCAGGAATGGTTATATAATAGTTATTCCAAACCCCAGTTGAATCACTTTCCTTAGTATACGATAAACCGGCATTGTAGGGCGACCTTAATATTGCCGATTCTATTTTAGGACTCTTAGTAGGCGCTATGTATTCAATATAAAGAGGAGTTTTTGCGGCTAAGTCATTAACGCAAAAAATCAAGCCAACTACAGAAAAAAATCTCAATAACTTTTTTTTCATCGTAGATCCCTCTTGAATTTCATATCACTCACTTGGTTCTAACACAAAAAGCGGCGCATAAATTAAGCACCGCTTTTAAAACTTATCTTAAGTCTTTATTTATTGCGCCTTGGGAGCCGGTGTAACATCCGTAGGATTGACATCGGAATTGTCTGTGCGAAGTTCACGCCCCGAAGGAGTAATAAGACGACCTGTGACAAAGATAAGGAGATTTCGCTTGCTTGTCCATTCGGAGTGACTGCGGAAGAAACGCCCGATATAAGGAATGTCACCTAAGAAGGGAACCTTATCGTCCATAGCCTTACGAGCCTCTGTGATAAGACCGCCCATAACGACTGTTGATCCAGGCGTAATTGAAACCTTAGAATCAATTGAACGCACATGGAAGAACGGCTGCTCCATCGGGGCATCATAATAAGTCATAGTATCGGAGCTGCTCTTTGAGAGATTCGCCAATGCTGAATTGGCAGCGTCAGATGCAGACATTGCCATAGCATTCCTGTCCGCATCCTTCAATGGTGCCTGAATAGCATCAAGAGCGGACGCCAAGCCTTCAAAAATACTGCCGATACCTTCAAAGCTTTCCAAAGAACTATTACCCGTAAACGGAATCTTCATGCCGTAGTTCTTCCAAGTAGGCTCGTCAACGACTTGAGGCTTAAGCTCAAGATCGATTGTTCCACCATTAGCCTCTGAATAAGTTGGCGTTACATCAAGAATTACGCCTACTTCTCTCATCGTAAAGTTCTGAGGCTCAACGATGGCGAGAACTGCTGAATTTGATCTACCCGAGCTGCTGCCGCCCGATGAAGACGAGCTTGACTGAAGCTGAACGTCGTAGTCCTGCGGGTAGATATATTCGGTTACGACCTTAATAACCGCGTTCTCGCCGGACTTCGTGACAACCTTAGGCGCGGACAAAAGATCTGTGTCGCTACGCTGAGCCAACATATGAAGAATCATAGAAAGATCAGCCGAACCGAGGAAGGCGTTCACGCGCATGAACTGATCGTTATGAGAAGCAGACTGCCCTGAAACATGATTTCCTACCGTTGAAAGATAACGATTCCCATTAGCATAACCTGACGCACCCCCAAAGCCGTCTATACCAATCTTTCCTTGAGAAAGGGGATTACCATTCATATCAGTGCGACTCCAAATCTGCTCGCCTGTTCCATTTCTATTGACAGTCGTGATCGGAGGAAGTGTTGTACCGCCACTAGTCGTACCTCTTGAAATGCTCGTAGTCTCTGTCCAGCCCTCCGTATAACCACCTTTCTTAGTACCAAGAACCTTATCAAGCCCGTTGCCGAAATCAAGTGCGTAATTAGAATTGAGAATCCATTCAAAACCGAGGGAGTTCAAATCTTCCTGAGAAACTTCGACGAAACGCGTCTCGATCTCAATAAGCTTAGGCTGGGAGCCCATCTCTTCAAGCACCTTTTCAAACTCGGCGAGATTCTCGCGCGTATTGCGAACGTAGAGCTTGCCCAAAGTCTTGATGTACATAATGGATGAGCCCTCAGGCCACTTAACACCCATCTGCTCGAAGAAGGCCTTCCAATCTTTCTCTTGGTTTTCTTCGCCTTCATTATCTTTCTGGCGCGCATTATTGCCGCCAAAGCCGGCAGAGCGCATTTCTTTCATATCGCTTGAAGCGCTCGTCATACGCTCCAAGAACGCATCAAGAACGTCATACTTGCGCGAAAGAAGTTCGGCGGTCGACATGTCTTTATGCATAACCATAACAACCGGGCCGCGAACGATAAACTTATAATCAACAGAATCACAAACGAGCTTCAGCGCTTCATAGAACGAAATGTCACTCGCTGTAATCGTCTGGATCGGCGGCAAGCCAGTTGACGAAGCATTGGCGTTATCATCGCCATCATTAGCAGCCGCGAAATCATCGCCAGTATCTTCGCTCTCCGCAGGCTGATTCTTGATAGCGCCCTGCGGCGTTTTCAAAACGAAGTTAAAGCCACGCTTTTCAATCGGAATATCAGGGCGATCATAATCCTTTGATGCAGCGCGGAAGAAATCAATGGCATCAATAATCGTAGCGGGCGGCTTAAACGAAATCGTCGGCAAGCGCATCGCTTTCATGCGAGCTTCGATCATCTGCTCTTCTGTAAGCTCAACGCCTTCGCCAGCTTTCTTCTTAATGGTCTCAGCCTCTGTTTCGGCAAGTTGCGCCGCGTTTGGAGCATAAACAGGACGCCACGCGGCATCAACATCGGCTATCATGCCCTTTCTGCTCGTCTCGCGCTCCTGCTGCAAAACAATAGCTCTCTTTTCTTGGATTCTCTTGCGGATACGAATCGCTTCCTGATTATACGGATCATTCTTAAGCACAATCTCGCACTCCTCTAAAGCCTTTTCGTACTCGTTCTGTGACATAAAGTGAGTACTGCGGCGAAGACGCTTTCTGATGCTGTCGTGCTTTTTCTTATAATCAGCTTCGCTCTTGCGATGCATCGTGTGCTTAGAATCAGCAACCTCAACGACCTTTTCACCTTCATTCATCCAACGCTCAAGAGTGCGGCGTGCTTTAGGATGGCGCATATCAAGCGCTTTTTGCATATATTCTTTAGCCTTCTCGCGGCGACCGAGATCTTCTTCTTGAAGAGCCGCCCTATAAAGACCTTCTGCAATACCCTGATCGCATTCTTTGCGCAAATTCTTCGTTGATGCACTGTCATTAAGCAATTTTTGCGCTAAGCCATAGTACCTCACCGCTTCGGTATATTCCTCGCTCTCCATGCACTTGCGGGCCTGAAGAATCTCACGGCTTGCCTGAGCGTCGCGGGCCTTACGGCGAAGCTGTTCGGTAGCTACAATGTTTACGAGTATCTCATCATCTGGGCTTACCGGCTTTTTAGGCTCTTCCAACGCGGCTAAAGCGCCCTTATTCTCTTCTTCCTTTTCGGTCGCCTCTTCCGCCTTCTGCTCATTCTCAGTAGTGGCTACTTCCTCAGCCTTCTCTTCTTGAGCAGTATTCTCGGCAGTGGCCGCAGGCTCCTCCTCTTTAGCAGCTTCTTTCACCTCTACAGGCTCAACGCTCTTCTCTTCTTGAGCCTCGACCTTAGGAATCTTGGCAGCATCAGCAGATGCAACCGGAGCTTCTGCAGCCTTTGTTTCTGCCTTCGGTGTATCTTTGCCTTCAAGATCTTGAAGCAACTTGTCAAGATCATCCTGGGCTATCGCTAAATTTCCCAATGCAGCAACGACAACGGTCGCCCCAAGGACGACGAGGTTCTTGATGTTTGTCATATTGACCCTTCTAATACTCATTTTCGTAGACATTATACTATTTATTTCCTCTTTGTTCAAGAGTGCGAAGTTTAGACTTCTTGCCGGAGAGAATGTTCTCTAAATCAATCTCGGCGCCCTTATCAAGAGGCTTGATGGATAAGACCTTCCAAGTCTCCTTGGCAAGCGGTATCTCATCTCCCGGAACTACAGTAAATTCACGAACTTTTGCTCCGCGCTGATACTTGACAACAGCCTGCACATCTACCGCTACCGGTCTTGGAGTCTTAGCTGTGTCAATGACGAGCTTAACGATCTTTCCGTCGCTTTTACGCTTCACATAAGCTTCAGAAACATCTACCGCACGCGTCAAACCCTCTCCGCCCTTGATTGTGCGGCGAACCTCTTTTTGGACATACTTCTCGACAATATATCCCGTATCTGGAATTTCTTCACCTATGCGGGCTGTAAGAGTAAGACCCTTGCGGCCATAATCGTCTTTTTTCTTAGGGTCGAAAAATTCGCATCTCCAACCGCCGGGTATCTTATTAGCTTTTCTAAAAGCGAAAGGCAGATAAGTCTCCTTCAAAGGAAGAGCAACTTTAAGCGAGTCGATGTAAGACGGGTGGCTTGAGCCGTCTCTGATGTCGGTTCCGGCGATGAATTCCTCCTTATTCGAAAAATCATCATTATCCATATCGCCGTCGGCGTCAGATGGATCTAACGGATTAAGACCGACGCTCTTTTCCCACTTGTCGGGCAATCCGTCGCCGTCGCCATCAAGAACAATCTTCTTGGCAAGCCCCTGATCTTCACCGCAGTAAAGACATTTTGGAGAAATCTCTTCTCCGTTCTCGTCTTTTTTGATCTCGATATAAATGGCCTTTTTGCACTTTTTGCAGAGAATGCGTTTTTCGCTTGCAAGAAAGTTCTGCTTTGAATCGTTTATTTCAGAAAGCACAACCGGCTTCTTCGCCATGCTCTTGGCCAAAACATACTGCGTCATCTCTGCAGGTTTAACTCCGTTCTGACTCGGCATCAGCGATTTTAGACGAGTTATTTCAGCAGATCTTTCTTCGTCCGGATCTTTGCCGGATACATTAATAAAATAAACGATAGAAAATACGAGTACGGCAACGCCGACACCGGCGGCGAGCCAATCGTAATGCGATACAAAGAAATTTTTCTTGTTAGATCCGGAAATCATTTCATATCTCCCTTCTCCTGAACACCGCCCTCAGACTTTTCTTCTGTACTTTCAAGCGTTCTGAAATCGTATATCTTAACGGCCATTGACACTACCAACGGTTCATCCGCCTGCGGGTCAGTGACGACTCCGTTTTTAACATTCTTATTTTCATCTGGTTGTACGCTCTGCTGCTGTGAAGAAGAGCGGCGACGGCGCGAAGTGCGACGCGATGTGGCTTCTTTATCCTCTTCCGCACCGAGAGCTTCCACAATAGAATCCTTCTTTCTGCTTAAAGAGATATCGCCGACGACGGAAAAACGCTCGCTCACCGCAAACGTATTCAATATCTTTACGAAAGCCGAAGGCTTCGCTTCGAATGTCACGAGCCATTCATTGACCTTAGGAAGCTTCTTCTCGTCAACATCCTGTTTCTTGGCCTTGGCACGACGCTTGTTGCGCTTTTTATTCCCAGCATCTTCATTTTCCTTCGGCGCCTCGGACACTTTGTACTGGATGTCCAATATCTCGGAGACTTGGGCTGAAGCGAGAGTTTCTACAACAAACACAATATCATCCCACTGTCTCTGCAGATTCAGCAATGAAGACTCCAAAGGCATACTGCCCGAAAACACATACTCCTTGAAAGGCCCGAACGCAAAATCCTTCTTCATGATTTTACCTTCTGCGCTCCCGGGAAGATTCTGAAGTCTTTTAGCCTCATCTACTATGTAATTCTTAAAGGCCGAGGCGGATGTCTTTTCATACACACGGTCGCCCGCGGAAACGAAACGGAAAACATCCTCTTTCCACTCAACAATTTTCGTGACGTTGGAACCTATCGCGAGAATGCTGCCATTGCCGGGATAAACCTTGGCGCGCGAAAGACTCTCGACGGCGTTAAGAGCCGATGAGAGCTCTTCCTGCAGCTCGCTTTTCTGCTGGAAGGCCGTCCACAGGAGATACGACATCACCAGCACGCCCAGAAGCGCAACGCCTCCCGTAGCCGATAAAATTATTTTAGTCTTATTCATTTAAATTTAACCTCCACAGTAAATTGTTCAATCTGATCGCCCCTATCAATCTTCGTATCGTGAGATATCGTCCTTACCTTGGTCGCGTCAACCTCACGACTACTTTTAAGAGCGTCCTCGACGCGCTCATTCGTCGTCTTGCCGGCAACGGGCTTAATGCGATCCTTCCAGGCACGAACCGTCATTCTTCCGTTTTCCCACTTTTCTATCCACGCGCCTTCAACCTTTGAGACGGCAGATTGCAAGACGCGCATTCTCTGAACTGCCGCCGCGCGGCTCGTGACGATAGCGCGCAGTTTCTGAGCCTCCTCGCTCTCGCTTTCAAACTGCTGCTCATTCGCCTTAACCTTCTTTTCAAGATTTTCAAGTCTGTTTTTCTCCGCCTGAACTACATCATAACGCGACTGAAGAACTTCAATCTCGCGATTGACACCAAGCCACACAACCGCAAGCGCGGCCACAAGAGCAACGCCGCCGGCGGCTACGAACGGAATTTTCGCTTTTTCCGCTCTCGCGTCAACGATTGACGGCGGAAGAAGATTTATGGCAAAGCGCGCCGAATCTGTCATATTGAGCGCAACGCCGACCGTGGAAGCCAAGAGAGCGGCGTCGACGCCGATAGCCTCTTCATCTATGCGGCGTGAAAGCCGCACTTTCTCGAAGGGGTTGAGAAATTCGACCTCCAAAGACAACGACTCCGCAAAGAACGTATCGATCTCGGGCAAAAGAGCCGAGCCGCCGGTCAAATACAATTTAACTGGCTGTGCGCCGTTCTGCTGTGAACGGTAAAAATTGATCGAACGCGAAATTTCCGCATTAAGTCTCGTCATTACGGCGCGGCAGACCTTAGCGACCCTGTCGACAGTTTGATCTTCATCTTCTGTCACGCCGCCGACGGAAACATAAGCGCTCTCCTGCTTGAACGCTTCAGCCTCATCAAGAGTGCAGCCAAGAGCCTGGGCTATTTCTTTCGTGATCGTTGAACCGGCAACAGGAATAGAGCGGCTATACAGTTTATCGCCCTCGACTATAACAAGCGATGTAATCTTCGAGCCGATATCAAGAGCGATGACGCACTCGTCGGGATTTTCAGAATTAAATTTGATCGCATTGACAAGAGCTATGGGCGCGGCGTCGACCTTCTCCGGCTCGAAGCCCGCACCCGCGACGGCAGATGTAATCTCTTCGATCTGCTCAACCTTGGCGGCGACAATCATAACCGATTTATCGCCCGTCTCCGTATCGCCGAGAATTTGACTGTCGCACACCATCTCATCGGCCGGGAAGGGGAAGCTCTGTTCGATCTCATAACGAACCATCTGATCGAACTTATCGCTGCCGCCGGCGCTTGGAATCGAGGCGATCTTCGGAAAGACCATCTGACCGGATACTGAAATGCCGACCTTGCCGGGCTTTATACCCTTCTCGCGAACAATCTCTAAGATAGCAGGCGTCAGAATGGTGGCGACCGAACCCGAATCAAGGGGAGCGCCGAGTTTAGCTACGCCGTAATTGACAAGAGTCAGCGCCCCCTTGCTCCCCGCCTCGTATTCGGCAAGGGCAACTGTCGACGCGCCAATATTAAGACTTAAAAATCGTGTTGCCATATTTAATGTTAGAATGTTTGAATGTTAGAATGTTTGAATGTTTGACTGTTTGACTGTTGGAATGTTGGAATGTTGGAGGTTTTCATCATTCGATCATTCTAACATTCCAACATTCAAACATTAAACCATCCCCTCCCTCACTGCATCGTCGTTTCGTAATCGTTCGGATTTACGAGCGCCCAAATGGTTTTCGCACGATCAAGAAGACCTTGTCTGCGCGCAATCATAGGCTTGCCGTCCGAAGTCTGAGCATCCATAATTTTCTGATCTTCCCAAAACTTCGTGCTTGATTTTATCCCCCTTATCTCACTCCAGCAGTCACCCTGAAGTTCTTCGCCGTTGGCGTTTGTTATAACATAACCTACCGCCTTAGGCTCGCCGTAGCGCTCAAGATACGAAGGCGGCAGTACGACGGAAGAAGCGTGTGATCCGACAGGTATATTGTAATAAGTGACCGTTGTCGTGAAGTAGCTGTACGGAGCAAGCCCTTCCTTGTTGCCTCTATTTTCCGTCGCGCTCTTCGTCTCAAGAAGAACATGCCAAGTGAATGTAAGCTGATCCTGAAATTTGGAAACGTCCGTTCCGAACGTAGCATATTTCGTCTCAAGGACAATCCAGCGGCGCGGCTTCTTATAGCACTGACCGATAATGGAGCTGCCGTCTAACGAAGGAGCCGCCAAGCAGGAAATCTGACCAAGTTTCGGCCCTTGCTCAATTAATATCTTGGCAGCTTTACCGGTTGCAACATCTTCAGCTACTGCTGCACGGCGATTGGTGCGACGCTGAGCCTCTGCAGTAAAAACCAGGCTTACTGATAGAGCTACGAATAATATCTTTTTCATTTTTGCGGCTCCTTTCTTTATTAAAGTACTTTCATTTTAGGAAGATCTTGAATATCCACCAAGCCAACGACCTTGCCGTCACGATCACAAACGGGAAGATCATCGATTTTCTTCTTTTCAAATATCTTCAGCAGCTCCGCCGCATACACATCATCGTACACGAAAAGCGGGGAGGCGGTCATAAATGACTGAATGTTTGAATTTTGGAATGTTTGAATGTTTGACTGTTCACAGTCTGTAAGAGCGCGGCGGAAGTCGCCGTCAGTGAAGATCCCCAACAGTTTTTTGTTCTCGTCAACCACGATGGCCGAGCCCGACTGCGCTTTCGTCATCGCGACGGCCGCCTCCATAATCGTAGCCTCGGGCGAAAGGAGCGCGAGCTTATCGCCCGTTCGCATGATGTCGGTCACTTTCATGACAAGCGCTCTTCCGATGGCACCGGCTGGATGGTTCATCGCATAATCCTCAATCGGGAATTTCTGAGCGTCGATCAAAACCATCGCCAGAGCATCACCCATCGCCATGGTCGCCGTCGTAGAGTTAGTCGGCGCCATACCAAAGGGGCATGCCTCCTTGCCGCAAGGTATCTCAAGATGAATATCGCTTAACGTCGCAAGCGTAGACTTAGGATTACCCGTTAGAGAAACAACTTTAAGACCATGTCGACGGATTGCGGGAATAAGTTTTATGACTTCATCCGACTCGCCCGAGAACGACAAAGCAATAAGAACATCGCGCGAGGAGACCATACCAAGGTCTCCATGCATAGCCTGAACTGGATTAAGAACTATTGAGCGCGTACCGGTCGAGGCAAAAATCGCCGACATCTTTTCGGCAATATGAAGGTTCTTGCCAACGCCAGTTACGACGACAAGGCCGCCCTTTGCGAGAGTGTCAAGAATCAAATCAATTGTCTTAATGAAGCTCTCGCCCAATGAATCGCGCACGGCTTTAAGGCCTTCGATTTCTATATCAAAGACTTGGCGAGCTCTAATAATGTTTGAATGTTCTGACATTACTTTCCCTGACTTTGCAACAATGTTACGCACGCGGTGCCGACAATATCTTCAGCGGAGCAACCGCGAGAAAGATCGTTCATCGCCTTGGCTAAACCTTGGAGGTTCGGGCCGATAGCATCTGCCCCGCCGAGACGCTGAGCGATTTTGTAGCCGATATTGCCGGCCTGAAGATCCGGGAAAATAAACACATTGGCGTTCCCCTTCACTTCACCGTTAGGATTCTTAAGCTCTCCTACCGCAGGAACGATCGCCGCGTCGAACTGAAGTTCACCGTCCATCTTGATGCCCTTCTCGGCGAAACGCGGTTTTGCAAGTTCTACGGCCTTCTGAACCTTCTCGACGAGCGGACCGCCGGCAGAGCCTTTAGTGGAAAACGAAAGATACGCGACACGCGGCTCGTTTCCGGTAAGATCGCGGTAAGTTTCAGCTGTGGCAAGACCGATATCAACGAGCTGCTCAGCCGTCGGATCTGGGATTACGGCGCAATCGCCAAACGCAAGAACGCTGTCGCCCGCAGGAGTGGGCTCTTTGAGATCCATTATGAAACAGGAGGATGCGGTCTTTACTCCCGGCTGCGTGCCAAGCGTATGGAATGCGGCGCGGAGCATATCGCCCGTTGATGCGATAGAACCTGCTACAAGGCCATTGACCTTGCCGAGTTTCACCATCATGCCGCCAAAATAAATGCGTTTAGTGCGAAGAGTCTGCTCTGAGGCCG
>CAJGDE010000067.1 GCA_904502135.1 Kiritimatiellia bacterium
GAAATGGAAGAGCGCCGAAGTGATACGCGCGAACCGCGAGCACCTGAAGAAGATCGGCGCGAACTACCTCCTGAACGTGGGCCCAGACGCGCTCGGACGCATCCCGGCGATAAGCGCAGACATTCTGCGCGGCGCGGCGCCTCAGCGGATGCGGCGTGCCGGCGGGCATTGTTTGGGAAAGCGATGTAAGTGATATTGATAAGACGACGCTTGAGACTGCGCCTGGGCGATTCTTCGTGCCGTATGCCTAAAGGCTGCAAGCAAAGCGGCCACGCTACATTCGCTTTCGCGATTTTACGAACGCGAACTGCTCGGAGATTGAGCTTCGCACCGTTCCCTATAATACCGGCTTTTTTATAAGCGTGCGGTAACATGTCGGGTCCCCCACTATCACTAACCCCTAATCCCTTGGCCCGTACCTGGCTAATTTGCAATGTGACTGATAAATATGATATAATTTACTTTGTTTATCAACTTTTGGAGAAAAAGAAAAATGGCGATAGTTTTAGGACTACCTAAAGGCAGTTTGCAGGACTCTACGTTCGCTCTCTTTAAGAGGGCGGGCTTTAATGTTACATGCTCAAGCCGCTCATACGTTCCATCGATCGACGATGAAGAGATTAAATGCCGTCTTTTAAGGCCGCAGGAAATGAGCCGCTATGTTGAGCTTGGGCTTCTTGACGCCGGTATTTGCGGTTACGATTGGGTTTACGAAAACGGTAGCGACGTTGAAGAGATTTGCGAGCTTAACTATTCAAAAGCTACTTCAAATCCCGTGCGTTGGGTTCTCGCCGTTCCCAATGATTCTAAAATCAAGTCGGTCAAAGACCTTAACGGAAAGCGCATTTCGACGGAAGCTATCGGTCTTGTGAAGCGCTATCTTAAGAAGCACGGCGTCAAGGCCGACGTCGAGTTCAGCTGGGGCGCGACTGAGGTCAAGGCTCCCGAGCTTGTTGATGCTATCGTAGATCTTACCGAGACGGGCAGTTCTTTGAGGGCCAATAATCTGCGTATCGTTGATACGATTCTCACTTCAACCACGCGTTTTATCGCCAACAAAAAGAGTTGGAAGAATTCTGCCAAGCGCGCCAAGTTGGAGCAGCTTAAGATGCTTCTTACCGGAGCGCTTGAAGCTCAGCGCCGCGTGCTTTTGAAGTGCAATGCGCCTGCGAAGACGCTTGATAAGGTCGTTAAGACGCTTCCCGCGCTTCACGCTCCTACGGTCAACAAGCTTAATGATGAAAAGTGGTTCGCCGTAGAGTCTGTCGTCGAGGAGAAGCTTGTGCGCGATCTTATTCCGCAGCTTATCAAGAACGGGGCCACTGGCATTATTGAACTTCCGCTTAACAAGATTATTTTCTAATCTGAATAAAAACTAAGGAGAAATAAAAATGGGATCCATCAAGAAAAAACGCCGTAAAAAAATGTCGAAGCATAAATACGATAAGCGTATGAAGGCTCAGCGCCATAAGAACAAGTAAGCTTGTAATAGACCCGGTTCAAGAGAGCCGGGTCTTAAATCTTTAAGCGGTAAAAGAAATGCAGATATTAGATATCAAAGAGATTTTTTACGTTTTTTGCGCATCGTCATTTGCCTTGGGCGCGTGCATAGCCTCATTTCTTAATGTGGTCGTATATAGACTTCCGCTTGGACTGTCAGTGGTCTTTCCGCCGTCTAGATGCCCGAAGTGCTCGAAGCATATAGCGTGGTACAATAATATACCGGTGATAAGCTATCTTCTGTTAAGAGGGCGATGCGCCAGCTGTTCGGCCGGGATATCCCCGAGATACATTATAGTTGAACTGCTCGGGGGAGCGCTTTTTCTTGGAGTATTTCTGCGTCTTTTCGCCGGCAATTCACTTGCGCTGGCGATGGCCTCGCAGTCGACTCTTGGCGCAGCGCTTGCGTTTTTATATTTGGTCTTTCTCTGGGTGTGGGTGTCTCTTATGATCGCCGGCAGCTTCATTGATTTCGATCATAAGTTGTTGCCAGATTTCACAACGGTCGGCGGAATGTGGCTGGGTGTGATATTTTGGGGAGTTGTAAGTCTTACATCAAACAAGTACGGCTTTGGAGAATTTGCCAGATACATTCCGTTTTTATATTCTCTTTCCGGTCTGATGATCGGTTTCGCCCTGATGTGGCTTATCAGATTTTTGGGTACGATCGTATTCAAGCGCGAGGCGATGGGACTTGGAGATGTTTTTCTCATGGGGGCCGTCGGAGCCGTTTCAGGCCCCGTGGCCGTTTTGGTCTCGCTCGTTCTTTCATCGATATTTGGCTCCGTTGTGGGGTTGACGCTTATTGCGCTGTCGAAGGCCAAGCTTGGTAAATTCGTGGAGATTCCTTACGGTCCTTATATCTGTATGGGCTCGTTGGCTTGGATTTTTTACGGGCCAGAACTTGTCGGCTGGTATTTGCAGCTTTTTGCGCGCTGAATGTTGATTAAGGCTTTTCATCTATGAACCTGTGTATTTTCTTCGAGGGTACAGGGCAGGGGGTGGAAGGTCAGATCACAAATGTCACGCGAATGCAGAGGCTCTGCGTAGAAGCTGAAGGAAGTCAGCTTACGCATCTTGAGTCAGGTCCCGGCACGCGGGCGATAGCGCAGGTCGGCGGTTACATAATGGGAAGCGACTGGAGAGTTATTTTCAGATCTGCCAGGCGTTGGTTTGAGGCGAATTACAAGCGTCTTCCCGCGAAGTCATCTGTGACGAAGGTGTATTTATTCGGATTTTCACGAGGGGCGCTTTTGGCGCGTCATTTCGCCTCATGGTTAGATAAACTGAATATCGGCGTTTCATATTTGGGTCTTTGGGATACGGTCGATTCCACTTTAGGTTTGGATGTCCCTAAGGATGTTCCGCAAAACGTATACGCTTGCCGCCATGCTGTGGCAAGAGACGAGGCAAGGCGCTTTTTTGATTATGTTCCGATCAAGTCTGATATTGACATAGTGGAAGAGATGCTTTTCCCGGGCAGTCACAGCGATATAGGCGGACTTTACGATGATGATCACCAGATAGCCGACTTGACGCTTAATTGGATTGCTGAAGGCGCTCAAAAGGCGGGAGTTCTGTTAAAAAACGATATTGGGGAGGTCGACCTTGATTTTTCAAAGGTTATTCTTCACGATTCATCGTTAGAAGCGAATAATCTGTGGGGGGGCTCTTGATTTGATAAAAAGGAAGGTGTCGGGACTTTCTCTTCATAAAAGATGTTTCGGTTTGTGACATATTCCCGTCATCTGACTTCGCCGTGTCCCGCATTCATATTTTCGCCTAAAAGCGCCAAAGACGCCTCCGCAGCGGCGAAGTCCTGTATCCATCCGTTTTCAAAGCCGAAATCGCCGGCAGCTTCAACTACGCTTTCATATTCCTTTTCATTTACTCCTCTATCAAACGGCGGAGTTTCGAGTGCCTTGTACGCTGGTGTATATTGGCACATGACCGATATCGGAATTTCATTTGAGACTTCAGTCGCCAGCCACGCCAAATTTTCAATCGCCTCATCCGCATGACCGGGCAGAACCAGTATGCGCACGATAAGAGGGGTGTCGCTTGTCGGTGTGCGCCGCCATGCCCATTTGATCGCTTCACGCGCAGCTTTGACATATCCCGGGGCTTCGGAGACGGCTATGGCTGTTGTATCGTTTGAGTATCTCAAGTCAAACAGGGCGCTGTCGCAAAGTTCCGAGTATTCTTCAAGCGTTTCAATCTTTTCATAGCCTGAAGAATTCCATACTATCGGCAAGACTATACCTTTCTTTCTCAGCGGCTGAAGCGCTTCTCTGACAAACGGCAGATATGGCGTCGGTGAGACTAGATTCCAATTTTCCGTGCGGTCTTCAATCGCCAGAGAGCGAAATATTTCCGTAAGCTCATCGATGGTCTTATCCAAGCCTTCTCCACGCCAGCTCCAAGGCGAATTTTGGCAATAGAGACATTTCATCGTGCATCTTGAGAAAAAGACGCATCCGGAGCCTCTTTCCTTCGTAATCGGCGGCTCTTCCCCGAAATGCGCTCCCCAGCGAAAAACCCTCGCCATGGAGCCTGCTTTGCAAAAGCCCGTTAAGCCATTCGATGCGAATCGATTGGCTCGGCAATTCCTAGGGCATAGAGTACAAAATTCCATTGCCGCTTATTATATCAAAATGATATAATTGTTGCTTTCCGATTCTAAAGGGAGGAAGAGAAATCTTTTTATGCATGCAAGCATAGCCGATGTTATAGCAGATACAGCGCAGAATTCAATTGAAGCTGGTGCTGGACACGTCAGTGTCACACTCACCGAAAGGTTGGGGCGCATTTCTATTGAGATATGTGACAATGGAAAGGGCATGGATGAGCAGACTGCGGCTAAGGCGTTCGACCCATTTTATACGGAACCGGGAAAGCATGATAAGCGAAAAGTAGGTCTTGGACTTCCGATTCTAAGACAGATCTGCGAGGCGACGGGCGGAAGTGTGGAGCTTGAGTCGAAAAAAGGCGTGGGTACTACACTAAAGTACGATTTTGACGCTTCGCATATTGATCTGCCGCCGATGGGTGATATAACGGTCATGGTGACAGCTCTTTTAAATTATCCTGGGGATTTTGAGCTTGTTTTCACTCATGCGAAGGGTGATAATCGCTACAGTATCGCGAAA
This sequence comes from Kiritimatiellia bacterium, assembly GCA_904502135.1. Taxonomy (GTDB): domain Bacteria; phylum Verrucomicrobiota; class Kiritimatiellia; order RFP12; family UBA1067; genus UBA1067. The sequence continues at coordinate 4,650 of CAJGDE010000067.1, forward strand.
AGCGAATTGATTGACGCCGTTGGCCCATTGGATGGGATTGAGGCGCTTTCGCTTGCTCGTGATTTCATCTCTTCACAGGAATCAGAACTTTCGGCTTCTTGAATATGTTTAAATTTATAGCGAAAAATCCTAAGACGATTATTGCGGCTTTGTTGCTGATGTCTTTTGCCGGTGTCAACGCTTGGCGCCGCTTGGCTGTTGATATATTTCCTGATATCGCGATTCCGAGGGTGACGATAATGACGGAAGCCGGCGGCTTTACCGCGCAGGAGGTCGAGCAGCTTGTCACCATACCGATAGAATCTGTCGTTAACGGTATACCCGGCGTTTCGTGCGTCCGCTCCAGTTCAAGCGGAGGTCTTTCTTTCGTATGGGTTGATTTTGACTGGGATGTCGATATCTCTAAAGCCCGCTTTGATGTTTTCGACAGGCTTTGGCGCGTTCGCGACACGCTCCCTCAAGATGTTCATACGGAAATAGCGCCGATAGTTTCAGTTACGGGCGAAATCATGCTCGTAGCGCTCACGTCAAAGGAAGATGCCGCCTCGCTTCTCGAAGTGCGCGAATTGGCTGAATACGATCTTCGCACTCGTCTTATGGGCGTTGCGGGAATTGGAGAAGTGGCGGTTATGGGAGGGCGTCTGCCGGAGTATCGCATAGCCGTAAATCCTCGCTATTTGGCTAATGTTGGGCTGTCTTTATTTGATGTCGTAGAGGCGTCTCGCGATTCCCGTACCTACTTAAGCGGCGGATATCTTGCTGATGTGGCGGGCGATGAAGTGCCGCTGAGGCAGGTTGCCAGAGCCGATTCGTTGGAGGCTATCAGATCTTCTCCTGTGATGTTGCCCTCTGGAGCTTCGCTCAGGCTTGGAGATGTCGCAGACGTCACGGTAGCGGGGGAGCCTCGCCGCGGAAGCGCCTCTTTCAACGGTCGGCAGGCTGTGGTTCTTTCGATTCAAAAAGTCCCCGGCGGCAATACGCCCGAACTTACAAGAGAGGTTGAAAAGGTTCTTGCTGATTTCTCTAAGAGCGTGAAGTCCCGCGGTATTGAAGTTCATCTTGACGCGTATAGGCAGGCGGATTTCATCGATTCTTCCATCGACGGAGGCAAAAAGATCGTAAGAGATGCGATAATCATAGTCGTTGCAGTTCTTCTTATTACGCTTTTGGAACTGCGTACATTGCTTGTGGTTCTTTTCACCATGCCGGTTTCGATTCTTCTTGGAATATCGTTATTCCCGCTGTTCGGTCTTGGTGTAAACGTGATGACGCTTGGAGGCTTTGCCATAGCAGCAGGAGATATAGTCGATGGAGCCATCATTTTCACGGAAGTCATCCGTCGTAGACTCGGCGAAAACGCTGCGCTTGACATATCGGAAAGAAAGCCTCGTCATATTGTCATCCATGAGGCCTCTTTGTCCGTTGCACCGAGCGTCGTTTTCTCTACGTTTATCGTTGTTCTCGTTTTTCTGCCGTTAATGGTTCTCTCAGGTTTGGAAGGGAGTTTCTTTAAGCCTCTGGCGCTTTCTTATGTAACTATTTTTACGATGTCGCTTTTCGCCGCTTTTGTCGCGGTTCCGGCATTTTCAAGATTTTTCGGTCTTGGAGAGCGTCGTAAAAAGAAATCGTCCGATGGCGACGCATACCGCGTTTCTTTAGGGGTGCGCGTAATGAGGCTTATTTACAGGCCTTTTCTCAGTTTCGCGACGAACTTTCCGAAGACGGTCGTATTTCTATCGTTAGCGTTTTTCATATTCTCGATCTTCTTGGCTTTGAATTTCGGGTCTAGCTTTCTCCCGCCTTTTAGAGAAGATTCGTTTAATGTGATGATGTCACTTCCTCCTGGCGCTTCTCTTTCAGAGACCGAACGCATAAGCGAGGCGGCGGTTCCTCTTATGAAGTCTATTCCTGGAGTTCTTTCCGTAACGCGTCGAACCGGAAGAGCTGAGAGAGATCAGCACGCGGAGCCTGTTTCGTCAAGCGAGTTTGTCGTGCGCGTTGATTTAAACTGTGATACTGATGAAATCCGCAATCACATACGCCAAAAGCTTGGCGGCATTCCCGGCGTTGCGCTCGTGGTGGGGTATCCCATTGCGCACAGAATAAGCGCTGTACTCTCAGGCACTGAGGCGGAGTTGGCGGTGAACATCTACGGCGAGGACTTTTCTCGTCTGAGCGCCTGCGTAAAGGAAATGAATAAAATTTTAGCCTCGACTGAAGGTGTGGCGGATGTGCGCGCCAATCGTGAGATTTTGGTGAAGTCTCTGCGTATTGATTATGATATACCCTCGCTTGTCGAGTCTGGTATTACCCTTAGAGAAGCCGGAGAGCAGGTTTCTGCCGCTTTCAACGGCCTTAAGGTTGGAGAAGTGAGAGACGGTATTCGCACGCGTTCCGTTACTGTCAGGCTTAACGGAGACGAAGAGGTTTATGATGCTGATACGGTAAAGTCGTTAATCGTCTGTGGCAGACGCGGTCGTCGCGTAAGGCTTGATGAGATCGCTCGTGTTGAACATGAAGAATCTCCCAATCTTTTTCTCCGTGAAGGGGGTCGAAGAAAAGCCCTTATCTCGTTAAATGCAAAGTCCGGCGTCGATATCGGCGGTTTGGTGGAGAAACTAAGAGAAAAATTAGATCCAATAGCCGCGCAATTTCAGTGTAGCGTATCTTTTGGCGGCAGTTATCAGGCCCGTGAAAGCGCAGCGCGCAGGCTCGGCGTATTGTCCGCCGTTTTGGGTATAGCCATATTCTTCATTCTTGTGCTGGCGCTGGGCTCGGCCCGCTATGCGCTTTTGGCGCTTATCAATGTGCCGCTAGCCCTTATAGGCTCTACAGTTGCTGTTTATTTATCGGGGCGTATTCTTTCGGTATCTTCGCTTGTCGGGTTTATTACGGTCATTGGTTTTACGCTTAGAAATGCGATACTTCTTTTGAACTGCTATAAAGAGCGTATTCAACGCGGAGAAGATCTTAAATCGGCAGTTTGGGAGGGCTCTTTGGAACGCATGGTGCCGATAGTTTTAACGTCCCTTACGACAGTCATCGGTCTTGTGCCCATAATACTGGCCGGAAATACGCCGGGGGGAGAGTTGTTGGCGCCGCTTGCAGTGGTTCAGTTCGGCGGTTTGGTAGGCTCTATGCTCTTGAATCTTATGGTCTTGCCGGCGTCTACTTTGGTTTCAGGTTCGTCCGTTTCCGCATCGCCTGCACATAAACCGGCTGTTATCGCCAGTTTCGCTTTCCTGCTTTTTATCATGGGCTGCCAAAGCTACGAAGAGGTACGGATAGATTGGGAAGCGGAAATGAAATCAGGCGTTACAAACGAGGTTCGATTATCTTCGCCTGACGATGCCGCTTATTTGGCGCTTGTGGGCAATCGCGAAATAAACGCGCTCAGACTGAAAGCCGCCAATAGCGATGAGGTTGTAAAGGAATATGGCTGGTGGGAAGATCCTTCCCTTGACTTCGATCTCTTACGTATCGTAAATCCCAGTGATCATCCAGTGATAGGAGGGGCGAGTTTGGGCTTTACGCTACCGCTTTCAGGCTCGCTTGAATGTGAAAAAAAAGCTGCGCGGATTTATTCTAAATCAGACAGAGCGCGAATTCTCGACGCTGAGAGAAATCTTATGGCCGAGGCGAAAAAGGCGGCGATACGCTTAGCGGCCTTGATGAAGAGGAAAAGTGTTTTAGAAGCGTTTGAAGAAGATGAGCGGATTAAAAAAACGCTTATCAATATCAATAAACTCCACGAATCGGGTGAAGTCAGCGCGAGTAACTTGGCCAGCGTAAAGCGTTCTGTACATGCGCGGCGCCATGATATAATGGATGTCGCCGATGAGATAGAGGAGACGAAAATTGCTCTTTTGCGCCTTAGTGGTTTAAGACCTGGGGCGAAAATAACAGTTGATTTTCCCCTTGAGATGCCTTGCGCTAAGGCTGTAGAACCTGTTGATGTCATGGCGCTTGTAAATCATCCGGCGGTAGAGACTGCCAAACTTAGGTTAGAGGCGAGCGATGCCGAATTCGAGGCTGAGATAAGAAAGCAGTATCCTGATCTTAAATTAGGCCCTTGTTACGCAAATGAAGAAGGCTTGGATCGCATCGGCCTTGTGGCAGGCGTTACACTTCCGCTATGGAACCGCAACAGAAAGGCTATAGCCAACGCGAAGGCGAAGCGCGCCGAGATGCGTCTTGAGGTAATCGACGCGTGGCGCAATCTTGTCTATGACTGCGCAGCGGCATATTCAAAGCTTATGCATCTTATGAGCCATCCTCCGGCGCCGCACAACGAACGGCGTGAGGCTGACGCTTTGTTGGATGTGGGAGAACTTTCTCCGCTTGATTATTTCGCGCAGAGAGAGGAAATTTTAAACCAAAAGCTCTCTGAGGTGGAATGGCGAAGGGAGGTTGCGTTAGCGACGGTGGAACTTGATAAATTCAAATGAGGAAAAAAATGATAAGGCTTGCTGTAATTTTTGTTTCATGTGTTTTCTTTTTTCTCGGCTGTGACTGTTCACATGACCATGCGCATAGCGGGCATGACAATCAGCATCATCATGACCATGATCACGAACATGATCACGAACACAATCAAGATCATGATAAATCAGAAAATTGCAACAGCGGCGAGAAATGTTCCGATAAGGGGGAATCTCATCAGCATACCTCGCAGAATACGATAAGACTTTCTATGAATATTCAGCGCGCTATGGGGCTTGAGACTGTTAAAGCCCAAAAGCGTGATGTTAAATCGATATTTACCTGTTCTGGTGTTTATGAGCTTCTGCCCAATGCCAGAGAAAGCGTAGCTACACCTGTAGCTGGACGTCTGACGATTTTGGTCAAACCTCTTTCGTATGTTAAAAAGGGCGATGCTCTTTTTACCGTGACCTCGCCGGAGCTTGTCGCGCGTTCGCGTCAGATTGCGGCGCTGGAAAGGCGTCTTGACGCGTATCGGCAGATCAAGACGCGAAATGCAGAACTTGAAAATGAGCTTGAGGTGAAAAGAGCCGAGCGTCTGGCGTTGATATCGCACTCCGAGGAAAAGGATGGCGTCATAACGCTTGTCTCTCCCGTTGACGGGCTTGTGGAATCTTTTTTAAAGCAGAACGGAGAATGGCTTGAAATGGGTGATTCTCCGGTAGTGATAGTGCGATCTCACGCTCTTTGTTTCAAAGCGCTTGTGCCAAGCGGTGAAGCTGCGAAGTTAAAAGACGATCTTTCAGCTCGAGTGGGCTCTTTTGCCGGTAAGGTTAGACTTGGAGTTGGCGACAATACTTCGTTAGTCCCCGTATACGTTATTTTTGATGGTGATGTGAAAGCCCTCGCAGGTATGCGGGATGAGGCCGTAATTGTTTTGTCCGATTCGAAAACTTCCGCTCTTGCCATACCGGCTAAAAGCATCGTTAGCATAAATCTAAAGCCGACTGTTTTCGTAAGAGACAGCAAAGACAGTGAAAAGTTTTTGGCGTTGGAAGTTGCGACTTTCGATAGTTCGGGCGGATGGACTGAAGTTGAAGGGCTTGATGCTGATGCAGAGGTCGTAGTTTCTGGTGCGTATGAGCTAAAATTGGCCTTGCCGTCAGGTGAAACAAAATCAGCCGGTCATTTTCATGCAGACGGCACATTTCATGAGGCAGAACATTAAACTTTTAGTAGGAGCGTCAGAAGGTTGGAATGGGGGTTGAGAAGGTTTGGGAGGTTTAGAAAGTTTAGAGTTTAGAGGGAAGAGATATCGACTCTCGAACTCAAACTCCCACCTCGAACTTCTATTAGTTGGGTATCCGCCCCTTGAGGGTGGTCGCGACCCATAGGAAAGCGACCAAGCCGAGCGACTGCGAGGCCGAGTGTTAGTGTGGAATTTTTAGTTTTAGGTGTAGAGCGGATGTTTTTTCTTTCCTTTCTAACTAACGACTAACATTCAAACGTTTAAACACATGAAAATGTAAGCGGTTATGTCGTTTGTGTAACCGCTGTAGAGTATTGTCTTGTGCTTTTCATCCTTCCTTTTCTGCCTTATCAACGTGCGGCGTTTTTTCGCCCAACGGTACTCGCCTTTTGATATGGGCGATTTGCGCGTCCTTGCTCCCGCTCGACGTACACAAGTACGTCTTCGGGTCGCAGTCCTGCGCAAATCGCCTCATCTGAAAAGGTTCCGTC
>CAJGDE010000068.1 GCA_904502135.1 Kiritimatiellia bacterium
GTACGTCGAGAAATGCGCTGAAGAAAGCGAAGCTTTCGGAAGGAAGGTTGCGCAGCAACGGCGAAGCCGCCCGCAAGGGCCCGCGGAGCAAGGACGCGCAAATCGCCCATATCAAAAGGCGAGTACCGTTGGGCGAAAAAAACGCCGCACGTTGACAAGGCAAGAATGCAAGCAAGGCGGAAAGGGAAGTAAAAGACAACACTCTACAGTAGTTGCGTAGGCGACATAACCGCTTACCCCCTTGGATGAATTTGGGTTGTATTTAAGTGCTTACATTTCTCTTTTTATCTCCAGTTCCCGCTGAAAAAGCATATTATGGTATAATATCAACTTGTTTGTGTTTGTCGTTAAGACAAGCGTATGAAGGGAGATATCAAATGGAAAGCATTAAACTTAGACCAAAAGAAGAATGTATGTGGGATGCCGCCAGCCTCGGCGAGATTATGCTTAGGCTTGATCCGGGCGACGGGCGTATACATACGGCAAGAGAGTTTAAAGTTTGGGAAGGCGGCGGTGAATACAATGTCGTTCGCGGCCTTCGCCGCTGTTTCGGTCTGAAAACGACGACTGTTACCGCGTTTGCGGATAATCCCGTCGGACGTTTGGTGGAGGATTTCATTTTACAGGGCGGAGTCGATGTAAGCAATATTTTGTGGCGTAAATTCGACGGTATCGGTCGTGAGGTCCGAAACGGACTTAACTTCGTTGAGCGCGGTTTCGGCTGCCGCGGGGCGAGAAGCTGCGCCGACCGTGGTCTTACGGCCATAAGCCAATTGAAGGTCGGAGAAATCGACTGGGATGATATTTTCGGCCGCCAGGGCGTGAGATGGTTTCACACGGGCGGAATTTTCGCGGCCCTTTCCGAAACGACGGCAGAAGTCTGCATTGAAGCTCTCAAGGCGGCGAAAAAGTACGGAACCATAACATCCTACGATCTTAACTACCGTGCCAGCCTCTGGAAGTCGATCGGCGGAAAAGAAAAGGCTCAGCAGGTCAATAAGGAGATCGCCAAATACGTTGATGTGATGATCGGCAACGAAGAGGACTTTACGGCGGCTCTCGGAATAGAGGTTGAGGGGGTTGACGAGAATCTGACGACTCTTCCCGTTGAAGGGTTTAAGAAGATGATCGAAAAGGCCGTATCGATCTATCCTAATTTCAAGGCTTTGGCTACGACGCTTAGGTCGGTAAAGTCAGCGACGGTCAACGACTGGAGCGCGATATGCTGGTATAAGGGCGAACTTCACATGTCGGAGGCGAGAGCGGGCCTTGAAATATTCGATCGCGTGGGCGGCGGAGATTCTTTTGCTTCAGGCCTTATCTACGGACTTATGACGTTTGACGATGCCGCGAAGGCGGTCAATTACGGTGCCGCCCACGGAGCATTCGCAATGACGACTCCAGGAGACACTTCCATGGCGACAAAAGCCGATATTGAAAAAATGGTCGGTGGCGGCGGAGCGCGTGTTGACAGATAATGATGAAAAAAACGCCTGAAACGCCATATTCAGGTTGACGAAGAGAGCAAAATAAGAGTAAAATATATCTTCGGTTTAAGAAAGAGGTAAAAAATGAAACAAATTGGAGTAGGAATACTCGGCTTCGGTACTGTCGGTGCAGGAGTTGCAGAAGGTTTGATCAAACACAGAGACGTTATGTCCAAACGTCTTAATGTTGACATTGTTCTTAAGAAAATCGCCGATCTTGATATTACGACCGATCGTGGGTTTTCGGTGCCAGATGGCGTTTTAACTACAGACGCTTCCTCCGTTATCGCTGATGAGTCAGTTCAGATCGTTGTTGAAACTATCGGCGGCACGGGGATTGCCAAGAAGCTTGTTCTTGACGCTCTTAATGCTAAAAAGTGCGTAGTGACCGCGAATAAGAAACTGCTTGCGGAATATGGGCGTGAGATTTTTGATACAGCCGTTCAGAACAATGTCGATATTTATTTTGGAGCTTCTGTCGGCGGTGGCATTCCGATCATACGAGTTCTGCGCGAAGGCCTTGCCGGCAATGACATCGAATCAATCCACGGCATTCTTAACGGCACGTGTAATTACATTTTGACGCGCATGGAAAATGAAGGTCTGCCTTTTGACGAGGTTTTGGCCGACGCTCAAAAGCTCGGATATGCCGAGGCCGATCCTTCGCTTGATATTGACGGGTTTGACACCGCGCACAAGGCCTGCATTCTTTCGGCGTTGGCATACGGTTTTCAGCCTACGCTTGATCAGGTTCAGGTAGAGGGCATCCGCAATCTTTCGGGAACGGACGTAAAGTACGCCGCCGAGTTCGGTTACCGCATCAAACTTCTCGCCTGCGTAGCCAAAGACGGCGATGAGGTTGAAGTCGGCGTGCATCCGACGCTCATACCCTTTACGCATATGCTTGCAAATGTGAACGATGCGTTCAACGCGGCCATGGTAAAGGGCGATATGTCCGACTATACGATGTATTATGGTCGCGGAGCTGGTCGTGCCCCCACAGCGTCCACCGTTGTAGGCGATATCGGCGACATAGCCCGCAATCTCGCCCACAACGAGACGCGCTATGCGCGCGCGGTGCCTTCGTATGCGGAAGGTACGGTCAAGCTGCGTGCGGCCGGTGATATTTCGTCGCGTTTCTATCTGCGTTTTATGCTTGAGGACAAGCCCGGTGCATTCGGCACGGTCGCCTCTACTCTCGGGCGTCACGGCGTGTCGATAGAGGCCGCCTCGCAGAAGGGGCCCGCTAACGCCGATTCTTCGATGACGGTCGTGGTGCTTACGCACAAGGCCAAGTCAAGCGATCTTGACGAAGCGCTTGAAGAGATTAAGTCTTCTGGTGTCGTTGCGGCGGATCCCGTTAAATTGAGAATGATCTAAATTGAAAGAGTTTAAAAAATGAAAGTCTGTAAATTTGGCGGCAGCTCTCTTGCCAACGCTTCGCAAATAAACAAGGTGATGGATATAGTCCTCGCCGATCCTACGAGGCGCATCGTTGTCGTCTCTGCTCCCGGCAAGAGATTTGACGGAGATACAAAAGTAACAGATCTTCTTATCTCGTTGGCCAACGCCGCGCTTAAGGGCGAAAATACCGACCGCGAATTCGGCGCCGTCATCGAGCGCTATGCCGAAATAGCCCAAGAGCTTAATCTCGGCGAAGAGATCGTGCGCAAAATTGAGATGGATATGATGGATCGCGTAGCTCAGGTTGGAAAGTTGAGCGAGCCTGAATTTATGGATCTCATGAAGGCGGCCGGCGAAGACAACAACGCCAAGGTTGTCGCCGTCGCGTTCGAAGCCCGCGGAAAGAAGGCGCGCTATGCCAGCCCCAAAGAGACGGGGCTTGTGTTGACGGGCGAGTTCGGTAATGCCACAATCGATCCTGACAGTTACGCCACATTGTCGAGGGCGTTTTCAGATTTCGAGGGAATCGTGGTTTATCCCGGATTTTTCGGTTATACGAAAGAAGGGAAGGTCGCGACATTCCCGCGTGGAGGAAGCGACATTACGGGCTCGATTCTCGCCGCTGCCGTTTGCGCCGACGTTTACGAGAATTTTACGGATGTCGATTCTGTTTATCCGTGCGATCCGAGAATCGTGCCTGAGGTCAAGAACGGTGAAGGTATCGCGACGATGACATATCGCGAAATGCGCGAGCTTGCGTATGCTGGTTTTGGCGTATTTAACGATGATGCTGTAATTCCCGCCGTCAGAGCGCGCATCCCGATCAATATCCGCAATACGAACCGTCCGTCAGAGCCCGGCACGATGATTCAGCAGTCTCGCCGCGTAATCCCAGGCACTGTCGTCGGTGTCGCTTCCGCAGATGGCTTTATCAATATTGTCGTCGAGAAGTATCTTATGAACCGCGAAATCGGTTTCGGCCGCAGACTTCTGCAGGTTCTCGAAGAAGAGGGTATTTCGTACGAGCACATGCCCTCGGGTGTCGACTCTCAGTGTGTGGTCGTCAAAGAGCAGTTCCTGCCGAAGGATCGCGAGCATAAAATCATCGCGGCGATCAAAAAGCATGTAAATCCCGATTTCGTCACGATCGAGCGCGATCTTACTATGCTTATGGTCGTGGGCGAGGGAATGTGCTATACGCCGGGAATGCTTGCAAAGGCGTGTCTTGCGCTTGCTTCCGCCGGTATTTCAATGTCTATGGTAAACCAAGGCTCGAGCGAGGTCAGCTTCATGATTGCTATCCGTTCGCAAGATCGCGACGCGGCTGTCAGCGCTTTGTATAAGGCATTCTTCGGTTAAGAGGTTTTTGGATGATTAATATTTCCGAGGTTCTCGAAACAAATAAGATGATTCTCGAGGAGAATCTTGACGTGCGTACCATTACGCTCGGAGTGAATCTTCTCGATTGTGCCGACATATCACTTAAAAAAACGTGTGACAACATATACTCAAAGCTTGTTAGAATAGCTGAGAAACTTGTTGCTACGGGCGATGAAATCGGCAGAGAGTTCGGTGTGCCTATTGTCAATAAGCGCATTTCCATAACTCCTGCCGCGCTTGTCGGCGCGTCATATTGCCAAAAACCTTCGGATTTTGTAAAAATAGCCAAGACTCTCGACCGTGCCGCCAAGAAACTCGGCATCAATTTCATAGGCGGGTTTTCTGCTGTCGTCTCCAAGGGCATGAAGAAGGCGGATGAACTTCTTATCCGCTCGATTCCTGAGGCTATGGCGGTAACAGAGCGCGTTTGCTCGTCAGTTAATGTTGGTTCGACAAAAACCGGCATTAATATGGATGCCGTAAGACTGATGGGCCAGATTATAAAGGACGCGGCCGAAAAGACGAAAGATCGCGATAGTATAGGGTGCGCGAAAATTGTCGTTCTTTGCAATGCTCCTGACGACAACCCGTTTATGGCGGGCGCGTTTCACGGCGTAAGCGAAGGCGATGCCGTGATAAATGTCGGAGTCAGCGGACCTGGAGTGGTAAATCACGTTTTAAAATCGATTCGCGGCGCAGATTTCGATACGCTTTGCGAAACGATTAAAAGAACAGCGTTCAAGATTACCCGTGTCGGTCAGTTGGTCGCCCAAGAAGCTTCGAAACGCCTCGGGATTCCGTTTGGCATAATAGATCTTTCGCTCGCGCCAACTCCCGCGATCGGCGATTCTGTCGCGGATATTCTTAAAGAGATCGGCCTTGAACATCCCGGCGCTCCGGGAACTACGGCGGCGCTCGCTCTTCTTAATGATCAGGTAAAGAAGGGCGGTGTTATGGCCAGTTCTTACGTTGGCGGCCTTTCCGGAGCTTTTATTCCCGTTTCCGAAGATCAGGGGATGATTGATGCCGTAAATGCCGGAGCCTTAAATATCGAAAAACTCGAGGCGATGACGTGTGTTTGCTCCGTCGGGCTTGATATGATTGCGATTCCCGGGGATACCCGCGCGACGTCGATTTCAGGTATAATCGCCGACGAAGCGGCCATTGGCATGATAAACCAGAAGACTACTGCGGTCAGAATAATTCCCGTTGCCGGTAAAACCGTCGGCGATACTGTAGAGTTCGGCGGTCTTTTGGGGCACGCCCCGGTGATGAAGGTTTCTCAATTCTCTTGCGATCAGCTTATAAACCGCAAGGGGAGAATCCCAGCTCCAATACATTCATTCAAGAACTGATGAAGTTTGATCGCGAGACGTTTTTCGCCGTGGCGCCGTTTGCGGTGTGGATGGCGATGTTGATGGTTTTGCCTTCAAATGCGCAGAATTACGCTCTAAGAACTGTATGCTCGGCGTTGATGCTTTTGCCTTTCGCCTCGCGCCTTCGAAAATGCGATGTGTCCCCAAAAGCCGCTTTGCGCCTTGCGCTGTGGTCTCTTGCAGCGGGAATGCTGGTTTTCTTTCTTTGGGTCTGGCCTGAGTCTTTTTCATGGTACAGAAAATTTTGTGTAATTAGCGCTGACAAGGCCGTTTGCGGTAAATCTCCGTTTGAGCCCGGTGTGTGCGGAAACACTCTTACAGCGATAAGGCTGATAGGCAGTGCCTTTGTGATAGCTCCAATTGAAGAGATATTTTACAGATCTTATCTTTATAGGCGCTTGCAAAGCCGTGATTGGCGGAGTGTTGCGCTTTCAAAATTCGACCTGTCGGCTTTTTTGTGGTCCGTGGCGCTGTTTTCTTTAGGTCATGACAGAATAGTTGTCGCAATTATTGCGGGTGTCGTATATCAATTCGTCGCAATCAGGGCCGGGCTTTGCGCATCAATAATCGCGCATGTGATAACGAATCTCGTCTTGGGGATTTGGGTAATAAAGACGCTCTCTTGGTCGTTCTGGTGATAAGCATTCAGAACCGATTTTTGCTATAATACCGATTGTGGTTCTGTTGCGGTGAATGGAGGAAGGGGAAAAGTGGTGGACCCGGCGGGACTTGAACCCACGACCCGGAGATTATGAGTCACCTGCTCTGACCGACTGAGCTACGGGTCCACAACAAGGACATAGTATATCATTTATTTAGTTCATGTGCAATGGTCAAATATAGGAAATAAAGTATGGCAAAATTGCTTGATGACAGTTGGCTTGAGCCTTATAAGGATAAGATAAAAATGCGCGCTGAAAAAGCGCGAAATAGAGCCATCTCTCTCGCCGGTGGCGCGGGAAGGCTTTCTGATTGGGCAAATGCACATCTTTACTACGGGCTTCATAAATGCGATGACGGGTGGGTTTTTAGAGAATGGGCGCCGCGTGCCACGAGCATGTGGCTTGTCGGCGATTTTAATTCTTGGAAGATCGATCCCGAATTTGAGGTAATGCGTATTCCTGGTAGCGACGTATGGGAACTTAGAGTCCCCTTGGAGCGCATTTCGCACGGGCAGCATTACCATCTTGAAATGAGGTGGGATCAAGGGCGGGCGGAGCGTATTCCTGCGTATGCAAGGCGGGTCGTTCAAGACCCGTCGACTAATCTTTTTTCAGCACAAGTCTATGAGCCAGATCATCCGTATCTTTGGCGCCATAAAAGACCTAAGGTCGCACGCGGCGGAAAAACCCCGCGTAAGATTTATGAAGCTCACATCGGCATGGCCGGAGAAGAGGCGCGGGTTTCGACGTACAGGGAGTTTGCCGAAAATCTGCTGCCGCGCATAAAAGCCTCGGGCTACGATACGGTGCAGCTTATGGCTGTTATGGAACATCCGTATTATGGCTCTTTCGGCTATCACGTCAGTTCCTTTTTCGCGCCATCGTCGCGTTTCGGAACTCCAGATGAGCTGAAAGAACTCGTTGACGAGGCTCATAATCTCGGGCTTTCCGTAATAATGGATCTCGTTCATAGTCATGCGGTCAAAAACGAGCGTGATGGGCTTTCTCGTTTCGACGGGACGGATTATCAGTATTTTCATTCGGGCTCAAGGGGGGAGCATCCAGCGTGGGACAGCCGTATTTTTGATTACGGTAAAACGCAGGTTCTGCATTTTCTTCTTTCGAATTGCAAGTATTGGCTTGAAGAATTTCATTTTGACGGTTTTCGTTTCGACGGCGTTACATCAATGCTGTATCATCATCACGGGCTTGGTACGAATTTTACGGGGTATGAAATGTATTTTGACGACTCGGTCGATGAAGACGCCTGGGTGTATCTGGCGCTTGCCAATAAAGTTATCCAAGAGGTTCTGCCGGGCGCCGTCACGATAGCGGAGGATGTCTCCGGAATGCCGGGCGTAGCGTCCCATCTAAAGGACTGCGGGCTTGGGTTTGATTACAGATTATCCATGGGCATCCCGGATTTTTGGTTTAAACTTGTTTCTGAACAGAAAGACGAGCAATGGTCGATGGGTGAGATTTTTTATCGTCTTACCGACAGACGCAAGGAAGAAAAAACCGTAAGTTACGTTGAAAGCCATGATCAGGCGCTCGTCGGCGGAAAGACGTTCTTCTTTCAATTGGGCGACAGTGAGATTTATCAAGGCATGGCTGAAGGCCAGGAAAATCTCGCCGTTGAAAGGGCGGTCGCTCTTCATAAAATGGCCAGGCTTGCGACGTATTCGTTGAATGCGGGAGCATATCTCAATTTTATGGGTAATGAATTCGGGCATCCCGAATGGATCGACTTTCCGAGAGAAGGCAACGGCTGGAGCTTTTCTCATGCCAGGCGCCAATGGTCGCTTGCGGACGACCCGACGTTGAAATTCAAAGCTCTTGGCGATTTTGACAGAGTAATGCTCACTTTACTTAAATCCTTATCGGGAGAAGTGACGCTGCTTACCGCTGACGAAAGCGCAAAGGTGTTGGCGTTTATCCGCGCTGATTATATGTTTGTATTCAATTTTAGTTCCGAGTCGTCATATCCCGATTTCGGTATCATAGTTCCGCCGGCCAGCAGCTGGATTCATTTGTTTGATTCGGATGAAAAGCGGTTTTCAGGGCAAGGCAGGATCGAGCCGAAACAGACGTTTTCAACAGTGTTGACGAAGGCCAACGGAGAGATTGTTCAGCAGGTTAAATTATATCTGCCACAGCGTACAGCGCTTGTTATGAAACGCGCTCGAAAATGCGTATGATTTTTTAATTTAAAATGTAAATGTAAAAGCAAGAAGAAGGGAGTTTATAAAATGTCTATAGGAAGAAGAGAGTTTCTGAAAGGTGCGTCGGTCATGGCGGTTTCCGGGATTTCCGGTGGATGCTTCGCCGATCGATTGATGCCGAAGGCACCAGATCTTCGCTTTGGCGCGATAAGCGATGTTCATCTCAGAACTCCGGGAGATGAGAAAGAGCTTATAAAAGCGTTCACGTACTTTAAGTCAATGCGAGCGGATGCCGTAATGATTTCGGGCGATATTGCCGATACTGGTTTAATCAGCGAGCTGCGTCGTTTGGGTGAGGCTTGGGAAAAGGTGTTTCCGGGCAACAAGGGCGCGGACGGCCGACATGTTGAGAAGCTTTTTATCTACGGCAATCACGATTTCTGGGGCGCATATAACTTGATAAAAAACAAAGATCCAAGGGCGCAGAAAGATGCGATATCGTATACTGAGACGCGGCCTGCCGAAGTTTGGGAAGAGATTTTTAAAGAACCGTATAGCGATTTTTGGATAAAGGACGTAAAAGGGTATACGTTTATAGGCGGACACTGGACGAAATCTGACCAGTTCAGCGGTTTGGCAGATTTTCTTAAACTTCACAAAGATAGAATCAATCCGTCAAAGCCGTTTTTCTACACGCAGCATTCCCATCCGAAAGATACGTGCATGGGCCCGTGGGCGTGGGGACGGGATAACGGCGCGTCGACTGAGGCGCTTTCGAAGTATCCTAACGCCGTTGCCATTTCAGGTCATAGCCATTATTCTCTGACGGATGAGCGATCCGTCTGGCAGGGCGCGTTCACTTCGATTAACGCTTCGTCTCTTCGCTACATTTCCACGGAATATGCTTTAAGGGAAAACGGTCAAGGTAATTCGCATGGTTTCTGCGGTGAAAAGCGCAAGAGGCTTACTGAGCGCATAAAAGCTAATGACAGCGCGCATGGGATTCTTATATCCGTTTATGGGAACGAGCTTGTAATAGAGCGTAAGGATTTTTATAACAATGAGGATTTGGGGCAGAACTGGGTTATAGCTGTTCCTCCTGAGAAAGATCAGTCGTTTGAATATCGTGCCAAAAGAAATATGCCGCCGCAATTCTCCGCTGGCGCTGAAATCGAGATTGTGAAATTGGATGAAGATAAAATCCGCATAGAATTCCCCTCTGCTCGTTCGGTCGATTCAAGGCGTGTTTTTGAATATGAGATTACATCTACGCTTGTTGAAGATGGTGTCGATCTGGTGCAGCTGCAGCGCCGGGTGATAGCTAAAAACTTTCATAAGAAAGAGAAGCCTTTGGCTAAAGACGCCTCGTGTATCATATCGCTCGGCGAGATTCCGGTAAAAGGTAATATGGTTTTCTCTGTTCGACCCGTCGATTGTTTCGGAGTTAAAGGCTCACCTATCTTCAAGAGAATAAAATTAGATTCATGATGAAAACGGTTAGGATTATGAAAAGGCTGATATTCACATTCTTTGCTTTTATTTCTATTGTCGCAGAGGCTTCATCCGAGAAGAGCGAAAGAAGGGACTTTAATATTCTTTCTTACGGAGGAAGTGTTTCCAAAGCGGCTGAAGAGGCGGCCAAAAACGGGGGTGGGCGTATTGTCGTTCCAAAGGGTGTGTGGAGAAGCGGTACGATTTGGCTTAAAGATCATTGCGAGCTCCATCTTGAGAAAGGCGCTGTGATTCTTGGGTCGACAAATCAGAAGGATTATAACGCGAATGATGTTTTCCCAGAGAACTTCCATAGCGTAGGCGAAGAGTGGAGCGGCGCTCATCTTATTCTTGCGTACAAAGCAGAGGATGTCGCCATCACGGGTGAAGGCACGATTGACGGCAATGGTCCTCAGTTCTTCGGTCAGACGCAGGAGGAAGGTTGGTTTCCGTGGTATAAATACGGCATTAAACTTCATCCGATCGACCGCGAGTGGTTTCGCCCAGGCCCGATGGTCGCGATGTTCTTAACGAAGAATATCCGCATAGAGGGCGTGACGCTCAAGAATACTCCATGCTGGACGGTGCACTTACGCTGCTGCGAAGATGTCGTCATGCGCGGTGTTACCGTTGACGCAGATCGTGAAATAGCAAACTCCGACGGCTTTTCCATTGACTGCACGAAAAATGTCGTCGTAAAAGATTGTGTTCTTAAGACGGGCGATGACGGGTTTGCCATCCGTGCCTCTTGCAAGCTTCACGCATCTAGCAATGTTTGCGAGAATATAAAAGTCGAAAATTGCGATGTCTCA
>CAJGDE010000069.1 GCA_904502135.1 Kiritimatiellia bacterium
CCGAGCGGACTGATGCTTAGGCGAGGCGGATTGGGCAGGACTGCGACCCGAAGACGTACTCGTGTACGTCGAGCGATCGCAAGGACGCGCAATCCGGCCGCATAAGCGCGGGAGCACGGGTGCCGCGACATCCGCCGCATTTTGACAAGTCACTTAATCAAAGCAGGACTCGGTTTTGATAATACTATCATCTTTCTCGCCCGACAACACTCTACAGCAGTTGCATGGCCGACATAACCGCTTACCCAAAATAAAAAGAAAGCCCCGTACATTTTAAATGTACAGGGCTTATCTTTATCTTCCTCTTCTATTAGAGAGTCGGCAACGCTGCGAGTTCAGCGAGGAGCTTGTAGTTCTCCTTGAAGCCTGCTTCAGCGCGCTTCAATGTTTCCTCGGCCTTCTCCTGACCGACGATCTTGACGAGCTGCTTGAAGCGGTTTTCGCCGCAATCCTTCGAAAGTGCGCGCTCGGCGAACGAGACCGTGTCGCTCTTGTCCTTAGAGTCGAGCGTAAGGCCGTTCTTGCCCTGAGCGGCGGCACGCGGATCGTAGCGCCACAGCGGGAAGTGGACGGAGTCAACCGCCGCCTGCTGATGGGCAGGACCGGTCTTGGTAAGAAGACCCTGCTCAATGCAGTGTGCGTAAGCGACGATAAGCGCAGGACCGTCATAGTTCTCAGCCTCATTGAACGCCTTCACCGTCGCGGCCGGGTTGGCACCCATCGAGACGTAAGCGATATAGACATTCTTGTACTGCATCTGCATGAGACCCAAGTTCTTCTTCGCCTGAACCTTGCCGGAAGCCGCAAACTTGGCGATTGCGCCGATCGGAGTAGACTTCGAAGCCTGACCGCCGGTGTTGGAGTAAACTTCGGTATCCATGACGAGAACCTTGACGTTCTTACCGGAAGCGAGAACATGATCAAGACCGCCGTAACCGATGTCGTAAGCCCAACCGTCGCCGCCGAGAATCCAGACGGACTTTCTGACGAGGTTGTCGGCAACGCCGAGAAGCTGGCGACCGAGCGAGCATGTGCAAGGACCTTCCTTACCGGAGCAGCAGCCGTTGTTAAGGGCAGCCTTAAGTTCCTTGACGGCAGAACGCATCTCTTCAACGCCCTGACCCTTTTCATCGAACTGGTTGATGGACTTGATCTTCGTCAAGACGGACTTGATCGACTCAGGAGCCTCTTCCTTGGCGAGAACCTTGTCAACGAGTTCCATCGCGTATTCATAGAGCTTGTCTGCAGAAACGCGCATACCCATACCGAACTGGGCGTTGTCCTCGAAGAGCGAGTTCGACCACGCCGGGCCCTTGCCGTCAGCACGCTGGCAGTACGGGGTCGTGGGCAGGTTGCCGCCGTAGATCGACGAGCAGCCGGTCGCGTTCGCAACGAGAAGACGATCACCGCAGATCTGGGTGAGGAGCTTAACGTAAGGAGTTTCGCCGCAGCCTGCGCAAGCGCCGGAGAACTCAAAGAGCGGACGCTTGAGCTGCGAGTCGAGAACCTGCTTCGTATCGAGCTTGGCAGGGTCGACATCGGGAATAGCGAGGAAGTGCTTCCAGTTGGCAGCTTCAGTCTCACGAAGAGGAATCTGCTCAACCATCTTGAGCGCACCCTTGGCGGCCATCGGGCACTTGACGACGCAGAGCTCGCAGCCCATGCAGTCTTCAGGAGCGACCTGAACAGTCACCTTCGCGCCGAGAGCCTTCATCTTAGGCGTCTTGGAATCGGCAGACTTGAATGTCGCAGGAGCGCCGGCGAGCTTATCTTCGTCATAAACCTTCATGCGGATAGCCGCGTGAGGGCAGATGATGGAGCACTGACCGCACTGAATACAAGCGGCAGGATCCCAGGCCGGGATGAATGCTGCAACATTGCGCTTTTCCCACTGAGTCGTGGCGGTAGGCCAAGTGCCGTCATCCGGAATGGCCGAAACAGGAAGCTCGTTGCCCTTCTGAGCAATCATCTTGGCGGTGACGTTCTTGATGAAGTCGGGAGCCTCGGAAGCGACGGTGGCGGGCATCTTGAGCTTTCCAGCAGGAGCGGAAGGATAATCGACCTTCTCGATCGCGGCAGAAGCGGCCTCAATGCACTTCCAGTTCATCTCGACGACTTCCTGACCCTTCTTGGAGTAAGCCTTCTCGGCGTAATCCTTAAGAACCTGGATAGGATCAAGCTCCGTGCCGTCTGCCTTCGTAAGCTTAATGCCGGAGAGCTTGAAGAACGCAGTCTGAAGAACCGTGTTCGTGCGCGTACCCATACCGTTTTCAAGCGCGATCTTCGCAGCATTGATTACGTAGAACTGAAGCTTCTTGGCGATGATGGCTTCTTCAACTTCATCAGGCATGTGATCCCAGATCTCAGCGGCTGAGTAGGGCGAAGCGAGGAGGAACACAGAGCCGGGCTTCGCGGCCTTGAGCATATCGTACTTCTCGAGATACGGGAAGCAGTGGCAAGCCGTGAAGTCTGCAGCGTTGACGAAGTAGGGGCTGCGAATCATCTCAGGCCCGAAGCGGAGGTGTGAAATCGTAACGCCGCCGGACTTCTTGGAGTCGTACTCAAAGTAACCCTGCGCGAAGTTCTCGGTGTAGTTGCCGATGATCTTGATGGAGTTCTTGTTCGCGCCAACGGTACCGTCAGCACCGAGACCCCAGAACATGCACTCCTTGCGATCGCCGGTAGGCATAACGAAAGAAGAGTCACCGAGGATCGACTCGCCGCCGATGTCATCGATAATGCCGCAGCAGAAGTGATTCTTCGGCTTGTCGGCCATCATGTTGTCGAAGACCTCCTTGCAGATCTGCGGAGTGAAGTCCTTCGAACCAAGACCGTAGCGGCCTGCGAGAACCTTCGGATACTTGAAGGAGATAACACCTTCCTGAAGGCCTTCACCGATAGCGGCGGTAACGTCGAGATAGAGAGGATCGTTGGCACCGGGCTCTTTCGTGCGGTCGAGAACGGTCACAACCTTGACGGTCGCAGGAATCGCCTTGACAAAATCCTTCATCGAGAAAGGACGATAGAGGTGCACCTTCAAAAGGCCAACCTTCTTGCCTTCCTTTACGAGCGCATCGACCGTCTCGTGGAGCGTATCGCACCCTGAGCCCATCGCTACAACTACGTACTCGGCATCAGCCGCACCGACATAATCATAAAGCTTATACGCGCGGCCCGTGAGCTTAGCGAGCTTATCCATATACTTCTGGACGATAGCAGGCGTTGCCTCATAGTACTTATTCGAGCTCTCGCGACCCTGGAAATATACGTCAGGGTTCTGAGCCGTACCACGCATCGTAGGATGCTCAGGGTCAAGTGCGCGGCGACGGAAATCAGCAACAAATTCATCGTCGATCATTTCGCGAATGACATCATAGCCGATCTCGTCGATCTTCTGAACTTCGTGCGAAGTGCGGAAGCCGTCGAAGAAGTGAAGGAAAGGAACCTTCGCTTCGAGCGTCGCGGCGTGAGCGACCATCGCCATATCGTGAGACTCCTGAACGGAGTTAGAGCAGAGCATCGCAAAGCCGGTCTGACGGCAGGCCATGACGTCACCGTGATCGCCGAAAATGCAAAGACCCTGGCAAGCGAGCGAACGGGCGGAAACGTGGAATACGCAAGGAGCGAGCTCACCGGCGATCTTGTACATGTTGGGGATCATCAAAAGAAGACCCTGCGACGCGGTGAACGTCGAAGTCATCGAGCCAGTCGTGAGAGCGCCGTGCACAGCGCCGGCGGCGCCGCCTTCGGACTCCATCTCAACTACCTGCGGGATCGAACCCCAGATATTGACCTTCTTAAGTGAGGCGAGTTCATCGCACGTCTCAGCCATCGGCGAGGACGGTGTGATAGGATAAATCGCGGCCACTTCGGAGCACGCGAATGCGATTTGGGCAGCGGCTGTATTGCCGTCAACCATTATCTTTTTTGCCATTTCCTGTTTCCTTATTTCAGTTTACAGTATTAGTTAAATCTATTAGATAATATTATACTCTTATTTGAGGGCGTTTTCAAGTGCACTGAGACTAAAAAAGAAGGGCGCGGCAAGCCGCACCCTTCTTTTTCGAGAACGAAAACAAGCTTACTTGATTTCGACTTCAGCGCCAGCCTTCTTGAGCTGCTCGGCGATCTTCTCAGCTTCGTCCTTAGCGCAAGCTTCCTTGACCGTCTTTGGAGCGCCGTCAACCATATCCTTGGCGTCCTTGAGGCCGAGACCGGTGATAGCACGCACTTCCTTGATGACCGCAATCTTGTTAGCACCAGCGGACTTGAGGATGACGTCAAACTCAGTCTTCTCTTCAGCAGCGGCAGCACCACCAGCGGCAGGAGCAACAGCTACGGCAGCAGCGGCAGAAACACCCCATGCTTCCTCGAGAGCCTTGACGAGTTCGTTGATTTCGAGAACGGTCTTACCTGACAGTTCCTGGATGAGTTCTTCGTTAGTCATTTTCTTTTTCCTTTTTTACTTGTCAACCCTTGGCGTGTTTCATCCAAGGGAAATTGTTTATTATTCGGCTGCGGGAGCTTCGGCTGCGGGAGCCTCGGCTGCAGGAGCTTCGGCCGCGGCAGGAGCCTCGGCCGCGGCAGGAGCCTCGCCACCCTTCTTCGCCTTCTCGGAGAGGACGCGCGCCAAGCGTGTCGCAGGCTCCTTGAGGAGCATAAGAAGCATCGCACGAAGTTCGTTCTTGCCGGGGATCTTCGAGAGCGCGTCAACCATAGCGGCATCAACGATCTTGTTATCGTAGTCGGCACCCTTGACGGTGGCCTTGCCGGCAGAAGCCTTTACAAACTCCATGATAGCCTTGGCTACAGCGGTGGGCTCGCCCTTACCGGTAACGACAGCCGTGGGGCCGGCGAACATGGCATTGACCTCTTCGCTCCAACCCTTTTCCTTCGCAACCTTGGCGAGGAACGAATTCTTTACAACGAGCAGACGGCTCTCGCATTCGCGAAGATCCTGACGGAGCTTAGCCATCGAAGCGACATCGACGCCGCCGTGATTGATGATGAAGCAATAGTCCGAATCTTTGATGCGGGCGGTTACTTCGTCGAGAATAGCAATCTTTTCAATTCTCATTTCAAATACCTCCCTTGATTACTCGGCATCCATCTGAGGAATAACCTGAACGCCGACGCCCATCGTGGAAGATATCGACATCGACTTGATGAAGACACCCTTGACAGTCTGGGGCTTTGCAGCATTGACAGCAGAAACAACAGCCTTGATGTTGGCGATGAGAGATGCGTCATCAAAGCTGCGCTTTCCGGCGATTACGGCAAGGTTGCCGGTCTTATCCATGCGGAAGTCGACCTTTCCACCCTTGGCCTCTTTAACAGCCGTAGCGGTGTCATCGGTTACAGTGCCGGTCTTGGGGTTGGGCATAAGACCGCGAGGACCGAGGACGCGAGCGCACTTTCTGACTTCTTTCATCGCTTCAACAGTAGCAATGGCGACGTCAAAATCGCACCAACCTTCTTTCGTGACCTTCTCGACGAGATCATTCATACCGACGAAATCAGCACCGGCCGCCTTGGCAGCCTCAGCCGCATCACCACCGGCGAAAACGGCGACCTTGACGGTCTTACCTGAACCGTTGGGAAGCTTAACTACGCCGCGAACAGCGGTATCACCCTTGGTAAGGCCCTTGCCGATGTTGAAATAAACGTCAACCGTCTCATCAAACTTAGCGCCGGGATTGGCCTTAATGAACTTGACGGCCTCTTCGAGAGAGACAGCCTTCTTCGGAGCCTTCTTAAGCGCGTTGAAATACTTCTTGCCGTGCTTCATTCGACCACCTCGATTCCCATATTGCGAGCCGTGCCTTCAATCATCTTCATAGCCTGCTCGACATCGCTGGTGTTAAGATCGGCCTTCTTCATCTCGACGATCTTTTTGATCTGCTCGCGAGTGACCTTGCCGACTTTGTTCTTGTTGGGAACGCCGCTGCCCTTGGCAAGCCCTGCTTCCTTCTTAAGAAGAACAGATGCCGGCGGCGACTTGAACTTGAGAGAGAAGCTACGATCCTGATAAACAGTAATGATTACCGGGATCACGAGACCGGAATCCTTCGCGGTCTTAGCATTGAACTCCTTGCAGAACTGCATGATGTTGACACCAGCAGAACCCAAGGCCGGTCCGACGGGCGGTGCGGGGTTCGCAGCACCGGCCGGAATCTGGAGTTTAACAACTCCGGTTACCTTCTTGGCCATTTGCCTTTTCCTTTTTTCGTGCGGCTCCTCCCGGGGATCCTGCCCGGTGAATCGTTTCCGACTTTTTCGGACCGCAAAACCTGCCGTTTACTGCTTGAGGCTTTCGAAAGTCTCTTCTATAGCGACTTTCTCCACCTGCCAATATTCGGCGTCGACCTGGACCTTGCGGTTGAAGATATTCACTTCGACCTTGAGTTTGCCCTTGTCGGGATCCACCATGCTGACCTGGCCCGTCAAACCCATGAACGCGCCGTCAGTAATCTTAACCGTTTCATCAACGGAGAAATTGACTTTAGGACGCTCGACTGACGATGCGCCCGCAGGACGATCGAGAAGAATAGCATCCACTTCACTCTGCTTGAGCGGTGTCGGGCGCTCGCCCCCGACAAAACCGATTACACCGGGAGTTTCTCTAAGGAACTGCCAAGTGCGCTCATAAATAGCCCTCTTTCCATTGTCATCGGCACTTTTCGACTCATCATAAAGCGCCAATTCCGCCAGAACATAACCAGGAAAGAACTTCTTCGTAATTACGCGCTTAACACCGTTTTTCTTTTCAGTGACGCGCTCGGTAGGAATAACGCACCTGCCGATATAATCCTCCATGTGTTCAAGCTTAACACGGGCCTCAATCGACTTTTGAGCCTTGTTTTCTTGCCCCGTAAGGGTATGCAACACAAACCACTGCTTGACCACGGAAAACCTCCTTACCTCTTACGCCCCTGCATGGACAATTTTAAGAAATCCTTCAATAACCTTGTCGCAAACAAGAGTCGTAAGCGCGAGAATAAAAATGAACGAAACGACAACAAGAGTCGACTCCCAAAGTTCACGCTTTCCAGGCCAAGTTACTCTCTTGCCCTCAGCAGCGACTCCGTTCAGATATTCTTTTGTCTTTTTTATAAAGTTCATTTCTTTCTCCATTTCTCTTTTGGCAGGGTAGGAGGGAATCGAACCCCCATAGGCGGTTTTGGAGACCGCTGCACTGCCATTGTGCTACTACCCTAAAAAGAAATCAATCACTTAGTCTCTTTATGAGTCGTGCGCTTACGGCAGAAGGGGCAGAACTTAACCTTTTCAAGACGCTCCGTCATAGTCTTCTTGTTACGGGTCGTCGTGTAGTTCCTACGCTTGCATTCGCCGCACGCCAAAATAGCGAGATCACGCATTTTTTTAATCTTTCTTTTCTCTTCTATCCACTCTAACCGATCTATGAGTCGAGCCTACCCGCCGCCCCGACCGACCACTTTCGGCCGGTACTGACGGGCAGGCATCTCACAGAAGACTTAGGGTGATTACTTGATCACCTTCGAGACCGTGCCGGCGCCGACGGTGCGGCCGCCTTCGCGGATCGCGAAACGCATCTTCTCTTCGAGAGCAACCGGAGCGATGAGCTTAACGGTAATCTCGACGTTGTCACCAGGCATGACCATCTCAACGCCCTCGGGGAGCTGGATGTCACCCGTTACGTCAGTCGTACGGATGTAGAACTGAGGACGATAGCCCTTCATGAACGCGGTGTGACGGCCACCCTCTTCCTTCGTGAGGACGTAGACCTGACCGGAGAACTCGGTGTGCGGGGTGATTGAACCCGGCTTGGCGAGAACCTGACCACGCTCAACTTCTTCCTTCTTCGTACCACGGAGGAGGCAGCCGATGTTATCGCCGGCCTGACCCTGATCGAGAAGCTTACGGAACATTTCAACGCCCGTGCAAGCGGTCTTGGCGGTAGGCTTGAGACCGACGATTTCAACTTCGTCGCCAACCTTGATCACGCCGCGCTCAACACGACCGGTAACGACCGTACCACGACCTTCGATCGAGAAGATGTCTTCGATCGGCATGAGGAAGGGCTGGTCAAGAGCACGCTCCGGCTCCGGAATGAAGCTGTCAAGAGCATCCATAAGCTCGGTGATGCAATTGCAGGCAGCATCTCCCTTGGCGGAAGCCTGAGTTGCAGGATAAGCAGCGCCACGGATGACGGGAGCATTGTCACCATCATAGTCATACTTAGAAAGGAGTTCGCGAACTTCCATCTCGACGAGGTCGAGCATTTCTGCGTCTTCAACGAGGTCGCACTTGTTGAGGAAGACGACGATTTTCGGAACGCCGACCTGACGGGCGAGAAGAACGTG
Source organism: Kiritimatiellia bacterium (assembly GCA_904502135.1). GTDB lineage: Bacteria > Verrucomicrobiota > Kiritimatiellia > RFP12 > UBA1067 > UBA1067. The sequence goes on from CAJGDE010000069.1 coordinate 8,346, forward strand.
CTCGCGGGTCTGGGGCATAGGACCGTCAACTGCAGAAACGACGAGGATAGCGCCATCCATCTGAGCAGCGCCGGTAATCATGTTCTTGACGTAGTCGGCGTGGCCGGGGCAGTCAACGTGCGCGTAGTGGCGGTTGTCGGTCGCGTACTCGACGTGCGAGGAGGCGATCGTCAAAATCTTGGTGGCATCACGACGACCGGCGGACTCGGAAGCCTTGGCGACCTGGTCGTACTTGATTTCGTCGCAGAGACCCTTGAGGGACTGGACGTGGGTGATGGCGGCCGTAAGAGTGGTCTTACCGTGGTCGACGTGGCCGATGGTGCCGACGTTCACGTGCGGCTTGCCGCCGCGATCGAATGTTTCCTTAGCCATTTTTATGACTCCTGTGAGTTGTTCTTGTCTTCTTGTTGCCGCTCCGAATGGAGCCACCTAACGGAATCGAACCGTCGACCTCATCCTTACCAAGGATGTGCTCTACCTACTGAGCTAAAGTGGCCTCTTTGGAGACGAAAACTTGTTCAGTATACCAAAAACCCGTGCATTTATGCAAGTGGGAATTTACAGTTTTCATTTTTTCCGCTTTCCCGGGTTTGATACGCACAATCATTCTCAATTACCCGTCGGCATAACCGCACTGACGATAGTCATCCGCTTATACGACGTTTTCAACCAGAATGAACTCATATCCCGCCTCTTTCATCATTTTGGACATGAGTCGTATTTTGTCGGCGTAATCGCTCTGATATGCCAGATAGTCCTTGTAGAAATACTGCTCATGGTCGGAAAACACCAGGTACTCGCGACCGAGCAGCTTCATCGTATCTTCGCGAAGCAGTTTTTCGTCGACGAGATTGAGGCACGGAGCATCGCAGAAGAGATGCTTGAACGCCATGCCGGTATCCTTGTCATAAACATACTTGAAGGAATTCCTGGTCTCCGCTTCCTGCTCCGGCGAGATGTGGTTGTAGGCGCAGGCCGACGCGCTGATTTCTTTGTTGCGCGTATCGCGCCAGAAGAACGCGGTTTCCGGCTTGCGGTTCTGTTCAATGCGCATGCCGTGGCCGTACGGCAGACGGGTGCGATCGCCGTCATAGTAATAGCGCTCTCCGATTGAGCACTCCATGATTTTTATCCCGTTGTCTTTAAGCGCCCGACACCCTTCTTTGCTCATCGGGCACCAATGCGGCACCAGAGCGGAGGTGAATATTCCCTCGCCTGCGAAGCGGGCGATTTCCCCGTATACCATATCGTAATATTTCTTTACATCGGCATAGCTGGCGTTGAGCCACGGATAATCGGGAAATTCCTGCAACGAATGAAAGCCGAGCTTTAGCCAGTCCTTGTTGGCCTGCCATTCGCCTTTGTAGGCGTCGGTAACCTCCGCAAGCGTAAACTCGTCCATTCCGTAATAGAAGTCCGTGCGGTAGAACAGGTTGATCTGAAGTTTCAGACCGTACTTGTCGTGACATTCCCTGATCGGAGCGAGGAAAGGATTGTCAAAAAGCGATTTCGGGCGGTTACGCGTGAGATCACGCAGGAACCAGATCGCGTCATCGATAAAGAACGAAGCCGCCTTTTTCCCGGCAAAGGCCGGATTGGACCTGATCTCGGCGTTTTTTATGACCGGTCCCAGCCGCTTGGCATCCTTGGCGAACGCCGGAACATCATCCTTCGCACCCGCCGCAAAGGGAGCCGAAGCCATCGTCAATGCGCCCAAAGAGGACGCTTTCAAAAAATCTCTTCTGTTCATGGCTGAATTTTACCTAATTTTATCCGTGCCCGTCAACCTGGTTTCACGGGTCTTTATAACAAATTAAACAACGATACGAACATTAAGCTACGCAATATCGCATCGGGGTTAGATTTTTGGGATGGAAGCATTCGGGGACAGACCCTGCAAATGGCTTATCTGAAAGCGAAATCCAGCACCAAGCGTACTCCGAAGCGCGTTTTACCACTCCTGCGCGTACAGGATTGAAATATACATATTGGATGAGGTTTCAGAACTACTTGGGCAACCTTGCCGATACGCTACGCTGAGAGTTCTATAGTTTTTTACACACACAACCCCCTAAAGGGGGTGTGTGTAAAAAACATGAAACGGAAGAAATAAGAGAAGTTAGGAACAACGTCAGCAAGAACCGAGCCGAGCTTAACTAAGATTACGGAACGCTCGTATCTGAGGGGGTTGAAAATTTTGTTGAAAGTCGTTTGCAGCCAACAAAATCAGGGGTAAAACGGATGTTGCGCAGCGAAGCGATGTCAGTTGAATGCAGTGAATCTTGTCTTGGATTATAGAGGGGCATTATTAAAACAACAGAAAGGAGACAACCAAATGAAACTGAAGATCAACTGGATAGAACGGCAATCTATTGCTACACTGTGCCCTATCCCGCCTTACACTGTGCCCTCCA
>CAJGDE010000070.1 GCA_904502135.1 Kiritimatiellia bacterium
CGCGCGGCCTTGGCCGGATCGAGAACGTCCCAACGATCGGTATTGATGTAGCCGGGGGCGCAGCAGTTGACGCGGATGCCGAGCGGCGCCAGATCGAGCGCGAGCGCACGCACCATGGAGTTGATCGCGCCCTTCGACGCGCAATATGCCGTGCGGTTGCGGATGGCCCTCATGGCGGTGTTGGACGAAAGGAACACCACCGCACCGCGCGATTCCTGCTTCATGAAAAAGCGGTTGCACGCCATCTGCGTCACCTGGAAGCCACCGATCACGTTGACGTTGAACACATCGTGAAACTTTGCCGGATCCATCTCTAGCGGCCCGCCGTGGCCGAGCCCTTGGTTCGCCGCGTTGTTCACAAGAACATCGAGCCGCCCAGCCTCGCGCTCAATCGTGTCGAAAAGAGCCCTGACCTGCGCCGCATCCGATATGTCGCACGTCTGCGACACAACTGGTAGGGCGGCGTGCCCCCACGCCGCCGCGCGCGCCTTCAGCTCCTCCGCGCCCTTTGCGGTGGACTCTGCGCTCGAACCGCACATAAACACCTTCGCGCCTTCGCGGGCGAACTTCTCCACGAGGTCAAGTCCCGTGTTCCTGTTCCCGCCTGTGACGAGTACAACCTTTCCGTCGAATCTACCCATCTTGTCTACTCCTTTCATCAATTTGTTTGTGTTTTTCCAGGCAGCCCCAGCGCCTTTTGCACGGCATTGCCGTATGCCTTGGCAAGCGATACCATGCCCCAATCGTTCGGATGGACGCCGTCACTCACGACACCGAAGACGAGGTTCGGCTTCCCTCTGTGCTTCCAGCCGGGCGGCATTGCGAAAAGCCGCCACCCGCCCAGCCCGAACGCCGCTGCGCCAAACAAAAATTCTCGTCTTGATAGGACATATCCTCCGGATACCATAGTACCGGCATGAACTTTTTGTTCGTATTGTCCGTCAGGTTGCTCAGGCAGTAGTAATTCCGCTCGCGGCCGTTTTCCCAGGCCAGCCATTTGCCTTTGGCGTCCTCGACCCTGTCGGGGTGCGTATAGCCGCTCCTGCGGTAAAGCGGAGAGCCTGAGCCCGCGTCATTGAAACCGTAGATGAGGTCGGTGTTGATCTTGAGTTCGTCTGGCGTCTCAAACGGATCGAACGACGTCTGCAGGAGGACATCGGAGGCAATTTTGGCGTTCGCTTTCTCCTTCGAGAACTGCAGGAAGTCCGTATCCGTCAGCTGGGAAGTGCCGCTTGTGTTGGAATAGTATAAGTTGAGATTGTTAGCGTTGACTCTGACGAGCGGCCCGTAAGCCACCGTCTTTGCCGCTGCCGCCATCGGCAGCAGCACCATGCCGACTATCGCCAATTGCATCTTTTTCATCGCTTATTCTCCTTGTTTTTGTTTATGCAATCCAGTGTTTTCCGGAAACTTACGGGAAATGCCGGCGGCATGTTTTCGCGCCCTTGCATGCAAGGGGCGGATGCGACCAGACCACGTCTGTTCGCCGAATATGGAGACAGTCTACTCATAAAAACAAAAGTGATTATATCACATTCAGCGCGCCACACGTCTCCATTCACGCGAAAACCTTATCTCCATTTGCGAAATTTGTCATTGCAACGAAAACACCAATCGTGATATAATTCCCACTTGTATCGCAACTATGGACACCATACTCTACTTCCAGTCGCCGACAAAAACGAGCGCCCCAGACAAGATTGCGGGCGTCCGTCGTCATGCCGCCGTCGCCAACTGGCATGTGCAGACAGTGGATGGGATTCCCACATCCAACACGCTTGAGGGGCTTGTCTCGTTCTGGCATCCGCTTGGAGTCATTCTCGACTGCGGCGGCTATCAGGAGATTTCGACAGACCTCTTTGCCGGGTTGCCAACCGTCTATCTCGACCGCAATCCCCGCACAATGCCGGCGGACACTTCTTGCGTGAGCCATGACTCCGTCGCCACAGGGCAGCTCGCCGCGAAGGAACTGCTTGTCGCCGGGCACCCGAATTTCGCGTTCGTTCCCTATCCGCAGCCACGGTTCTGGAGCGACGACCGCGAGCGCGGGTTCAGGGACGCCCTTGCCTTGAACGGACTCACATGCGAGACATTTGACGGCGGCGGGCACGGCACTCTGCAAAGCGTCAGATGGCAGAAGTCCCTGCGCCGCTGGATCGAGCAGCTTCCCAAGCCATGCGGGATCTTCGCCGCCAACGATGTCGTCGCGGCGGAAGTGCTGATTGCCGCCGCCCAGACGGGATTCGACGTGCCGCGCGAAATCGCGGTATGCGGCGTGGACAACTTCGCGCCGATCTGCGAACACACAGTGCCGACGCTCACGAGCGTCCAGCCCGACTTCCTGATGGCTGGCGAACTCGCCGCCCGGACGCTCGACGAGATTGCGCAGGGGGAGCATCGCCAGGAAATCCGCCTTACGTTCGGCCCGGCAAGCATCGTGCGGCGCGCCTCGACACGTATCTGCCGCCGCTACGATCCAGAGGCGACTGCGGCGATGGAGCTGATCAGGCGACGCGCATGCGAGGGCATCTCGTCGGCCGAAGTCGTCGCCGCCTTCAAGTGCTCGCGGCGCATGGCAGAGATACGCTTCCGCCAGATCGCCGGTCGCTCCATCCTCGACGAAATACAGGCCGTGCGGCTCGACAAGGCAAAGGAACTGCTCAAGAATTCGTCATTGGACATTTCCGCGATTGCCAACTTCTGCGGCTTCAAGGCGGCAAAGGCCCTCTGGAAGTTCTTCCGGCAGGAAACAGGCCTATCCCCGACGGAATGGCGAAAGCTAAACTCCTAAGCCGCATAAGGCACAATGCCTTCTCGCCTCGCGCTTCTCCAGCACCACCGGCATCAATCGGCACAATGTCAAAAGTATAAAACCCCGCCTCTGCAACAACGAAATCCCAAGTACGGCAGGCGTTTGCCAACTCAAGGACAAACCGCAGCGTAAAGAGGGCTTCGCGCGGCGGTCATGAAGTCGGGAAAGGGTGTCAAACCTCTCACTTTCTGCCCTTCATAACAATGCCTGTCATAACAATGGCTACCGAATGCGGCGAAACAACGGTTTGACCGAGCTGTCGGGACCGCCGGAGCGCCCTTCAGCAAATATAAAAAATCCATCCTTTTTTCAACGAAATAAAATCGCCCCCCATAAAAAATGATATAATGTGAAACCGATTCAAACACAGTTTCGTTTCACATCCAATCAACTTATAAGGAGCATTCCATCATGAAAAAGGCATACGGTCTGATCACATTATTAGTCTCGGCGATGACGCTCGCCCTAAGCGCGGATACCGCGCGCAAAGACTACAGAAAAGAATCGCTTAAGGTTCTTGCGATAGGCAACTCTTTTTCGATCTGCGTTCTCAAGGAAATGCCGAACGTCGCGAAAGATCTCGGATATAAGCTCGACTTCTGCTCGATGTATATTCCCGGGTGCACTCTCGACAGACACGCCGCAAATCTTGACAAGCCCAATGATAACCCATATAGCATAACTTGGAGCTACGCTTCCTGCGGGAAAGACGAAGTTCCCTTTATGCGCGCGCTTAAAAAAGGCAATAAAAAGAAGTACGCAAGCAACATCGAAAGAATGCTAAAGGCCGAGAAATGGAATATCGTCACGATACAGCAGGGCAGCCATAAAAGCTGGAAAGCCGAGTCTTATGAGCCTTACGGAACAAAGCTCATCGACATGATCAGGAAACACGCTCCGCAGGCTAAGATTTATGTACAGCAGACATGGTCTTACACTCCCTGGGATAAACGTCTTAATAAATGGGGCATCGACAACGGCAAGATGTTCGAATCGATCGAAAAATCTTACGCTCAATTCGCCAACGCGCATTCGCTCGACGTAATCCGCACAGGCAAAGCCATTGATCTTTACCGCAGGGAACTGCCCGTAAAATATACGGAAAAGTCGAACAATGACGATGTCTGCGGTGTGAATACTTTTAAAAAGCTCGAGAAAGAGCCTGAATGGTGGCCGGTCGGCATAAAAAAAGAAACCGGTCTTTGGTGGCCGAAGGGAGACGTATTTCACCTTAACAGAAGAGGCGAATACCTGCAAGCTCTCGTATGGACCGCCAAGCTTTTCAATGCCGATGTAAACAAATGCAGTTACACCCCCGATTATCTTAAAGACGCTCCCGAGAAAGTCGCGCTGATGAAGAAAGCGGCGAATGAAGTAGCAAAGTAACTTTTTTATCGGCGTTACTTTCGCCATCGGTGAGAAGATTCGCCTTTTACGATATAGGCGTCTTCCTCACCGACCATGCCTATCTCGCGGATTCCGGGCGTATCGACGACCATCGCCCCCGAAGGGAGCATGACAAGCTCGCGGCTCGTCGTAGTATGGCGCCCTTTTCCGTTCCATTCTTGAATTTCCTGCGTCGCTGCCCATTGCTCGCCTGCAAGCGTATTGAGCAATGTCGATTTTCCGACTCCGCTTGAGCCGATAAAAGCCACCGTTTTAGTTGGGCGCAAGAACTCATCCAGCGCATCAATACCATCTTGGGTCAAACTTGAAATCAAAAGTATGCGCGAATCGGGAAAGGCTTGACGCGTCTCATCAAGACGGGCTGAAGACCCGTCGAGATCGCTTTTCGTAAGTATGGTCACAAGCTCTGCCTTCCCCATATCTTCGGCCAAAGCGTGATATCGCTTAAGTCTTGGAAGAGAATAATTTTCATTAACGCTCATCATCACGAAAAGCGTATCGAAATTGACCGCCAAAGTCTGTGACTTTCTTCTCGCGGCTGGATCCTTGCGCTCAAACCAAGAAAAACGCGGCAACGTTTCAAGAATCATGCTCTCGCCGCAGGAATTGTACCTGAATTTAACAAAATCGCCCGTTATTGGCTTAAGCGCGATCGGCGAAAGAAAATTCGACTTTTTCTTTCTCGCCAAAATCTCACCTTCCTGATCGTTCGATACAAGATGGTAATAATCTCCATGAGCGCTTACTACTCGACCGACCCCTTCAAAAGGAGAATCTTTCCAACCGAACTTTTCGATACGCGTCACTTTAGAAACCTTTCAGCATTACCTAAGCTTCAGCACTTCACGGCCGACGATCGCGCCCACTTCTCTGATCGCTTTTTCAAAGCCGGCTGCTGTAGCGCTTTCTGTGCGCTCGGCTACCACCCTTGAACCCTTCTCGGCTTTTACCTTTACCGTCCGCCCGGATATCTCAAATGTTATCGTGCATAATTCCTCTTGTATTTGTTCTTCGCTCTGCTGAGGTGTCTGCTCCTGCGGCTTTTTAGGCTCTTCGCGCTTTTCAGGCTCTTTTTCCATCTCTTTGAAAATCATTCGCGCGATAGATTCTATTTTCTTTTTAACGCTCGGGAAAAGCTCTCTATGCTGGTCGTTCGCATTTTCAGGAGCCGACCCCGCGCGAGGCCAAAGCGTCGAATTTTTAGTTTCAATCCAGCGTTCTTCAGCCGCCGTCGTCAACATGGCGATTATTTCATTCAAATTTGGCGTTCTGCGCCAAAGGCTGTCTTTACGCGATATCGCCTCTTCCAAAACAACGGGCATTTCCTTTTCAACGATCGCGCTTTGGGCGGATATAGCAGATCTAGCCAACTCAAACGCCTCTGCAACACCCTCATCGGCTTTTATATCGACCTCTTCCAACGAATCGCGCTCTTTTGAAAGTTCCGCAAGCTGAGGCAACCGCCGCCACGCTTTTACAGCTTCTCCGTAATCGGCCCTTGAGCAGATGTCATCGGCCAATTCCGCCGATGGAGACCACGTACGGCGCTCTAATTCCGGCCAGAGGCGCGCATACTGCTCATTGACAACGCTTAAGCGGGCTTTGCTTAGAAGAGGCGTCACACCTGCATCTATGCGCGATTTCGCCGCCTTTACGATATTTCTTGCGGTTATGCGGTTTTTAAGATATGCCGACAATTCCGCCCTTTCCTTTTCAGGCGCTGCGGATAAAGCCGCGATATGGGAGGCTGTAAAAAGTTTAGCCAAAAAAGACGTCTCTATTATGCGCCGACTATCGGCGGCCGTGCGATGCGCGCCGATGTCGGATAATATTTCGCGCCTTAGATCCTCTTCTGAAACTTCAAGGGGAACGTGCTCGAGAGTATTTTCAAAATGTCTGTCAATGCGGCGCTCGACATTATTTCTCAATGTTTCATTCGTTACCGAAGGGAATATTCCCCAGGCCATGGCGGGGTTGTCGACTTTTCGAGAACGCTCCAAAACATTCACTTCGAGTTTTTCGGATATGTCTTTTGATAAAGCGCTCGGAGAAAGAGAATCGCTTCTTACCCTGCGGACATATTCAGCCTGACGCTTTTTCTCTTTGCGCGCGTCTTCGATTATGGGTTTAACCATCTTTTCTGAAATAAAAGCGTGATTCTCCTCAAAGACGAGTCTGCTCTGCGATGAAACTATGCGCTCTACAAGTTTCTTCTGAAGAACCTTGTCGTCATCGTTGTCGGCTTCAATCATGGAGGGCCTGATTTTAACCGCAAGCCCCTTCGCCTGCTCAAGACACGCCTCTTTTCTAGCTAAAGCAAAAGATTTTTTGAACGGCCCCTCAGCAATAGAGCGCTCTTCCTGTGGCGTCAGAATCTTTACAGATTCCACAAGTTCCGGTGGGAAAACATTTTCGACGCCACGCTCACCTGCGAGGCGTTTTAAAACGGCGTCGACCTCATTCTTCAGTTTATCGGACGATGTTTTAAGATAAATCTGCCTGCACAAAACTTCAGCATCGGCACATTTAACAGCCTTGGCGGGCTCTTTGAGCATCGCCGCCTTCAGCACATCTGAATGTTGATCTGTTTTCAGGAGGCGCTCTTTTATGCTTGAAACCGCTATTTTCGCCGCACCTTCGGCGGCAGCTCTGTCAAACTCCTTGCTTCCCGAGGCCAACGATAACGATAATATAATAATCGGCAATATCATGGCAGCATCTCCGCGGCGGTCTCTTTTGAAATAAGCTCTAAACTTTTTCTTTTAAGCTCCGACTCAAGTTCGGCGGCAAACGCGGCAACATCATCTTGCCCCGCCATCTTCATCGATGAAAGCGTCGCCGGATTTTTTATCCACTGCTGCTGAAGTCTCGCAGCTATCGCTCGTTGAACGCCACGCACATCAAGACGCAAGAGCTCCACTCTTGAGGCGACTTCTTCATTAAACCACGCTACCTCTTCGTCGCTAAACGCCTCGCGCTCTATACCCGCTATTGAAATGGCTTCATTCATGAAATTCGTCTGAAGCGCGTTTTGATCCGCATAATCCGTCGCGGCGGCGCGACTGCCGAGAGAAAAGGCTTTTTTAACGGCCGGCGTGAAAGTCAGCTGGCCGTTTTGCACATGTTCAGACGCGTCAAACGAACGCTTTCCGTCAACGCCCTGCGTCATAAGCGCATTAAGCCCGTAGAGAATACAGCGCTCATCGACGACTTTATCAAGCGCGAGTGTAAGCTTCTGCCTGTTAAGCTGCATGACCTGCTCCTGCTGCTCCTTCTCGGTTTTAACGACAAACATAAAATATGCTATCATAAAAACCATCAGAAGAGCAAAAACAACCTGGAGAAGAAGCCCTTGCAGCTCATCGGTACTGGCCCGAGGAGACGGACTTGAGCCCAAAAGCCTTGAAAGCGCTATCTTATCAGACCGAGTCATTATCACCCTCTGAGCGCTTCAAGTACGGCCTTGAGGCGTTTTTCGGAACTTTCCGCCCTTTTTTCAAGTTCATCAATACGTCTTTTGAAAAACTCAACGTATTCTTTCTGTCTTGATTCAAATTCCTTCTCGTAATTTGAAAGCCTCGACTCAAAAGCCGCCTCGTATTTCTTTTCCCTTTCGTCAAACGCGTCGGAGGCTTTTGCAAGTCTTGAAATAAATTTATCTATCGCCTGTGAAAGATCGCAATCGTCCGTTTCGTCAAGTTCCAGCGATACGAGCAATCTTGTGAAAAAGGGTCTTATCAGAGGACGGTCAATAAGAAAGACCCACACTACAGCAATAAGTGTGGAAAAAAGAGCAGTGTGAAGGCATTGCATCAAATCGGGCATACCTACGGTATCCAAATCGTAAAACCCGATGACGATAATCCCCCAAAGCGTGCCAAAAAGACCTAACGCTATGTGGAGCTGATCGGACCCTTTGAAAAAAGGAAATTCGTTTGCGCTTGAGCGCTTACGGCGTAAAATGCGCAAAGCCCCTATCGTCATGCACCAGAAACCTATCGTCGGAATGAGGGTTGTGACAGCGGAATAGTCAACACACGTCCAATCCAGAAAAGGAAAACACCCAGAAGCCTTGGCGCTGACCTTCGCCCCATCGCCCGCGCAAGAAAGAAAAGCCCGCCACCAATTGGCAATCGCAAAAACGTTATTGACAAACGATGCCGTTGCAAAGAGTGCGGCCGAAAATGAAATGATAAACGTTATAAATGCTTTTTTCATATTAAGTACGGCCCAAGAAAAGCTTCTTTAAAATCATACCCACCGACAAAACTCTCAGGAGTATCGTCTTCGTCTTTTCTGACGCGACCGCCTTCGGTAAGATTGAACATCATCTCGCCGATATCTTCGGTGCGTTCAACGCCCCACTCAGTAAGAACCGTATATGTCATAGGCCCGTACTGATCTAAGGCGCGTTCTCGAAATTCTTCAAGAATCTCCTCCCCGGTGACATTGCCGCGGTCTTTTGAAAGATAATGGATGACATCCATCAAAAGCGCGTACGCGCGTGCGGCATAACGGCCGTCACGCGCGAGAATATCCTCAAAGAGGTCGGAATTGAAATCTATCTCTTCCACTTTATCAAAGAGCCTTGCTCAGATACATGTTGCGGTAATCAGCGTCCGTATGATCGCCCTGGATGTAAAGAGGCCCGCCGACGAACTCGAACGCATCCATAGCGCCGCCGGTAACACCGGTGACGGGAACGTTGTCTATGATCGTCTTGCCATTGAGCTTAATGGTCAAATGACGCTTGTAAAGAGTGATGTCAACATGCTGCCATTCACCGGCAGGCTTTTCCGCTGCAACAGACGGCGTGACACGACCGTAATACGCAGCCATATTATGGCAATTGACATCCTTTCCGTAACTGTCGACGGTCTGGATTTCATAGCGTCCGCGAAGATACACGCCCGAGTTGGCCCCTTTGGGCACACGCACATCGTACTTCAGATTGAAATCGTAGAAATCTGAACGCTTTGAAATGAGATTGCAGGCGCCGCCCATCCAAGAGCCGTCAGGATTTTTACCGACGCGGTTTGAAAGAACGCCATCCTTGAACGTCCAGCAGAAGCGGCCGTTTCCGTACGCCTGCCAACCGTCTAAGCCTTTTTCAAGAAGATTGATGGGTTTGTCAAACTTAGCATCAGAAGTTTTCGCCGGCACGATCTCAGGATTGCGCCAACCTTCGAGCTTTATAAAGTCACTTGTGATTTTTCCGTTGCCGTCGCAGTTGGCGAGTCTGCCGAACATTCTTGAACCGCAGCATGTGCCTTCAACATACCAACCGTACGGATGACGAAGAGAGAATTTATTGCCATCGACCTTGACGTCCTTGCACCATTCGGGCGAGCCCCACCTGAGAAGAACAAAAGCTTTCACCTTTCCGTCTTCGCCACGGGAAAACGTGAAATGCCCAGCCGACATCGAGTCATACTGAAGTCTCGCGCCCCAATTACCGATGACACCTTCAGGTGCGCCCTTCTTGGTGCAACATTCCGATTTTGAGCAAACACACCCGGTCAAAGCTGCAGCAGCGACCGCCAACGCAATAATTTTAGTTTTCATAAGAAGTATTTTACCAACTTTAGCGAATGAATGCAATTCGTTTTGCAATTTTATAAGAAAACCACAGCCGTCGGGCTGTGGTTTTCTTCTGCTTAAGTAATACTTGAAATTACTTAGCGATGACGCGAGCCATCTCGAGAACCTTGTTCGAGTAACCCCACTCGTTGTCGTACCAAGCGCAAACCTTGACGAAGGTAGGATCGAGCTGGATGCCGGCCTTGACGTCGAAGATGGACGTACGGGCATCGTTACGGAAGTCGGTCGAAACAACTGCTTCGTCGGTGTAGCCGAGAACGCCCTTGAGCTCGCCCTCGCTGGCTTCCTTCATGGCAGCGCAGATTTCTTCGTAAGAAGCTTCCTTCTCGAGTTCGCAAGTAAGGTCGACGAACGAAACGTCAGAGGTAGGAACGCGAACAGACATACCCGTGAGCTTGCCGTTGAGAGCAGGAAGAACCTTACCGACGGCCTTGGCAGCGCCAGTCGAAGAAGGAATCATGTTCTCGAGGATACCACGGCCACCGCGCCAATCCTTCTTGGACGGACCGTCAACAGTCTTCTGCGTAGCGGTAGCAGCGTGAATGGTGGTCATAAGACCGCGCTTGATGCCGAACTTGTCGTTAAGAACCTTGGAAATAGGAGCCAAGCAGTTCGTCGTGCAGGAAGCGTTGGAAATGATGTCCTGACCAGCATAGGTCTTGTCGTTGACGCCATAGACGAACATCGGGGTCGCGTCCTTGGAAGGAGCGCTCATGATGACCTTCTTAGCACCGGCGTTGATGTGGGCGCGAGCCGTCTCGTCGGTAAGGAAGAAACCGGTCGACTCGACGACGATATCGGCGGCGACTTCGTTCCACTTGAGGTTCGCGGGATCCTTCTCAGCCGTAAGACGGATGGACTTGCCGTCGACGATCATCGTGTTGCCCTCGACCTTGATGTCGTGGTTGAAGATGCCGTGAACTGAGTCGTACTTGAG
>CAJGDE010000071.1 GCA_904502135.1 Kiritimatiellia bacterium
AAGCGAAGGATATAAGCGAAGCGTGAAGATGTGCGCCGATTTCAAGGCGCTTTCGATAAAGCCCATCGAGCCGAAGCCGGCCGACAAAGTTTTCATTTCAACGAACGTTCTTGCGCGGGTTCACGGCGCGTGGCAGTTTCCCTTGCGTGAAATCGCCTGCGATGAGGGAGTAAAGTATCGTCTTCGCGTCAAAGCGCGGCTTAAACGCGGTTCAACTTCGAGCGCCGGGTTTTCGGCCGGCTTGAGCGTTCCGTGGCTGCCGCACGCGCCCGGTCAGTTCAAGCGCGAGATATCCGATCTTGCCGAAGAGTGGCAGTGGCGCGAAGTTGGCATTTTTGATTTTGCCGCGCTTCAGAAGCATCCGCTTCCGACGATGGACGGGCTTGTTATTTATGCATCAAGGGGTGCGGATATAGAAGGCTTTGAGATAGAAAGACTATCGCCCCGTATCGCGCCGCTTGACAGCGAGGCGTGGGGTGAGAGCGAATGGATTTCTGCGGTAGATCAGAAAGTTTATGAGAAAGGTACTTTTTCCGGCGTACGAGCGGCTGAAGGCGTAAGCTGGTTTTACCACTCCTTTACGAACTTAAGCGCGATAAAGTCGGCACGGTTCATGACGACGGCGCTCGGAGTTTATGATGTCTATGTCAACGGCGAGCGTATCGGAAATGATTTTCTTAAGCCTGGTTTTACGCACTACAAAAAAACGCGCTATTCTTTCACCTACGATGTGACGGCGCGTTTGAAGGTGGCGAAGGGTGAGGTCAATAATCTTGCTGCGGAAGTCGGTGCCGGGTGGTGGCGCGATAAGATTGTAGCGCCGAACGGACATAAAGGTTTTATGGGCGACAAGAGTGCGTTTCGCGGGGTTTTGGAAATTGTTTATGCGGATGGAACAAGAAGTCTTCTTGGGTCGAAAGCCTCTACGTGGCGAAGCGGTATGTGCGGCCGTATTAAAGGCTCTTCAATATTTGACGGCGAATGGTATGACGAGCGCCGCAAAGAAGGCGTTAATGCGGATTTCAATCGACTGAAGGAGAGTGAAATCAATGACGAGTTCAAAGGAAAGATCGTTCCTACAGACGGCGCAGAGGTTGTGCTTAGACGCGATTTGACGCTTGGCGTGAAAGAGGCGTATGTGTGGAAGGGTGTTACGGGGAAAACAACGAATGAATTCGGGCGTGTCTGCATTTTGCGCCGCTATTCTCCAGGTGAAGAGATAACACTTAAAGCGGGCGAAACTCTCGTTGTCGATTTCGCGCAGAATGCCGCCGCCGTTCCTGAGTTTGAGTTTGCCGCGAAAAAGGATGTAAGAGTCATCGCAAAGCCCGCCGAGATGCTTAATGACGGCAACGGTGAAAAATCGCGCGGCAATGACGGGCCTCAGGGTAGCGTCTATCGCGCCAATCTGCGTGAGGCGGCAGGGTCTGGATGCAGAGTCGTATATACGTTTGGCGGAGGAGGTGAAAACCATTTTCGCAAGTATCATCCTAAGTTTACGTTTTACGGCTATCGTTATATTTCCGTAACGGCTACGGGGACTCTAAAGATCCGCTCCATTAAATCAATTCCGGTAACTTCAGTAACGAAGCGTATGGAGTCTGGCTCGATTGAGACTGGTGTCGAGGCGCTCAATCGGTTTATCGAAAATGTGAAGTGGAGCCAATATTCAAATTATCTGTCTATACCGAGTGACTGCCCTCAGAGAAACGAGCGCCTTGGCTGGACTGCCGATACGCAGATTTTCGCCAGAACCGGCGCGTACAATGCCGACACTTACGACTTTATGCGCAAGTGGATGCGCGATATGCGCGATAGCCAGCATAAGAGCGGGGCGTTTCCATCGGTCGCGCCGTACGCGCAGTACGGCAATGAAGGACGGCGTTTCGGGTGGGGCGATGCGGGAATAATTGTCCCTTATGAGATGTGGCGTCATTTTGGCGATAAGCGCATAATCGAAGAGAACTGGGCGGCAATGACGGCGTATTCGCAGATGCAGAAAAATACGGGTTTCCGTTCCGGCCACGGCGATATGCAGTATGCCGACTGGCTGAGTTTTGAGAAATATGAATCATACGGCAGAAAGTGCTTTGTGAAAGACAAGTCGGGGAAAAGGAAGGTGAGTAACGAGGCTTTGGCGTATTGGAATTATCTCGCCGGATGTTACTGGATTATCGATTCCGAAATGATGAGTGAAATGGCTCTGGCGATCGGTCGCGAAGATGAGGCGCGGCTATACGCCAAGACGGCTCAGGAAGTGCGTTTAAAAATCCGCAGAGAGTTTTTTGTCTCGGGCGATGGAATGATTTTGGAGTCCTTGCGCGATATGCAAACACCTGCTCTTTTCGCGCTTAAGTGCCGCCTTGTGGAGGGAGATGCGAAGGAGAAGACGATAGAGGCGCTTAAAAACAATTTTGCCGCCAGAGGCAATAGAATGAGCACCGGGTTTCTCGGGACTTCCATTCTTCTTGACACTTTGAGCGACAATGGTCTTGAAGAATTAGCCTATACGATTCTTCTCGGGCATGGTTTTCCTGGCTGGCTTTATTCCGTTGACCAGGGAGCGACGACGATTTGGGAGAGATGGAACAGCTATACCCATGAGAAGGGCTTTGGACCCGTAGGGATGAACAGTTTCAATCATTACGCTTACGGCTCGGTCGTCGGCTGGCTTTATCATACGGCTGCGGGGATCGCATCTGATTCCGCGAATCCGGGCTTTAAAAATATAATCATGCGTCCGAAATTTAATCGGCGGCTTGGGTTTGTAAAGGCCAAGTACCGTTCGCGAGTTGGAGTTATAAAGAGTGAATGGAAGTATGTGAACGACAAGTGGGTGTGGTCATTCACGATTCCTGAAGGTGCGACAGCCGATGTTATGCTGCCGCACGAAACGGTTTCAAAGCGCTATTCCGCCGGCAGCTATACTCTCAAAGAAGAGTGACGGCTGAGATTTTACACAAGATCGATCTTGTAGCCGAGATATTTGCAAAGCGCTTCGCGCACTACGCTAGAGTTCTTGCCGTATGCAAACGCCACATGATGGCGATAGCCGTTCTCAGCCATATAATTGAATAGCCCATTCATATCTCCGTCATCCTTGCGGAAGACAAAGCCTGTGCCGAAAAAGCCCTTGCCGGGATCGAGCGTCGTAATTTCGCCTTCGGTGACAAAGCCTTTAAGCTCGCCGTTTTCAGAGCGAAGAGAAGCTACCGTGACAGGACCTGCTTTCATCTTTCCGTTATGGACGCCAACGCTCGTGTCAGGGCCCATGGCCTTGGCGAGAATGGGATGATCTTCTATCAGTCCCTTCCCAACGAGCATACCTTTAGGTACGGCCGAGCAATGGAAGAATACGGCCTTATCCTTCGCGCTGCCGTAATTGTTGTTTACGTCAAAGACGGCTACGCTCTCACCTTCGCCTGCGGCAAGACCGACAGCCTTCATCATGACGGCATTGTTGACATCAGTCTCGCAAGCGGCGGGGAAGCCCTTGTCGTTAAGCATACTCATCACGACGCAAGGAGAAATTCCCCATTCAGTTTGAAACTCATCCCAACATCTGATGGCTACTGAATCGAGCGCGTATTCGCTGACGATCTTATCTATCGCGACTGCAAGACGCGCAAGAGCGTCTATGCGCTTAGCGCAGCAAGGCGCGCGTCTGGCGTATGACTCGATATCTTTGCGCTTCGCGGCGATTTCATCTTCACCCGCCTCGCGCATAAGCTTAAATACCTGCGAAAGATCGAGCGTTTCAACATTGACGCCGCGCTTTTGAAACGCGATTTCATCGATGCGCACAGTCTTAAACGGAGTCGTTCTCGCTCCGAGTACGCCGACATTAAATGACTTAAGCGATTTGATGATTCGGCAAAGGGCGGCAAAACGTGAAAGATCCTCGGCGAACGCCTTAGACTTGGGAGACGCGGCGAAGTCTGCCGTAAGCGTATAAGGAATGTCCGCCTGTCGCAGAACATTGCATATGGCGAGCTTTCCGCAGACGGCATCGCGGCGAGTAGCTATGCCCATTTTAGAGGGTTCGTCCGGAAACGCCTGAACGAGAATCGGCACTCCCGCTTCCTTAAGCGCAACGACAGCTCCGTTCTCATCACCGAAATTCGGAAGAGAAAGTATAACGCCGTCGTATTCGCCGCGCTTTTCAGATAAAAACTTAGCGTAGAGTCTTCCCTCGGCGATTGAGCCGACGGCATCATAACGCGTAAGACCTGAAGGAAGCATAATGGCTGAATGGCCTTGAGCGGCAAGAGCCTTTACGAGTTCCTTGCGCGCCGCGTCAAAGAGTGAACCTGGGAATGTGCCGCGATTGGCAAGACAGATGGCGAACTTCATTTTTTAACCCTCCATTGAAAATAGCTTCATTACGTTTACGAGATCTTCACGAATCGCTTTCGTGGCCGCTACGGCAACATCATGAATCTGAAGAGACGCGCCCTTTTCTTTTACAATCTCACAGACGGCTTTGCCGCCTGCGAGTGCGCCGTAAGTGTAGTAGTTTATCTTTCTGATTCCCTTCGAGATGGCGTTTCTAAAGTCGTCATCCGAAAGGCCAGAGCCGCCGTGCATTACGAGAGGAAGACCGCCCGTAGCTTTTGAAACGCGCTCGATAACATCAAGCGCGAGCGTAGGCTTAGCCTTATAAACGCCATGCACAGTGCCGAACGAAATGGCGAGCGCATCAACGCCCGTAAGTTCAAGATACTTCGCAGCCTCTTCGGAACGAGTGTAGAAATCTTCAGGCGAATATTCACCAAGCTCGCCGTTGAAGTTGTGCGGCATTGAGCCTAATTCCGCCTCAACATCCGCACCACGCTTCTTAGCCTCTTTTACGACCTCTGCGGCGATGGCGGCGTTCTCCTCGAAAGGAAGCGCCGACGAGTCAATCATGACAGAGGTAAAGCCAAGATCGAGCGCGTGTTTGCAGAGGTCAAAATCCGTGCCGTGATCAAGATGGACTGCAACAGGCACTTTCGCCTCCTTTGCCAGCTGAAGCATGATCGGAGCTGCCATATCGAACGGAACGTATTTCTCGTGGGCAGGCGCGTGCTGCAGGATGAACGGAAGACCCGTCTCTTCCGCCGCCTCTATCGCCGCGCGTCCGTATTCAAGCGTTGAAAAATTGAACGCTCCTACCGCACATCCTTTTTTCGTGCATTCAGCTAAAAGCTCGCTCATTTTTGCTATCATTTCGGAATTCTCCTTTTATAAGTTGATTTCTTCGAGTGCCTTGCCCTTTGTTTCAGGCACAATAAATATAGCCCAGAACATGTGGAAGATCATGAAAAGTCCAAACAGGGCGAAAATCGACCATGTGGGCATTCTCGCGGTCATAAGAGGGAAGACGAACGTGAGCGTGGCGCAGACCATCCAGTGGGTAAAGCTGCCGAAGCTCTGACCTTGGGCGCGGAACTTCTGCGGGAACACTTCCGAGATAAATACCCAGATGACGGTGCCCTGGCCTACCGCATGCGAGAAGATGAAGAGGAATATGCAGGCGGCGGCGATTACATTCCACCCGAGAATGAATGCGGCGGCACAGCCGAAAAGCGACACGAGATATCCGATTCCTCCGAGAATCAACATTTGACGTCTGCCGATTCTATCAATAAGGAAAAGCCCCGCGAAAGTGCCAAGGCCTAAAAGAACGGTAAGCCACGCCGTCACCGCAAGCGCGGTTTCAGGTGTGCAGCCTGCGAGCTGGAAGACTCTTCTGGCGAAATACAAAACGGCGCATATGCCGGAGAGCTGGTTGAACAGCGCGACAAAAAAGGCCAGCAGAATCGGGCGCAGATTGCTGCGGCAGAAGAACTTTTCATCTGAACCGCAAACATCTGCGGCGGCTCCGCTGCGCATGGTGAGGTATCTTGGCGACTCGATAAGAAACGGACAGATAAGAGTAAAGGCGAGCGCGGGCAGCGCTTCAGCTCCGAGCATCCAGCGCCATGTGTTATCACCAAGTTCCGCGCACCCGATGAACCAGTTCACAATCTGGGAGACGACCATGCCGATTACGATGTTGAACTGAAAGAGGGCGCAGAGCCTGCCGCGGCTTTCAGCTGGAGATATTTCGGAGATGTACACGGGCGCGGCGATCGATGAAATGCCGACACCGAGGCCTCCAATGAAGCGAGCGATCATAAGCGAATACGGGTCTGTCGCGATTGCGCTCCATACGGCTGAAAGAAAATAAAGGATGCCTACGAAAAGCAGTGTCGGCTTTCGTCCGAACCGGTCGCAGACCTTTCCGCCGGCAAAAGCGCCTATTACAGTTCCCCACAATGCCGCGCTCATCACAAGCCCGTGCATCAGAGAAGAGAGCTTCCAGAGAGACTGTATCTGCTGCTCGCCGCCGTTGATGACGGCTGTATCGTAACCAAACAGAAACCCTCCCATTGCTGCGGCGATAGAAAGGAATAGGAGTTTTCCGCCCTTAATGCTGTTTTCTGTGCCAGACATGTTTTTTCCTTAAGTTGTTATGTTGTTAATGATTCATTATGACGAGAGAGACTCTCTCGCATAAATGGTCAAGGATTTAAAAGGAGATTATATCAAAAATATCGCTATGTGAGGTCATTGGGGCGCGTAAGGGGTTATGTCGCCTGTGCAACTGCTGTAGAGAGTTGTCAGGTGAGAAAGAAGATAGTATTGTCAAAACAGCGTATTACCTTGAATAAGTGACTTGTCAAAATGCGGCGGATGAAAGCGGCAACGCAGCTCCTTGCGGCCACTTCGCTTTGCTCGTGCGCTCGACCTTCGGTCTGCGCGGCTACCCTTCGAAACGCGGTGCGTTTCTACGGTGCATGTGCTCCCGCGCTTATGGCGGAATTTTATTTATGCTTCGCCCAAATAAGGCTTGATATGGTGGCGAGAAGCCCGGATGTGAGATAGGGGAGTTGAGGATGGGAAACAACTTGTTTGAAACAACTTTTGTTTATGGCGGGCAACCGCCCGCCTTCGTTACGAACGCCGCTTTTTTTCTGTGTTGATATAATTACTTGAGCGCAATAGAGAAGGAAGGCACGGGCGAGTTCGCCCGTGCGCCAAATTAGAGGTTGTTTCAAAAAGTTGTTTCCAAAAATCGGAAGACTCTGAAGTGAATAGAAACTCTGACTCAACTACTAGGTGATAATTTAGGTCTTGACCTAAATTATCACCCGATTACGTGTGCTTCTGATTTTGATATAATACCTTTCATGAAAGAAATCGTATTATGCTTAGTTTTCATTTCTTCGGGAATGCTTTTAGCTGCGAAGAAAATAGTAGTAGAGCAATTGCCAGAAGAGAATCGTCATCTTGTTGAAGTAGAGACAAATGTCGCATTTAGTGTTGGTTCGCCGAGTGAAAACAAATGGACGTTTACAATTGAACTAGCTCCATCTGTTTCAAATTGTTTTGAAGTTGTTTTCGGTGTAGATAAAAACAGCGATGAAGTGCTTGGTCTCGAAGAAGGACGGTTTTGTGTTGGTTGGGATTGCGGCGAATGGTTTTGGCGTGATAGATATACTGGGGAAGTGTGCAATTTAGCGGGCGCGACTGGGCTACGGAAATTGGATTGGGTGATGCTGCTTAATGGCGATAAGACGGTGCGCTCAGTTTCGTGTGATGTCTTTGATGGTAATAGTCCTAAATCATTCTTTGATTCGAATGTCGATTTAATGCGCATCGTCTCTCGCAGTGCAGATAATGTGCGAGTAGAAAGTAAGATTTTATTGACTGGGTTTTCGTTGTTTGTCCGCTGATGTATACTGTTTTTCAGAATATATTTCTTTATGTGGCTCTTGTTGGGCTTGCATTTTTGCTGCCTATACTTTTTGCAAAATCAAAGACTATATTCTTACTTCAAGCGAGACTTTTGAATTATTGGCGGTCACTTACTCCGTTTGGTCGAATTGCAGTGATGTCGTTTTTAACAGCAAGTATTCTATACGGCGGTTCTAAAACTAATTCACCACCAAGGCTAACGATGCGGCCTACTCCAAGCATTAAAATGTCATACGCCGAAAGAAAAGCACAAAATTGGAATATACGCGGCGCGTGGAAAGATTCGTTTTGGCTTAAGTTTGCAGATGGTTGGCGCTTTCCATACGGCACAAATCATCTTTATGGCGTTGAGGTGATTTCTTTCGGAGAACTTTGGCAGACACCGTTTGATAACAACGCTGTCGCATCACTTGGTGCACCGATAGAAATCGTGCCAACACTATCATCATTTTCGTATGAATTTACGCCATCAAATTCATATCGCTTCGTCTGGGAAAATGTTGCGATAAGGCGTAACACAAATAACTTAGTTACCGCCTCGCTTGAACTATTCCGCAATGGGGATGCGTGTATAGTCACTAATGGTGTTGTGAATTACAAAGAGCGGGAACTGCCATTCCATCACGATGGTTTTGGGCAAGATGACGAATGGGTCAGGGCGAATTTCACGAACGCTACAGAAATTCTTTCGATTGGCTATCACGATTGGGTAGACGAGCAGGTTGGTGTGGGGTTGGAGAATGGGCTTTACAAGTTTACGGTGAAGCTTAATGAGATTCCTCCCGAGGCAATCCAGTTGTGTGTAGGCGACTTTTCTGTTGCTGTTACCAATAAAGGTGAATATGTGTTTCTTCTTGAAAAGGGTGAAGAGTATCAGTTTGGAACTATTCCATTTTTTAATTCGGTTGAATATGCTTTTGTAGACGATATTAACAATTCTCAAAAAAATGGAACGCAATCTATAAAAAGTCGAAATAATAAATCTTCATTTGGGGTTTGGACTACAGATAGCGGAGTGGATGTAACCTATCCATCTGAAGCGATGCTGTATGGGTCTATTTTTTGGCTTCCGCTATTGCAGGGTTGGCCTAATGTCAAACATCTCAATCCAGGTGAATTCCCAAAGACATTTAGTGGATTACTTCTTGATTATCGTGGAGATATTGCAAGTGTAGCATACGAATGGCGCTCGGGAAGTGATGATATAAATATAGCTTCTTCCAATATGCCTTCAACTTTGGTATCAGTAGATGTAATGCCAAGATGGTCGGAGTTCTTTCTCTCTGTTACTGTTAAAATAGCAGGTCGCGAATTGACATCAATTCTGAACGGTTCGTATGGACTTAACCAATTTCCGGGCGTATACTGTTCAATTGATCTTCAGGATGATCTTATTTTGTGTGACAAGTGGATGGAAGGAAGCCGCTCGGCTGTCGCCACTATCGCCTTTGAATCGGATATTGCAACTAATGGATGTTTACGAGTTAGGATGCTGCAAGGCGGGGATAGGATTAAAACGAATGTCGCTTTGCCTAAAGAAGTTTATCTTTATATGAGTAATTCGTATCAACATAAAATTGTTGTTGATGGGATTATCCCAAGTGAAGCAATGGGAGATGTGATATTTAGATGTGAATTTATTGATGATGAAGGAAATGTGGGGAATTATTTTGATAAGACGATAACGGTTATCGATCCTTTAGAGGTTATTATACCGTCGGCTCCAACGAAAGGGATGTGCGTGGTAAAAGATTCTTATGTGGGCATTTCGTTAAAAACAGTGCCTGATGTTTATTTTACTACAAATGTTGAATGGCATACGGCGCAAAGGAGTTATAATAAAGAATACGATTCTTGGGTAAAGAAAGGTATTGGCGGAACGGATGCTTCGCTTTTAATGGCAACCCCTGGGATCTTTGCATTAAAGGCTCGTCTTATTTGCGGTGTTCAATCTAATGAAACGGTATATGTTCATAAAGAAAGTGAACCGTATTGTGAGGCGATAAAAGAAAATATAGGGCCGGCTGAAAAAGGAGAAAGAAATCATATTGGAGTCGCGCGTTCTGCGGCCTTGTTGAGTTTGAGAATTGCAGCAATAGAGTATTTGGGGTTGGCTGAGTATGGGTACTTAATGACATTATCAAGTAAAAATGGTTTTTCAAGGGTTGGGGAAGGGAAGTGGAAATGCAATAGATTTGTTGCTGATGTTGCAATAGAAGCGGGATTTGAAGTTCTGCACAATCAGACATCGCATTTGTTTGGCGGCACATATCCACCTGTTGCTAATGATTGGGCGACCGGGAGAAATATTGGTGAATGGATACATCTTGGCTCTGTTTATCCAGAACCAGGCTTCTTGGCGGCGCGTGAAAATCCTAATGGACAAGGACACTGTGGAATTGTTGATTATGATGGTTGGGTAATAAGTGCTAGGCCGGATGGTGTTGGAAGAAATGCTAAAAAAATGTTAGACGGAACAATTAAATATAATAAACCAAAGGAGTAATATGAAAAGATTAGAGTTAAGTACATTTGTCTTTATTGCATATGTGTCATTTTGTTTTGCAGATAAATATGACATACAGACAAATGTTTATCAGAAAACGCAACATATATATTCGGATTATGTTTTTAACGGAAAATTGCGTACACCAGAATATTTTTTCTCAGGTGTTCGTGGTGGCGGTGTTGATTTTGAACTTGATGGAATTCACTTGGAGCGCTTTATGGATTTAGTTAAAGTCGTTTCAAATAATTGTTCGCAAATAGCTTCTGATTGGTACAGTTATGAGACAAATGAAATGGTGAGATTTACCACTCTTAGCGCTGTTGGATATTCAGGATATAATAATTATACAAAC
>CAJGDE010000072.1 GCA_904502135.1 Kiritimatiellia bacterium
CCTGTCTAAAAAACTTACCGCGTCGCATCTCAGTTTAAGACAAATCCACTCCTTCACGCAGAAAGGCGTGCGACTCGGTGTCTTCGACCACTAGCGCGACCATTGCCGCGCATCTTAGCACCACCATCAGTTTTTTCATCTTCAGTTTCCTTTTCTTGCGTTCTTTGCGCCAGATGCTCAACGGAGTCATCTCTGCCCGAGATTGATAACAACAATTTCGGGAATGCGTTTCATCATCGTCGCTATCGTTGCCAATTTCATTCCAACATTATACCAAATCCGCGGCAAATGCGCCGCAGAATATGGTATCTGGAATATCCTCTCGTTCGGGGGCGTGAAAATTTGATATAATTTGCGCCATGAAAAACAATTGCGTATTCTGTGCGATAGCCGCCGGAGAAATCCCTTCTTTCAAAGTGTATGAAGATGATGAATTTCTCGCATATCTCGACATCAACCCTTTCTCCGAGGGGCATATCCTCGTAATACCGAAAGAACATTACGAAAACCTTCTTGATGTCGATGAAGAAGTTTTGAAAAAACTCATAGTACGGGTAAAAAAGATCGCCCGTCGCGCCACAACAGCTCTTGATGCGGACGGCTTCAACATTCTTCAGAACAACGGCGAGGCAGCTGGACAAACCGTCAAGCACATCCACTTTCACATCGTACCGCGCAAAAACGGCGAACGGCTCGTCTTCGAAAACACTTCGGGCGACATGGAGAAACTCAAAGCTCTTGCTGAGCGTCTAAAATTCTAAAATGAACAATTCACGCAGAACCGCATCATTCATTTTTGCGCGCTGGCTCGTTACCCGTGATTACCCCGCAGGTCTCTTGCCGGAAGGCTCTGAGCGCGCCTTTATCCAAGATCTCGTCTATACCGCGATAAGGCGATTCCGTCCGCTTGGCTCTATCTTACGCATGCTTGTAAAGAAATGGCCCAAAGGCGAAATGGAAGCGCTCCTTTATATAGGAGCTGCCCAAATACTCTATATGCCGGATGTGCCCGATTTTGCCGCCGTCAACGAGACTGTCGAGGCCGCGAAAGAATGCCCCAACCCTTCAATCGCAAAAACCGTAAATGCCGTTCTGAGAAACCTGATTAGAAGACGCGAAGAATTTGACGCTTATCTTCTAAACGCCTGCGTTGACGAACGCGAAAGCATGCCCTCCAATCTGTACCGCAGATGGGTAAAGCGCTTCGGCGCAGAAGACGCGCAGAAACTCGCACAGTGGCACAATGAACCTTCAGAAACGTTCCTTGCCTACCCGGATGGCCGATATGAAAAACTCGAACGAGGAAAACGCGTCGATAACATTGACGGTTTTCAGCGCGGCGAGTTCATCGTGCAAGATCCCGCCACACGCCTTGCCGTAGATCTCATGAACGCGCAGAGCGGAGAAACCGTTCTTGACGCGTGCGCGGCGCCCGGCGGAAAAACGATTCAGCTTGCATGGCGCTCGGCTAAAGTGTGCGCATGCGAAATAAACCCGCGACGCCGAAAAAAACTTATATCCAACCTTGACCGCACGAACCTCAAAGACAAGGTCGAAGTTATCGGATCGTTTGAAAATGAAACAAGACTCTTCAACAAGGTGCTTGTTGACGCGCCCTGCTCCAATACGGGAGTTTTGCGCCGAAAGCCCGACGCCAGATGGAATTGGAGCGAAGAGAAACTCAATGCGCTTATCTCGCTTCAGAAGGAAATTCTCGACAAAGCCTCGCGTCTGGTAAAACCCGGCGGGACATTGGTATATTCAACCTGCTCTAACGAAGAGGAGGAAAACGGATTACAGATCGCGGACTTTCTGTCGCAGCACAAGGAATTTACTCTTGTGGAATCGCGAGAGTCTCTGCCGTTTGAAAGCGGCTATGACGGAGCCTTCGCAGCAGCGCTGAAGAAGGCCCCGTAAAAAACTACTTGTCGTAATGACGGGCAATCGCCTCGTAACCCGCCATCATGTTTTCTGGCAGCTTTCCGAATTTCGCGTAGTAATCGCATACGACCGGCAGACAGCGCGTCTTCCACTTCGCCAGCGTATTAAGCGCGATCGACTCAAGCTTATGATGCGCGAAAGGATTGGCGAAGCGTTCAAGCACCGATTTGGCATATTCCGTCTTTTCTTCATCGCTCAGATCGACGGTCGGATAAATCTCTTCAAAAACCACCTTTTTAACAAAGGCGTTGAAAGATTCATCTTCAATGCACTGCGCAACTTCGGTAAAGCCCTTCTCAAGAGCATAATAAACCATCGTCGTGTGAGTCGCGTTCAAAAATCTCACTTTGCGCGTGCGGTACGGCTGCATATCGCGGGTATAAACGACATTGACACCTGAGGCCTTAAGCGGGAGTTCTTTTTCAAGGTCGAACCCTTCGGGCGTTTCGATAACGAAGAAATGGAACGGCTCGCCGCATACGAGCGTCTCGTCGCGCTCGCCTAACTCTTTGGCATAACGCTCGGCAGACTCTGAGTCCGGACGCCCGGCAACTATTCTGTCGACAAGCGTAGAGCAAAAAACACATTCATTCTCAATATACGACATAAGGGCTTTGTCGCCATGATCTTCGGCATATTTAAGAACGCACTCTTTGAGTTTATCTCCATTATGCTCTATAAGTTCACACGGAATAAACACAAGCCCCGGCAGAGAAGAGTCTAAACGCGCCTTCAAAAGACGCTCCACCTTCGCCGGAAACGTGTTTTCGTTCGCCACATACTGAATCCCGGCCTCGGTCGTATTTGAAAAAACGAAGCGAAGGTCTTTCTCGCAGGCGTATTTCTCAAGATCGCTCCAAAGAGCCACACCTTTTACGCATTCGATCTTCTCGATCTCTTCGACCGTTTTACCGTCAATAACGCCTCTTAGACACGTATGATACATGCCGGAGCGCTCATTAAGTATCTTTGAAGGCGCGGAAAGTTCATCGCCGATAGGCTGAATTATCTGCACGGCTCCGTCAAACGACATCTTATCGTTCATCTTCTGAACCATCCAGTCGACGAAACAACGAAGAAAATTACCTTCTCCGAACTGAAGTATTTTTGTTTTCATGATTAAATCCTTTCAGGCGTTTCAATGCCGAGAAGTTCAAGACCGCGCTTAAGAACCCTGCCAAACAAAAGGCAAAGCTTAAGTCTTCTCGATCTCAAAGGCTCGTCGCTTTTCAGCACGGGCGAATTCTGATAGAAGCTGGAATAAAGCTGCGCCGTCTGGAAAAGATAATCCGCAAGGACGCTGGGCTTATAAGCTTCAGCTGCTCTTACAACAGCGCCAGGGAACTCAAGAAGCTGCAGCGCAAGGCGCTTTTCGCTCGGTGTTTCAGGCAAAATCTCGGTCGCTTCACAATCGAAATCCTGAGCTTTCGCAAGAAGCGATTGAACGCGGGCGTATGCGTACTGGAGATACGGGCCTGAATTACCCTCAAGCGCCAATGCCTTATCCCAGTTAAAGTCGATTGCCGTAGCCGGATCGTGAGAAAGGTCGGCATATTTCACCGCGCCAAAACCGATAGCCTTGGCGAGATTCTCATCTCCTCCGCGATCTTTCACGATATCGTAGGAGCGCTTGACCGCCTCGGACAAAAGATCGTCAAGCTTGATCAAATTGCCCTCACGGGTTGAAATAGCCTTACCCTGATAAGACATAAGCCCGAACGGAACGTGCACGAGCTTTACATTATGCCCGAGCTTCGCGGCTATCGAGAAGAACTGTTTGAAATGAAGCTGCTGTCTATCGTCAGTGACATAGATAATGCGCTCTGGCGCATAATCCTTTACTCTGCTTTCTACGCAGGCCAAATCGCTTGTCGTGTAATTGTAACCGCCGTCAGATTTGCGCACGATGGCAACGGCCAGTTTCTCTTCTGAAAGATCGACGACAAGAGCCCCTTCGGATTCTTTTGCAAGATCGGACGCAAGAAGCTTTTCAACTACCGCGGGCATCATTTCATTATAGTACGATTCACCCCTGTATGTGTCGAACTTAACTCCAAGCTGCGCATACATACGGTCAAACTCGGCTATTGAAATGTCGATAAACCGCTTCCACAATGAAAGATTGGCCTCGTCGCCCTGCTGGAGTTTTACAAGTTCCGCGCGGCAGCTGTCTTTCCAGGTTTCATCCTCCTTCGCCTTGGCGGCTGAAAGAACATAGCACTTTTCGAGATTTGCGACAGTCAGATTCTCTCTTTCCTCTTCGCTCAGACATTGGCGATAGCCCATAATAAGAATACCGAACTGAGTTCCCCAATCGCCAAGATGATTGTCGGCTATCACATCGTAGCCGAGCGCACGAAAGATTCTGTCTATGGCGTTGCCGATAACGGTCGAGCGGATGTGCCCGATATGCATCTGCTTGGCGGCGTTTGGCGAAGAGTAATCTATAACGATCTTTTTGCCTTCCCCCGTCTGAGGAACAGCAAGATTCTTATCGTCGTAAATCCGCTTAAGTTCACCTGAAAGCCACTCTGTGCCGACCGTCAGGTTAAGAAACCCGGGCCCTGCTATTTCGACCTTTATCGACGAATCGATATTCTCCGCCACTTTAGCGGCGGCATCGCGAGGTTTCATCGAAAACTTTTTCGCTATTTTAAGAGCATCGTTGCACTGATAATCGCCAAATTTCGGGTCGGTGGCCGGAACTACTCTCACAAACGAGAAATCTTCCCCGGGAAACGCCGCCTCGAAAGCAGATCTGATTTTTGATGAAAGATCCATAACGAATACAATCCTTATTTTATTTTACCTGTCTTGTCGCGGAAAGTTTCGTACCGTACATTCCGCTTAACTTGCCGTCAAGAACGAGTGAAGAATTTTTTTCAGCTACCGTAAGATCGAGACAAAGCGTCGCATCAATGAAAAGCATACGGAATTTCAGCTCACCTTTCGAGTCAACGGCCAAAGCTGACGCAACGCTCTGATCTAAAATGGCAAGCCCGATCGACTCGTAATTTTCCGGGTCGATTTTAAGCTTTCCGCGTTTCCATTCTTTAACCCCGACAGGAACCTTCCACTCGCCCGCACGAGCCTTAAGAGAACATGTGAGCGCGCCGTTTTCAAGATTGAAGCAAATCGACTCAAACCCACGGCTGTTCTTTTCGAATTCGTATTTACCCAAAAACTTTTCGATTCCGTCAAGCGAACCTTCAGGCGTTTTCAGCATAAGGTTTCTGCAGCGCCGTGAAAGCTTATCGGACAAAGCTTTATTTTCAGCAAAAGTACCCTTCTTCATCGCGGGCAGAAGATGCTTCCAGACAAGCTCAAGCTCTTTAACCATATCAGGCAACGAAGCGTTAATCGAAACGACCGCATCCTGATCGGGCATCACTATCGTAAACTGGCCATAGGCGCCGTCTGCACGGTAGGCATTGTAACGGCAGCGCCAGAACTGAAAGCCGTAGCCTTGATACCAATCGCTATCCGATTCAACGACATCGCCCCAACCGCTCGCCGTCTGCTTGGAAGTGGCAAGTCTCACCCAGTCTGACGATATTATCTGGCGGCCCTTCCAAACGCCTTCATTGAGATAGAGCTGCCCGAATTTGGAAATATCACGCGTGGTCATGTGCATACCCCAGCCGCCGCAAGCAATACCCTCCGGAGAGCAGGTCGTCCAGGCGTTACGTATCCCAAGAGGCTTAAAAAGCTTTTCCTCAAGATAATCCATCGTCTTCATCTGCGACTTTTTCTGCACTATCGCCGAAAGAAGAAATGTCGCGTCTGAATCATATTTAAAACGCGTTCCGGGATCTACCAGAAACTCTTTCGCAAGAGCGGTCTTCACCCAGCTTTTATTTGTTTTAAGCTGATGGTCTTTCGTCCCCATGTTCATCGTAAGAAGATCTCTTACCCTGAGAGATTTCAATCTGTCGCTTTTCTCGGCCGGCAGATCATAAGGAAAGATATCTACGACCCTCTCGTCAAGATCGAGTTTTTTCTCGTCGACCAAAAGACCTATGGCTGTAGAGATGAAGCTTTTTGTATGCGAATAAAGAATATGCGGCTCGTTGAGTGTGTCAAAGGGCTTCCAGCTGCCCTCTGCGATGACCTTGCCGTGACGGCGGATGACAAAGCCGTGCACAGCGTCGAATTCTTTTTCGCAGGCGTCTATCCAGTCGAGAATCCCCTGAGAGGAGACACCTTGCGATTCCGGAGTGACGGAGCATGAACAATCTTCACCTGAAGCAAAAATCAAACCGCAGCAAAAAGTCGCTGCAAAAAAGAACAGTGCTTTGGATTTCATGCAAAAGAGCTCCTTATCACTTTAGCGTCGGTCACACCGATAAATTCACCGCATTTGACGCCGTTTTTGTAACAGAAAAGCGCGGGTATCGACATAACGCCGAATTTGGCGGCCAGTTCTGGCGCTTCATCGACATTCACTTTCACGACTTTCAGCTGTGGCATCTGCACCTCAAGTTCAGATTCTATGATCTTTCCCATCATAAGGCACGGCCCGCACCATGTCGCCCAAAAGTCGACAAGTGCTTCACCGGTTTTTACGGCCTCTTCAAGTTCTGCGGCCGTTTTTACTTCTTTGTGCATGATTGACCCTCTTTTGAGTCTTTTACAATCCAACCCTTTGACGCGATCTCATCGCGAAGACGATCAGATTCTGCCCAGTTTTTGGAAGCTCTCGCCGTAGCGCGCTCTTCAAGAAGAGCAGCAATATCAGAAGGAATCTCCTCTTCAGCTTTTTTCTCAAAAAAGATTACGCCGAGCACCTCATCCATCCGCTTGAAAGCGTCAAGTACTCCTTTGGCCTTGGTGAGAGATGCGTTTGTCTCGCGCACGAGTTCGAAAAGCGCGGCAAAAGCCTTGGGGATGTTAAGATCGTCGTTTACGGCCGCCGTAAAATCTTCAAGAGCCTTTTTCGCGAACTCCGGTGTCGGAGAAGCCTCATCCACGCGCTTTTCAAGCGCATCCACCGCCCGATCTATGCGCTCAAGCGACTTTCTGGCGTCTTCAAGGGCGCTGAAGGCGAAATTGAGCCCTTGACGATAATGCGCATTTATAAGAACGTATCTTATCTCGCGACCCGTCCAACCCTTTTCAATAAGGTCTCTTAGGGTAAAGAAATTGCCGAGAGACTTCGACATCTTCTCGCCGTTGACCTTCAGGTGGGCGCAATGCATCCATGTTGAAACAAATGGCTTGCCAGTGGCGGCTTCGGCCTGAGCTATCTCGTTTTCGTGATGAGGAAAGAGATTGTCAATACCGCCGGTATGAAGATCGAACGTCTCGCCAAGATACTTCATCGACATAGCCGAGCACTCGATATGCCAGCCGG
The DNA here is from genome assembly GCA_904502135.1 of Kiritimatiellia bacterium. Classification (GTDB taxonomy): domain Bacteria; phylum Verrucomicrobiota; class Kiritimatiellia; order RFP12; family UBA1067; genus UBA1067. Next base: position 7,295 of record CAJGDE010000072.1, read on the forward strand.
GACGACCGCGCCCCCAGGGAGAATCCCAACCGACGGGACCGTCGGACTCTTCCCACGCTTTCCAAAGCGCGAAATCTCCGACATTTTCTTTGTCATATTCATCAGAAGCGCACCTCGCGCCCGTTCGCTGATTATCGAAATCAATATGCGCAAGTTTTCCGTAGCCCGGAAATTTTCTGACGTTAAAGTAAACAGAGCCGTCTTCACTCTGATACGCCACGCCCTTTTCAATGAGATTCGAGACAAGATCGATCATCTCCGGTATATGATCGGTCGCGGCGGGATAAATCTCAGCCGGCTCGATATTAAGCTTCTTAAGATCGGCAAAGAAAGCGTCTTTATACGTCTTCGTATAATCGGTAAGCGCCACTCCCGCCGCGTTCGCTCCTCGAATCGTCTTATCGTCAACATCGGTGAGATTCATCACCTGCTTGACCTTATAGCCGTTAAACTTTATAACGCGCCTTAAGACGTCCTCAAACGAATACGCACGGAAATTGCCGATATGCGCAAAATTGTAAACCGTCGGTCCGCACGTATAAAAACGGACCTCATCGCCTATAAGAGGCTTAAACTCCTCGTTTCTTCGAGTAAGACTATTAAATACATTCATCATAACTTGCCTATTATACCAAAATTAGTCGTGTTGGAAAACGCAAATGGGTACGATTTTATTTCGTTGAGTCATTTTTTAATATGGTGTCGCTTTAGGAGGTGTCCGGCGCGCCTCCTCGGTCTCGACTCGAACTCTAAACTTTCTAAACCCTCATTCTAACATTCGAACATTCAAACATTCTAACATTCAAACATTAAACCATTCTCCCACTCCAGCCTATGCTGTTTGCCAACAGGGGCAGACCTGATTGCCACAGTAAATTGCCACAGTAGGTTTTCCTTGTCATAGCGGCGCAACCCTTTCACCCTCCGCCGGCTTCAACTCTACCACTATCGGCGAGTGGTCGGATGTCTTGCGGTCTGGCACCTCGTACGACCGCAGCACCGAGAAGTCCTTTGCGTGGGTCTTATCGATTGCAATGTAGTCTATGACGGCTTCCTTGCGCTTCATCGTCCGCAGATGATATGTATGGACGTTCTTTTCAGGGGAAACCACCTTGACGAACTTCTTCAATCCCTTCAGCACGGGAGATTTCGGAAAATTGTTCCAGTCGCCTGCGATGAACACCGGCTTTGAATATTTCTCAAGAGCCTTTTGGACGACCCTCACCGACTCCTTCCGCTTGTTCACGTCCAGATCGAAATGCATCGAGGCCACGACGAAATCCTTGTATTCGCAGATTACGAGCGTTCGCCCCATCTTCTTGGAATACGGCAGCTCCACGGCCTCGCACCTGATCGGCTTCTCGCGGGAGAAAACGGCATTGCCGAGAAAATGGCGGGAATTGGCGAACGCTCCGTACATTCCGAGATAGCCGGCAAGGCGCCTGAACTCCTTCCAGTTCCATATCTCCTGTACGCAGACATAATCCGGTCCCTCCGACAGAATGCAACGGGCGGTGCGTCTGTAGTCCCTGACGCCGTCCATGCCCTTGCCGAAGCGGACGTTGTACGACATGATCCTGAACGCTCCATTCGTAGCGGGCGGTGCGGCGTCCACGACCGGCTGTCCGCCGCCGTTCGCCCGGCACACCTTCAGATAGCGTAATCCGCTCTGGGGTTCGCCCGTCTTCTGTCCGAGTCCGTTGCCCGTTTCCGCCGCCATTGCGCAGAATGTCGCAACGGTCGCAATCGCGGCGGCAATCGCGACGTGGATTGTCGTTGTTCTCATGCTCGACTCCATTTTGCCGTTATGGGCTTGCCGCCGTGCTTCCAGCCAGAAGGAGCCGCAAAGAGCCGCCATCCGCCCAGCCCTAACGCCGCCGCGCCGAGCAGAAACTCCCGTCTTGATATGTTCATTTTATCCACGGGAAGAGGGTGATGCGAAGCTGCGTGAGCGCAATCGGCGCAAGCTCTATCGTTTCGGCCTTGCCTTGCACCGCCGCCGCAGGAACGGGACTTGGCGGAGGGTCTTCGGCTCGCGCTGGTGCGTCTGCTCTCATCGTTCCCCATCCCGCGTAGCCTGTGCGCACGGCCTTGACCGCAAGTCGGAGGCCAAGACCTTCACCCTTTACATGGAACTGCGGCTCTCCGTTTGCGCCGTCCGCGACAAGCGCGTAGTTCCACGGCGACTTCGCCCGCAGCTCCTTCATCGGGAAGCCAAGTTCCACGTCGCGCAGAACGCCGCTCGCGTCCCTCTTTGCGTTCTTGCAATCCTTCGCATTGACGGCCTTTTCGTCCTCGTCGATCTTGAGGGCGTAAAGAAGCGGCCCGCGCATGACGGCAATCGAATCGTCTTTCCAATGCGTGACTGCCGGCTTCGAGGGAAACGAAAGTTCCACCACGTCGCCCTTCTTCCACTTGCGCGCAAGCCGCATGGACGAACCCGCCCGGGCGCACCCGCCGTCTGCACCGTTCACCTTGACCTTCGCGTCCTTGCACCAGCCGGGGATACGCACGAAAAGCGGCCACTCCCCGCCCGCTGTCTCGACGATTTCAAGCCGCACATTGTCCGAGAACGGATAGCCGCCCGTCTCGGCAATCGTCGCTATCGGCGTCTTGACAGTGCAGTCGCCGTATGCAGTCGCCGCAAGCCCGCCATCGCGCTTCATCCACATCGACTCCGCGAACTTTGGCCACGCAAAGTGGAAATTGGAACGGCAGCACCCAAATCCCGAATACGGCCCAGGGACATTGCAGAAGTAATCTTTGCCGTTATGCCGAAAGTGCAGCTCGCCGTTAACGCACTCCGGCTGGTTCAGCAGGCAATAGTAGCGGACGCCCTTTCCGTCCGGAGCGAGCGTCGCGGGAAGTGTATTGTAGGCGGCTATCTCCATATCGTCCGCTATGTCCGCGTCGCCAAGCGTCTCAAGCGCAACCTGGGCGCTCAAGATGTGTTCCGCCGTGGCGCAGAGTTCCGTACCCTGCGAGGCGGAAAGACCCGAAAGCG
>CAJGDE010000073.1 GCA_904502135.1 Kiritimatiellia bacterium
AACTCTAAACTCCAACTAAAACCCCTCCAGATCTCCAAAACTCCAAATCTCCAAGTAACGAAAGTAACTTTCTGACTAATAGAAGTTCGAGTTCGGAGTTCAAGTTCGAGAATGGATATCTTTTCTATCTAAACTTTCTAAACCTCCTAAACCTTCCAAACCCCATTCTAACATTCAAACATTCCAACATTCTAACATTCAAACATTTCAACATCAACCCACTCTCCTATGCAGTGGGATGTAATCGGTCAGTGAGCGGGGTTGTCACCTATAGAAAAATTAGATTACGGTGCGGAACAAATATTAAGTTCTTAAGTGACAACCCCGCTCACTGACCGATTACGAATACGAAATTACTCTACTTGTCATTATGCACGATAGGTGTTATAATGTCTGCTATGTTTGATATAAATAAGAAAAAAGCTTTTGTATGCGATCTTGACGGGACGCTTTTCATGGGTCCCGATCCGATAAAGAGCGCTGTCGATTTTGTAATCAAATCAATAGAAGATGACAGATTCTCTTTCTTCTACCTTACAAACAATACGTCGAAAACTCCTGAAGAATATATCAAAAAAATCTCCGGAGCCAACATACCCGTCAAGCCGCATGAAATTTTAACTCCCCTTATTACGCTCGAATCCTACATTCGCGAAAAAGGATATAAGTCTGTATATCTTTTGGCGAGCGAAAAGGTAAAAGCCCACATGACCGAGCGCCTCTTGGATATGCAGGTTAAGTTCGAGTACAATCCCGAGGAGAACGAGCTTATAGCTCTTACTTACGATAAGGAGCTGACGTACGAGAAACTGGCCAACGCGACGAGCCTTTGGAACATGCGCAATGTCGCGCCAAGCCCCATGTGCCCAATCAGAACAACCAATCAAAAACCGGTTGATTTTGTCGCGACACACCCCGACAACTGCTGTCCGAGTGAACGTGGCCCCATTCCTGATATTGGAGGTATGATGAAATTCCTCGAAATCACGAACGGAATGAAGCCCAGCCATATTTTCGGAAAACCGAGTCCCACACTTCTTAAGACCGTTCTCGACAAGTTCGCACCAGAAGAAATCGCCGTCGTGGGAGATAGGCTCTATACCGACAAGGCCATAGCGGATAACGCCAAAGTTGATTTCATTTGCGTTCTTTCAGGCGAAACCACAAAAGAAGATCTATCCGCCTACACCGGCACGAAGCCTGCAATAACCGTAGATACGTTTGACAAAATCGATAACTGACGAATAGAAAATATGAAAGACGAAAAATCTTTTCGCTCTGCGCAGACCAAATTCATCCTCTCAAGCGCAATCGTTTACGCTTTCTTCTATCTGACGCGCAAAAACCTTTCGATGGCGCAGCCGGGAATGCTTGACGAAGGCGTAATCTCCACATACGCGCTCGGCACGATGCTCTCCATACACGGCATCGTCTACGGCTTAAGCAGATTCATCAACGGTTTTTGGGCAGACCGTCTCAACGGCCGCATATTCATGACTATCGGCATAACGCTGTCGGCGCTGATGAACCTCTTCTTCGGTTTTACATCGCTGTCGGTTCTTTTCGCAGTTTTCTGGATCATGAACGGCTGGACTCAAGGCATGGGCTTTCCGGCGTGCGCCAAGATGCTTACGCATTGGATTCATCCGAAGGAGCTGGCGACGAAGATGTCCATCTGGAACACTTCCCACTCTTTTGGCGCAGTCATGGCGTTAGGGCTCTGCTCGTATCTCATCTATCTTGGGTTAGGCTGGCGGTGGTGCTTTATAGTTCCAGGCGCCTTAGCGCTTCTCATTTCAATATATTGTTTCTTCGCCGTCAAAGATTCTCCGTCCGAAGCGGGCGTTGAAGAACTTGAAATCGAAGGAACAGCGAAAACCGATTCAGGCGCCGCGGGGTCAATAACATCAGCAGACCGCCGTCGTCTCGTGTTCGGCAATCGTGTCATTTGGCTCATAGCGCTGGCGAACTTCTTCGTTTATATCGTGCGCTTCGGCTTTCTCGACTGGGGTCCAACATTCCTCAAGCAGTTTAAGGGCATTCCCGTAGCCAAGGGCGGCCTTATGATCATCGCATTTGAGCTGGCCGCAGTTGTTGGAACGATTTTCGCCGGGTGGGCCACGGACAAATGGTTTAAAGGCCGCGGTGTCAGAACTTGCGTATTCTGCATGCTCTTTGCCGCGATGTTCGCCTTCGGCTTTTGGTTCCTCCCCGAGGGTGCTCCCATCTGGCAGGCCACCTTGTTGCTGATGGGCTCAGGATTTTGCATATACGGCCCTCAAGCCTTGATCGGCATTGTCGCCGCCAATCAGGCGACGAAAGAGGCGGCCGCCATGGCCAACGGCTTTACCGGCATCATGGGCTACGCCTCAACGCTCGTTTCCGGCATTGGAATAGCGTTTATGAAAGAGACTTTCGGTTGGGGCCCCGCCCTTTTCGCGATTGCCGCGATGGCGCTTTTCGGCATGATTCTCTTCATGCTGGCCTGGGGCGCCAACGCCGACGGTTACACGTCTTCGACAAACGGGCAGACGGCAAACGAAGGCAAATGACATTCTTCTTTGGCGTAAGGGCAGCGCGGATGAAACGCGCAGCCCTCAGGCCAATTCCATGGCGCAGGGACAGTGCCGGGGATGTCTTTAAGAGGAGCGTTTTTAGGTAATTTAATATCAGGCACGGCCGCTATAAGGCCCTGTGTATACGGATGCCTGGGCGATGAAAGAACTCTCTCCACAGGCCCCGATTCAACGATTTTGCCCGCGTACATCACATTAACGAATCTGCTATAACGCTTGACCAGAGCGAGATTATGCGTTATCAGCAAGACGGACATTCCCCGCTCGATAGCCTTTTCGTTTATGAGATCGAGAACCTCTTTCTGAGTAATAACATCAAGAGCAGTCGTGGGCTCATCCGCTATCAGAAGTTCAGGCTCCGCCGCAAGCGCCATCGCTATCATTATGCGCTGCTGCTGGCCGCCCGAAAATTCGCACGGATATCTTTTCGCCGAAGTGCGCGCGATTCCGACAGATTCGAGCGCATCACCTATTTCCTTTGGCGACATCCTGCGCCTTGGAGAAGCCTCCTCAATCTGCCTGCCGATGCGCATGACGGGGTTCAGCGACTGGATGGGATTTTGAAATACGTACGCGATACGGTCAGTCCCCGTAATTGACCCTTTTATTTGAGCTCTATCGACAAGAGAGCCGATTGAAAGCGCCGTCAAACTCTTACCGCAGCCAGACTCGCCGACCAGCGCAACGCGATCTCCATTTTCGATAGAAAAACTGACGCCGCGAACCGGCACGGAAGTCTTACCTTCCATCCTGAACGCGACGCTCAGATTTTCTACTTTAAGCAGCATTCAACCTTACGGCACAGGGAAATTGGCGACAAGCTTAGCCGCGTCGCTCTTGATGCGCTCTTGAACGGCCGTATCTGAAATGTTGTCAAGAACATCGGCTATCCACGTGCCGATCTTGATCATCTCAGGCTCCTTCATGCCGCGCGTCGTGACGGAAGCCGTGCCCACGCGAATGCCGGAAGTCTTGAAAGGCGATTCAGTATCATAAGGAATCGTATTCTTGTTTACGACGATGCCTGCCGCATCAAGAGCGGCGGCGGCCTCCTTACCAGTAATGCCCTTTGTCGATTTGACGTCAACTAGGAAAAGATGGTTGTCGGTTCCGCCGGAAACGATGCGATACCCGCGATCCTGAACGGTCTTGCAAAGAACGGCGCAGTTCTTAACGACCTGCTGAGCATAGTCCTTCTTCTCGCTCTGCATCCATTCACGGAAGCACACGGCCTTGGCCGCGATAATGTTCTCAAGAGGGCCACCCTGCATCCCCGGGAAAACCGCCGAGTCGATCGCCTTGGCGTATTCGGCTTTACAAAGAACCATACCGCCACGAGGACCACCGAGAGTCTTGTGCGTCGTCGTCGTCACGAAGTCTGCGTACGGAACGGGAGATTCATGCGCACCGCCGGCGATGAGACCTGCGATGTGAGCCATATCGACCATCATGATGCAGCCGACCTTGTCGCAGATTTCGCGAATACGCTTGAAATCAAGCTTGCGCGGATATGCGGAAGCGCCGGTAAGAAGAATCTTTGGCTTAACTTCCATCGCCTGCTTTTCCAAAGCGTCATAATCAAGCTGTTCAGTCTCTTTATCTACCGTATAAGGCACGATATTGTAGAACTTGCCTGAGAAATTGACGGGGGAGCCGTGAGAAAGGTGGCCGCCCTGATCAAGCGACATCGAAAGAATCGTATCGCCCGGCTTTATCGTCGCGAAATAAACGGCCATATTCGCCGCGCTGCCGCAATGGGGCTGGACATTGGCGTGTTCTGCGCCGAAAAGCTCACAAGCGCGCTTTCTGGCGAGTTCTTCCGCCGCGTCTACCGGCAGACAGCCCGAATACCAGCGCTTGCCCGGATAGCCCTCTGCATACTTGTTCATAAGAACGCTTCCGGCGGCCTCGCGGCACGCGCGGGATGACGTATTCTCAGAGGCGATGAGGTTGATTTCAGTATCTTCCTGAACCGTCTGAGCTTCAATAGCCGCCCAAACTTCAGGATCGTCCTTCATAAGACCGGAGGCATCCGAAAGACGAGAAGCGCGCTCAAGCTTCCAGCGGCGGCGCTCATGGCGCTGATCCATATCGACAGGCGTTGAAATGAAAGCCTTTACGATTTCAACCGCGTACTCGACGGAAACATTGTCAGCCCCGAGACAAAGAACGTTCGCGCCGTTGTGCTGACGCGTCATGACCGCAGACTCTACTGTAGGGCAGAGAGCCGCGCGCACATTCTGGAAACGGTTCGCGACCATCGACATACCGATCCCGCTGCGGCAGATAAGAACACCAAAATCGACTTCGCCTGACGCGACCGCCTTAGCTACGGCAACGCCATAATCCGGATAATCGCAACTTGACTTGTCTGCGGGACCTTTATCAAAAAACACTACATCGTTAGAAATAGATTTCAAAAGCGCGGCCTTAAGCTCCACGCCTCCATGATCGGAACCAATTGCTATTTTCATTTTAGACTCCTTGAGTTTTTGAAGTTCAGCGACATATTATACCAAAAATACGCCCCTATTATCTGAAACTCTAAACAATGGGCGAGATTTTATATCGTTGTTTCATTTTTTAATATGGTGTCGCGTCAGGAGGTGTCCGGCGCTCCTCCTCGGTCTCGACTCGCTACGGAGTTGTAACGCCTTTCATCAACGAAATAGAATCGCACCAACACGAGATGCGCTTATATGTGATATATGCTATAATTCCAAAATATGAAAAGCATATATGAAAGTCACCGCTTCTGTAAAATGACTCTTGTAGAGAGCCGCTTTTCTTTTCTGCACAATGATTAGATAAGCCTTGGAAAGCGATTGAGATGGATGTTGCAATTATAAAAAGGATTATTGAATTTTTCCTCCTGAAGGCGTGTCTTTCTGGGTTGGCGGCTTTGCTTGCCTTATGGCTTTTTTATTTTTTGGGTAAACTTCCCGTTCGATATGTGCATTTTGCAAAAAAGTACGGTTGGCCGTTTGCGTGTTTGTTTCTTGTTTGGTCGGCGTGGGCAACTTATACGGCATTTCCAACTTTAGAGGAGAAAAATAGGGAATTGGGAATGGGAGTTAGTAGTCGGGGGTCAGGAGTTAGTAGTCAGGAGTCAGTGATTATGGGACAGGAGTCAGAACTAACCCCTAACCCCTATCCCCTATCTCTCGCTCAAGAGGATTTTGCGCGTGGCTTTGTCTTAACGCGCATTGGGACGAATGAGTTGTATGATTTTACTGCTCCGTCAAACGCAGTCGTCTGCGAGGATTGGAAAGTATTTGGTGCGGCGGAGGATTGGGTATATTTGAGGGGAACGGGGAACGGGGAATGGGGAACGGGACTTAGAGTTCATTCGGATGGATGGGTGGAAGCTTTGTCGCCGACAACAACGGTATTTGCGGCGAGAGAGTATTATCCATTTAAGGCTCCGCTCGGCATTGTGCCGGAAGCGAATTGGGAGAGGATTGTTTTTAGCCGTGTAGAACATGTAGATCGTGTAGAGGGGAGAATTAATGTTGCCAATGTGGGAATGTTGCCAATAACCAATACCAATTCCCAATTGGAAATTGGCAACATTGACACTGACAATATTCAACAAGGCTACACTACCTCACTGGCGACATTAAAAAATCTACCCGTTTCTACACGTTCTACACGGCTAAATTCATCTCTCGACACTTATTCCCCGTCACTCTTTTGGCACTGCCTTACCCCATCTAATACGTTGCAACTTACTTGGCAGAATGCGCTTTACAATCGCGAGTCAGACCTGCCGATTTCTTTTCAAGTTGAGTTCTATGAAAACGGCGATTTCACTTATCGCTATGATCTATCGGCAATCAAGTCAAAAGTTGATTCGGGCGTTATTCCCGAAAATTTCCCCTCTAACATCACCATCGGCACCATTCCCCATTCCCCGTTCCCCATTCCCCATTCCCCGTTCCTCACCTCCCTTGCATTCCGAAGACTTGATCCGTCAGATTCACCTCACTCAGATAGCGATGATGATGGACTTTTGATAGAAGATGAGCTTTTTGTCTATCATACAGACCCATATAATGCAGATTCAGATTACGATGGTCTCTCTGACTATGATGAAATCTTTATAGTGAAATCAAATCCGCTTGTTGCGTATTCGATTTCTCCTAATTATCCTGACGGTCTTGCGATTGCGCTTCAAAGTGAAAACCCGTTATCTTATCCTGAAGGTTCGACAAACACTATTCTTGAACATATCTTTTATTCAGGTACCACTAATGGCGTGTTTTCATTGCCGATACCATCTGATGAAACGGCTGTATTAAAAATATCCGTTAGCGGCTCAGGCATTGGTCGCCTCGTAGTCGGTGAAAAGGTTGTGCCGCTTGTTGGCTCTTCGACAGGATTAACAAGATTTCGTAATAATGAAGCGTTGGTTACAAATACGCTTTTGCTTGCGCTTGGCAGAGGCGTTAAAAAGTCGTTTTGGTACGAAAAGCCTGAAGGTCTCGAAATAGCGATAGATTCAGACGATTTGTTAATTGGAATGATTCCATCTAATGTTTTTCGTCGCGGTTGGATTGCCTTTCCGCATACAAAATCAACTGAGCCCTGCATTCATGATTTTGAGGCAAAGAATGTCAGAGTCTCTCTCGCTTACGGAGAAGAGTTTAGCGGCCTTACTTCAATTTGGAGTTGTGAATCGGAGGATGTGGTCATTACGAATGAAGCGCCTGTTGCATCCGAAATATACGCAAAGTTTTCGCGAAACAATTCGCGGTTGATTAATTACGAGGTCAACCATCCTCTTAGACTTAACGAAACCAACATTGTCTATACGCAGGAACTTCGTTTTTGTCCAAAGCTTTCGGATGATGAAGAGGATGTTGTTGAAAACGATGAAGAGGAGCCTCTTGACATCAATCGTTGCGAATGCTCATCGGTCGTGAGCTGTGATTGTTGTAGCGATGAGTGGTGTTATTGCTATTATTCCGATTGTTCGTGCGGCAAAAACTTAGCTCCGACGCTTGAAGATGGCGATGAGGATGAGGACGATTTTAATAGCGCCTATATGGCGGATCCGCTCGATAATGTATTTTATCTTTACCGTTCCAATGCTTATACATTGCACCTTGACGTTCCTGGCGGCGAGCCGAAGAAGTGTTGTGCTTGTCCGAGTCATTGGGGGTCGAATTATGTCTCTAAGGTGTCTGCTACTCAGCGAGTAACAGCCAAGGATTCCAACGGAGAAAATTTCACTATTGCGTATGAGCCGTGCAGCGTAACGATGTCGGGCGTTTCCCCAAGTAGGACCTTTGCGGATTCGACCGTATTTTTCTTCACGAACGGCGCTTCATATAAGCGCATTGATTGCACCGTTCTCGGCGTAAACATTGAAAGCCCTCCTAATCGCATAAGTCTTGACAGATATAACAATCTTTCGGCGAGACTGGGCTTTCCGATGGAGATTTGCACTAACCTTGAGCGCGCCGCACAACTCGTCTTAAAGTCCGACATATTGATGACGAATGGCGTCTTTAAGATTTCGCTTGAAAACGTGGTAGGAAATTTTCAGGCATGGCTGCCGGCTTGGCGAGAAGAGAACGGCATCTTTCATGAAAGTGAAAAACTGCTTGATTCACAATCTCGTCCCGTGCGTTACTTGTCTATGCGTAAATGGCGCAGTCTTTTACGCCGCTATAATAAGACTGGGGAAATTAATGTTATTCTGACCTCGTCCACCCCCGGCTCATGCAAATTGAAGTTTGAATACGTCGCCGCCGACGGAGGGAATCGCGTTTACGACTTCGCCGAGCAGCGGATAACGTCGGTCCTGCCTCCTCTGCGTGTTGATTTGACGCGGGATGGGTCGATCGATCATGAAGATATTGATGCATGTCTTAATGGACGAATTTTCCGTTATTGGACAAATGAAGATACGGTCAAAGGCGATTACGTTGGTGCCGACGATGATGACGACCCTAATATCAATGACGATGTTATCAATGGAACGTACGATCTTGTTAATTTCTTTACTGCCTCCTTAGACTTTAAGCGATTTAGAGAAACTTGGGGTAGCCAGGTTAAATATTTTGTTCGTTCTAGTTCTGATAATGCCCCTTCGTTTAAAGCCTGTTTTGCCAATTTGTCATGGGGAGAAACAGGAGCGATTCAGACTAAGAATATGACGACGACGGCGGGATCGCCGCTTTCCTCCGCGCAGTTGATGCCGCTCAATCGCAACGGTATTGAGATACCGTATGATATGTTACTGCAATTCTCTCAAGATTCAGGAGTGATGATCTGCGAGGCATTGAAACCAAATAGGACAATTTATGTGGATATTAGGTTAGGGGATGATCTATTGTATTCCTACGCTCTTCCAATGAGGGTTTCGTCTGTTAGAGAAATGTATCGATGGATGAATCTTAGGTATGTTGGAGGTGATAACAGCGGAGAATCGTCTAAAATGTGGGAGCCGGATAATTATCCCGACAATGAGTGCGATAGTAGACATTTCGTGTTTGTTCACGGCTATAACGTTAATGCCTCAGTAGCGCGTATCTGGGCGAATGTGATTTTTAAACGGCTTTGGCTCGCCGGATCAAAGTCAAAATTTACGGCAGTAGATTGGAGAGGTGACGAATCGCAGATATATGTACCGACGCAAGGCGATGTTTCTCCGAACTACTACATAAATGTGCGGCACGCTTTTATGACAGCTCAGGCGGCGGCAACTAATATTAATGGATTGGCAGGAGAAAAAATTATGCTCGCCCATTCGCTTGGTAATATGCTTGTGTCTTCTGCTGCAAAAGATCATGGGCTTAATTACTCAAAATATTACATGCTTAATGCTGCAGTTCCGATAGAGGCGTATAATGAAGATGCCTATAGCAGCTTAATGATTGATGGGGCGTGGTCTGATATTCCTGAAAGCATGCGGGCTTCTCGTTATTCCGGCCTTTTCTCTCACACAACCAATGATTTTCGGCTTGGATTATCATGGAAAGGTCGTTTTGCAGGAATTCAGAATGCAGTTAATTGTTTTTCGCCGACAGAGGATGTTCTTAAAAATCCAAAGGTAAATAAGATATTCGGAATGAGTGTTGGTGAAGATTTTGGTGGGGCGTGGTCAAAGCAAGAGTTATTTAAGGGGTGTGCGTTGTGGTATGGGATAAATTCAATCACATTCGCTGGTGCTGAAATTGAAGGCGGATGGGGGATTAATGCTCGTTATATGGCAAATCCTCTTGCGTATATTCCTCTTTCTGGTTTTAATCCCTCGTACTTTTCGGAATACACAAGAGAGGATTTAATAACTAAGCCCTTGTTTACTAGTATGAATGATGATAGAATGTCGTCGACGAATGAACT
>CAJGDE010000074.1 GCA_904502135.1 Kiritimatiellia bacterium
AAATTCCCAAAGGTGAAACTCACGCAAACATTAGTTCCATGGCTTTTTCACAGGAGACGTCGAATAAGCTCCTAAATCAAAGTTCGTTAGACCGCGGCGAAATCTCGTCGCGGTTTTTCGTTGGTTAATATTATGACATTTCTTCAGAAACATTCGTATGATATAGGTTGCAGGTTAGCGCTGCTTTTATGGCCTCTTTTTAAGAAGCGCCAACGTATTTCAGTTGAGAATATCTTGAAATGCGGCATTACCGATGATGTTTTGAGGGCTGAAGAAATCGCGCGTAACGCTTTTTGTCATTTCGCGGGCCATGTTTTTGAAGCGCTCGCGGTTCCGAAAGTGATCAATAAGGATAATTGGCGGGAACATCTTGATTTTGCTGATGCTACGCCTGATGTTGTTAAGCTTCTTCTTGATACGCCCGAAACTCCCATTCTTCTCGTTTCCGGTCATCATGGCTGCTGGGAGGCGGCGACGAACCTTTTGTCGTTTGCCCGACCAATGATTGCAATAGCGCGCGTTATGGATAACAAGGTTCTCGCCAAATGGATGAAGAAGCATCATTTTCGCGGGCCGGTTACCGTTATAAACAAGAATGACGGGTTTAAGCCTCGTATAATGCGTCAGTGGTTCGAGACGAAAGCCGCAATGACGATTCTTATAGATCAGCACGCTTCCAACGGTTCGAGAGGAACGTATATCGGAAGGCCTGCCCGTACCGTTACTTCAGCGGCGCGCCTTGCGATCAGATATGGCTATCCGATCGTTGTCGGCTCGTTCGTCAGAATAGCGCCTTTTAAATATCGTCTTGTCGGGGGCGATCCCGTCGTCTTCTCAAAAGACATGTCGCGCGACGAGGCGACGCAGATATTGAACGACCGCCTGCAGGAATCTGTCAGAAAATATCCCGAACAGTACCTTTGGATGCATCGTCGCTGGAGGGACGATTGACGAGATGAATACGCTCGCCTATATTATAGGATCTGTTTTCGCTTGGTCGACGGCCGTTGTGATAATAGGTCTTATCGTCGGTTTCATCGCCCGGGTAAAGTTAAGGAGCAGGAGCGAGGCTGAAGAAAAAAGCGATGTGAGGATAAAATTCGCCTGCCTCATATGCGCTCATAATGAAGAGAATGTGATTCATAGACCCATAAGGTCTCTTCTCGCGTCGGGTTATCCCGCCGATAAGAGAGATATTATCGTTCTTGCGGACAATTGCAGCGACCGCACGGCGGAAATCGCCGAAAGTTTCAACGGCGTGATCGTTAAGCGCAAGGCGACTGCGTCTGCGGGAAAGGGCGATGTGTTGGCCTGGGGAATAGATTTAATCCGCAATGCCGGGTATGACGCGATCGCCGTTTTCGACGCCGACAACGAGATTGACGGCAATTGGTTCGATAAGATGAACAGCGCCTTTGCGCAAGGGGCGAGCGTTGTTACGGGTCATAGGATGAGTTCAAATTCGTTCGCCTCCCTTATAAGCTCGTGGTATACGATCTACTGGAATCTCATGAATGAACTTTCAAACAGGGTTCGCTCGTCTCTTGGATTATCCGCAATGCTCACGGGCACGGGCTTTGCGTTTAAAACTGATGCGCTCCCGGAAGAGGGTTGGCGTACACGAACTTTCGTGGAAGATCTTGAATTCGCTTTTTTCAGCAATATGAGAGGCTTTCGCGTCGTCTATGTGCCCGATGCCGTTTTTTATGATGAGCAGCCCGTATCGGTGCGCCCGATGTACAGGCAGCTCAACCGCTGGGCGACGGGAGGCTTGCAGATATTGCGCCGCTATACGTGGGTGTGGCTTAAGCAGCTTTTTAAAACACCCTCTTTTAGGCTTTTTGACTGTTTCGTCGTCGTTGCGCTCGGCCTTTCGGGCACGATGCTTCTGATTCTTAATTTGGCGATGCTCCACTGGTCTTTTTTCGCGTGGTTCCTCGCTGTCGGCTGGGCGAGCGCGATTCTTTCGACCGTCTTGTCGCGATATCCCGTGCGCTCTCTTCTTCTGCCGATATTGCTGTTTCCGATATTCTGCCTCGTTTTGTCATCTACAGTTTTGTATTCGCTGATTTTTCCTCAACGCAAGTGGAAGCCGATAATCCACGGAAATTAAGGTGCTATGACAGGAAAACTTTTTATAGTCGATCTGATGCCTTTTCTTTATAAAGGGCATTTCGTTTTTCTAAGAAATCCGCGTATAACCACATCAGGCATCAACACTTCTGCGCTTTTGGGACTTGTTAATGGCTTAACGTCCATAATAAACAAAGAAAAGCCAACCCACATCGTATTGGCGATGGATCCTTCATCGCCCACTTTCCGCCATGAGGCGTATCCGGCCTATAAGGCTCAGCGCGAGAAGATGCCTGAAGAGATCGCGGATTCGATCGCCTACGCCTTTGAGTTAGCTGAAGCTCTGGGAATCCCTGTTCTCAGAGTCGACGGCTTCGAAGCCGATGATGTCATGGGAACGCTCGCCGTTAAGGGCGCTGAATCAGGCTTTGACGTGTATATGGCCACTCCCGATAAGGATGCCGCTCAGCTTGTCCGTCAAGGAGTAAGTTTATACCGCCCGGCGCATGCCGGTGACAGCGCTGAGATATACGATCAGGAGAAAGTGTGCAGTCATTGGAATATCGCCTCTCCCTTATCAATGATCGACTACCTTGCGCTTGCGGGAGATACGGCGGATAACATTCCGGGTATTAGAGGGGTTGGAGAAAAGACTGCGACATCGCTTCTTTCCCAGTTTGGGGATCTTGAAGGTGTCTTGGCGAATACCGATAAGATAAAAGGAAAGCTTTCCGAGAAAGTCTCGCTCGGCGCTGAAGACGCCAGAATGTCGAAGTTTCTGGCGACCATCAGAACGGATGTGCCGATCACGCCAGATTGGCAATCATACAAATTTGGAGAGATAGACCGTGCGAAACTCGCGGCCGTGTGCTCGAAATTCGAGCTCTCGCGGTTGGCGAAGGCTTTCCTCGGCGAGGCCGTTATATCTCAAGAACAGCAAAATCCGTCTGAAAAAGAAGAAAGACTTGATGATATTTCTTCAGTGGAACATGATTATCGCCTTATTACAGAAGAAGATGAGGCGCGGGCATTGTTGGCGGAGTTGATGAAATGCGATGTCATCGCATTTGATACAGAGACGAGTTCGGTAGACCCTAAAGAAGCCAAGCTCGTGGGATTTTCATTTGCGACAGCTCCCGGAAAAGCGTGGTATATTGAAGGCTCGCTCATTGATATATTCCGTGAGCTGTTTGCTGATTCTTCAAAGACATTGATTGCCCACAACGGCAAATTCGACAGAACCGTTCTTCATCGCTATGGCATAGGCTTTGCATCAACCGTTCACGATACAATGCTTGAGCATTATTGTTTGGATGCTGCCGCGAGACATTCGCTTGACGCGCTCGCCGCGAAGTATCTGAATTACAGAATGATCCCCATAGAAAAGCTGATCGGCGAGAAGGAGCGCGGCAAACAGCAGTTGTCGATGGCGGCGTTAAAGAGTTCGGAGATTCTCGATTATGCCGCAGAGGATGCCGATATCACATTTAGGCTTGAAAGAGTGCTGCGGCCGCTTGCTGAAGAGACGGGCGCGATAAAAGCGCTACAGATTTCGGAAGAGCCGCTGGTGAAGATCTTGACGGAAATGGAGCGCGAGGGCGTGCGCATCGACACTGAGGCGATGAAAGAATATTCGCGGGAGCTTGACCGTGAAATTCTTAATCTCCTTGAGACGATACATTCATACGCGGAGCCGGGCTTCAATCCTGACAGCCCCAAACAGTTGAGCGATCTTCTCTTCAACAAGCTCTCGCTCAGCACGACTTCACTGAAAAAAACGGCGACCGGCTTTTATTCCACCGACGAAAAGACGCTGTCGCGTCTTGCGGACGACCATCCGGTCGTCGCCGCGATTTTAGAATATCGCGCGTGCGCTAAACTTAAATCCACCTATGTCGACAAGCTGCCTCAGCTGATAGATGAAAACAGCCGGGTGCATACGACATTTTCTCAGGCCTTTGCCGAAACTGGCAGACTCACCTCTTCCGAGCCGAACCTGCAGAACATTCCCGTTAGAACAGAGCGGGGTAAAAAGATCCGCCGCGGATTTGTGGCGCGCGACGAAAACCATCTTCTTATGTCGGCGGACTATTCTCAGATCGAATTAAGGCTCATGGCGGCTTTCTCCGGGGATGAGGCGATGATTCAGGCGTTCCGCGACGGTGTGGATATTCATCGCGATACCGCAAGCCGCGTATACAATATCATGCCGATGTTCGTCACCGATGAGCAGCGCTCTAAATGCAAGATGGTCAACTTCGGCATTATTTACGGAATTTCGGCCTTCGGCCTTTCGCAGAGACTGAAGATTTCGCGCAAAGAGGCGAGCGATCTTATTGAGACATATTTTAAGCTCTACCCGAAGGTCAAAGAATACATGAGTGCGGCCATATCTTCGGCCAGAGAGAAGGGGTATGCCCAAACGATACTTGGCCGCCGCCGCACGTTAAAGGATATTTCTTCGCGTAACGCCACGGTAAGACAGGCTGCAGAGCGCGATGCCGTAAACACCCCGATCCAAGGCTCGGCCGCAGACCTTATAAAAGTGGCGATGGTCAAGATCGACAGGCGCCTGAAAGAGGAATGTCTGCGCACGAAAATGGTGCTTCAGATTCACGACGAGCTTCTCTTTGATGTTCCGAAGGATGAAGTGGAAAGGGTCAAGGAGATTGTCCGCGAAGAGATGACGCACGCCATCGATGTCGGAGTTCCTCTTGAGGTGGGCATAGGGGTTGCCGACAATTGGCTCGCAGCTCACTGATCATGATAATGCGCTTTGTAGCGCCAGAACGAGAAGAAAGCCTGAAATCAGTGCGAATGTGGCCGGCTTTTCAAAGCCGTGTGAATGCGATTCGGGTATAACCTCGTCACTGATCACATAAAGCATCGCTCCGCCTGCTGCAGCAAGAAGAAACGGCAAGACGCCCGTAAATGTCTTTACGAGCAGGTAGCCAGAGAGAACCGATGTTATGCTTATGGCCGCAATGCCGAGTGATATCGCGATTATTCTCGAAGATTTTACTCCGACGGCGAAAAGCGGAGCCACAATGACAAATGCCTCGGGAACGTTCTGGAGCGAAATGGCCAAAGTGATCGTCAGGATGTCTTTTATTTCGCCGGTGCCGAAACTTACGCCGACGGCGAGGCCTTCAGGTATTTTATGAAGCGCTATCGCCGCGACAAAAAGAAGAGACTTGCTGATTGTGCCGTTTGAATTGTGCGATTCAAAATCAACGCCGGCTATTCTATGCAAGTGTGGAGTGAAGTAATCTAATAAGCTTATTATTACAGCGCCGGTTACTGCGCCAAATATGGCGAGCAATGCCGAGCCTTTGACGGCAAAGGCGTTTGCGAGAAGCCCTGATGTGGCGGCCGCTAGCATTATTCCGGCCGACAGCCCCATAATGATGTCATTAAGTCTGTGTGCGATTCTACGCACAAGAAGTCCGCCGAGAACGCCTATCGTCGTTGATAGGCCAACTGAAAGAAGAACTATGGTTAAGATTTTCATTTTTCTATGATCGTCTGTGAACTGGTATTAGTTAGTGTGCAGTTGAATGATATCAAATCTCTTTATTCATGTGCAACATAATTGGCGGAATATATGATATAATGTTGCCTATGAAAGGTTATAATTGCGTTGTCTGCATTAAGCAGGTTCCAGATACTAAGAAAGTTACCGGTCAGGCGATGAAAGAAGACGGCACAATCAATCGTGCCGCGCTTCCAGCCATTTTCAATCCGGAAGACAAAAATGCTCTTGAGGCCGCACTTTGGGTTAAAGAGACATACGGTGGCACGGTCACCGTCATAACGATGGGGCTTCCTGCGGCTACCGCGATTCTCCGCGAAGCGCTTATGTGCGGAGCCGATAGGGCTGTTCTTCTCACCGACCGCAAGGCGGCCGGTTCCGACACTCTTGCCACAAGCTATATCTTAAGCCAGGCCGTCAAGAAGTTTAATCCTGATATGGTATTCTGCGGTCGTCAGGCGATTGACGGCGATACGGCTCAGGTCGGGCCCCAGATCGGCGAAAAATTGGACTGCGCCGTCGTCACCTATCTTGAGAAGCTTGAGATGGACGGCGATTATGCCGTAGCCACGCGTGATATTGGTACAGGTATAGAAAAGTGCCGCGCCAAGCTTCCTGCGCTTTTCACGGTCACCGAGAAGTTCGGCGAACTTCGTCCGTTCTCGATGCACAGAGTGATGAAGTATAAGAATGCGGAGGTTGAGGCCATGAATTGCGACGATATCGGCGCCGAGGCGGACCGTTGCGGTTTTGCCGGCAGCCCCACGAGCGTCAATAAGATCGTCTCTGTAGTTCTCGCCGGCGGCGATTATAAGGAAGTCGCTCCCACGGCAGAAGGTATAACCTCTCTTGTTGACGAGCTTGTCAAAGATCATACGATCGGGTGAGGCTTGAAATCGGTAAAATAAATAAAAAGAGGTATTTAACATGGATAGAACAAAGGGTGAAGTTTGGGTGTTTGCCGAGCAGGAAGAAGGTAAGCTTTCGGAAGTTCCTTTTGAACTTCTCGGCAAAGGCAGGGAGCTTGCCGATCGTTTGGGGGTTAAGCTCGCGGCCGTTGTCATGGGTGAAGGTGTAGAAGGTCTTGCCGCGCCGCTTTTTGAAGCTGGCGCCGACATAGTGCACCTTATTGACGACAAGGCTCTTAAGGTGTTCCGCAACAAGGCCTATCGCCATGCGCTCGTTGAGCTCGTCAAGGAATGCTCTCCGCAGATTTTCATCTTTGGGGCCACTCACATGGGGCGCGATCTTGCGCCTGCCGTCGCGTCGGCTCTAAAGTGCGGTCTTACCGCCGACTGTACAGATCTTCAGATCGGCGACTACACCGATAACCGCACAAAAGAGACGTTTACGAATATTCTTCAGCAGATTCGCCCTGCATTCGGCGGCAATATCATCGCAACGATCGTCAATGCCCGTTCGTGGCCGCAGATGGCTACGGTTCGCGAAGGCGTGATGAAACCGCTCGAGAAAGTTGCCGGGCGCACGGGCGAGATCGTAAGGCACGAAGCAAAGCTTGAAGGCGTAGAAATACCCGTTGAAGTTCTTGAAATAGTGCGAAAGGTCTCAAGCGTAAACCTCAAGGGGTCTCGCATTATCGTCGCCGGCGGCGCCGGTGTGGGGTCTAAAGAGAACTTCAAACTTCTTCACGAGCTTGCCGCCGCTCTTGGCGGAGCTGTTGGCGCGTCGCGCGCGGCAGTTGACCTTGGATACTGCGAGCATGAGCGGCAGATCGGTCAGACCGGAGTTACGGTAAGGCCCGCTCTTTTCATCTCGTGTGGCATTTCCGGCGCCGTCCAGCATCTTGCCGGCATGCAGGATTCGCAGAAGATCATCGCCATCAACACCGATAAGGACGCGCCTATTTTCAAGGTTGCCCATTACGGAATTGTCGGCGATCTGAATACTGTTGTGCCGATGATGATTAAGGCGATTAAGGGGTAGTGGTTAGTTATTAGGAGTTAGGAGTTAGGAGTTAGGAGTTGGAGTTGAAAAATCAAGGAGGAATTAAGAGATGAGCAATTTTTATAAAGATAACAAGGATATCGAAAAGACGATTGACGCGCTTGGTCTTGAAGAGGTGGCGACGCTTCTTGAAGAAGATTTCAAGTACTCGAAAGAGTATGATTTCGCGCCGAAAGATGCCGCAGACGCCATAGATAATTACAAGCGCGCGCTTGATGTGTGCGGAGATATCTGCGGTAACCGGATTGAGCCTACGGCCGAAGAGACCGATAAGGTGGGCAACATCCTTGAAGAGGACGGCTCAGTTACCTATACTCCCGGCATCAAATTGGCCATGGATCTTCTTGGCCGCTCCGGGCTTATGGGCACGACTCTTCCGTATTATCTCGGCGGCCTTAATATGCCCTGCACGATTCTTACGGCTCTTAACGATATCGTTTCTCGTGCTGACGCGAGCCTTATGAATATGTTCGGTCTTCAGGGTATAGCCGAGACCATCAACGCTTTTGCCTCAGAGGAGATCAAGAAGGAGTATGTGCCGCGTTTAGCGACAGGCGAACTTACGGGGGCTATGGTGCTTACTGAGCCTGATGCAGGAAGTGATCTTCAGAGCGTGAAGACTTCGGCTTATCAGGACGAGAACGGTAATTGGTTCGTAAACGGCGTTAAGCGCTTTATCACGAACGGTTGCGGCGAAGTTCTTCTCGTTCTCGCGCGTACGGAGCCGGAGTTCTCGGATGGTCGCGGCCTTAGCTGCCTTCTCGTCGAGAAGTGCCCGCAGGTGAAGATTCGCCGCCTTGAGCATAAGCTCGGCATTAACGGCTCTCCCACTTGCGAAATGGTCTTTGATAATGCTCCCGCCAAATTGGTCGGCCAAAGAAAGCGCGGCCTTATCACGTACGTCATGGCTCTTATGAACGGCGCGCGCGTGGGAATTTCCGCCCAGGGCACCGGCATCGGAGAGGCGTGCTATCGCGCCGCTCGTGATTATGCCGCAAGCCGCAAGCAGTTCGGGGTTACGATCGACAACTTCCCTGCGCTGAGAGACCTTCTTTCGACGATGTCCGTTGAACTTCAGGCTAGCCGCGCCTTGGCTTACTACTCGTCGAAGTGCGTTGATTTGGAAGCTGGCCTTACCCGCAAGTTTGAGTCGCTTAAGGGGACGCCCGAAGCTGCGGGCGTCAGAGCGAGAATGAAAGCGTACGCGCTTTTCAATAAGATGCTTACTCCTATGGCCAAGTACTATGCCTCGGAAATGTCGATGAGAGCCGCTAACGGGGCCGTCGCCGTTCTTGGCGGCTCGGGCTTCATGAAGGATTATCCGGTCGAACGTTATTTGCGCGACAGCCGAATCACCACGATCTACGAGGGCACGTCTCAGCTTCAGGTTATCGCGGCGATCGCCGGTGTTATGGGCGGTCTTGTAAAGGACGTTCTCGCCGATATTATCGCTGGCGTAGAGATGGATGATGAGCTTAAGGCGAAGTTCGCCGAAGTGACGGCTCTTGAAGAAGAGCTTGCCTCTGCGGTCGAGTTTGTCAAGAATCATCCATCCGGTAAGGATTATCATGACCTTCACGCCCGTGAGCTTGTCGATGCTGCGATAGCGGCTGTTTGCGGTGCTCTTCTTGTGCGCATCTCCTCTAAGTTCCCGGAGAAGAAGCCTGTCGTAAATCATTTCATCGCGAAGGAGTTTCCGAAAGTTCGCGGTGATCTCGCAAAGGCCAAGAGCGGCTATATGGCGAGCGTTGAGCTTTTTGACGAGCTTGCTCCGATTGCGGAATCTCTCGACTGATTTAATTTAGGTAATAGCCATGAAGGTACTTGTCACAGGCGGAAGCGGATTTCTCGGCATCAATCTCATCAGGTTTTTGCGTGAGAAGGGCGTCGAGGAAATCCGTGTTCTTGACATAGCTGATTTTGACTACCCGGAGAAGACTGAGCCGTGGCTTAAGTTTACTCTTGGCGATGTCCGTGATGTGCCGGTAGTGGAAAAAGTTACCGAAGGCTGTGATGTCGTAGTCCACTGTGCGGCGGCGCTCCCGCTCTACAGTGAAGAGGATATCTTTACGACCGAGGTTGACGGTTGCAGAAACGTTCTTAATGCGGCGCGAAAGTTTGGTCTCGATCGCATGATCCAGATTTCGTCTACCGCAGTATACGGAGT
>CAJGDE010000075.1 GCA_904502135.1 Kiritimatiellia bacterium
CCGCAGAGAGTTACGCCGGCAAGAGCGAGAACCATAAGTTTTTTAAAAGTCTTGTTCATATCACACCTTCACTTTCTTTTTTTTGTTTGATGCGGACCAGTATTGCCGCTTACAATAGGTTAGGCGTAGTTAGTTTCGTTTTCTGACATTTTTTTTGGGTATGTCGCTCCTCCGGTTGACAGAGAAGGGCGGTTTATGATAAAGTAATCGCGTGATTACGAAAAAGGTTCACGCGATGAATGATACTAAAAAGAAAAAATTGATAGTTCGCAAGACGCGTGTTGACGGAATTGAGACGCGAGAGGCCATCATTGCGGCGGCTTTAGAAGAGTTTGCCGAGAAGGGGTTTGAAATTGTTTCGGCTCGCGAGATATGTCGCAGGGCAGGAGTCAATTCTGCTCTCTTGAGCCGATATTTCGGTTCGAAGGAGGAGCTCTATCGAATCGTCGCTAAGAAGCTCTTCGGCGATCTCGGCGCGCCGCTCGCCAACCTTTCAGAGAAAGTGACCGATGAGGATTCCTGGCGTGCTGCAGTTCGTGAATGGGTGGACGATATGCTATTTATGACGCTTCCGACAGAGAAGGTTCAGAGGTACTGCGCGGCGCTTTTCCGTCATGAAGTGACGCGGCCGACCAAGTTTTATAATGAGTTTAAGGAGGCGTTCGGGCGGCCGGTTTATGACGGGCTTAAAAAGCTTCTCTCGCGGAAGGTGACGACTCCGGAGGCGCTCGATTTGTGGGCGTCATCAATATGGGCGCAGGTTTCCGTTTATGCGCTTGCTGACGAAAAGTGGCATAAGTCATTCCGTCCGACGGGAGTAACTTCTCGCAAGTGGTCAGAGAAGGTTTCTAATCATATCTGCGAAATGATATTCGCCTCTCTCAATAAGTGAAAGGTGTAGTGTTATGAAAAATTCATTCTGTCCGCTTTACGTGACCAATTTCTTCGGCACGCTCAATGATAATTTTCTCAAGACGCTCGCGAGTTTTACAGTTATCGGGTGGATCGCCGATGAGCGTTTAAAGTCGATTGCAATGGGAGTGACGGCCGGGGCTCTCGTTCTGCCGTACATTCTCTGTTCGCCGCTCGCGGACCGCTTGACCGTGCTTTGGTCAAAACGTAAAATCGTGCGAGTAGCCAAATGGGCGGAGCTTCCGATTATGGCGGTTGCTATAGCGGGCTTTGTTTTAAAGTCTCCATGGCTCGTTATAGGAGCCGTTCTCTTGATGGGGCTTCAAAGTTCTCTCTATTCTCCCGCGAAATACGCTCTTATTAGAGACATCGGCGGCGCGGAGCGCATTTCTACAGGTATGGGAGGCATGGAAGGTATTTCATTTTTAGGCGTATTAATAGGTACTGTTGTAGGGTCTGTGATTTCAGATATGGCGAGTGACACCATTCGTTATGGCTGTCTTGTAGTTTTCGCCGCGCTCGGGCTTTTGGCGAGTTACACGATTCGTGCAGAAGAGGAGCTGAGCCATTCCCTTCATGCCATAAATCCTTTCAGGTACCTTCGCCGCGCATATCGAATGGCGAACCGATACGACGGCCTGAATGCCGTTATATTTACGCTTTCAGTTTTCTGGTGGGGCGCGGCAATGCTTCAGATGGGGCTTTTAGTTTACGGTAAAACAGGGCTTGGTCTCAGCGCGACTGAAACGGGGGCGCTCCTTTGCGCGGCAGCCGTCGGCATTGTCCTAGGTCAGGTTGTTGCGGGATTTGTCGATAAGACGCATTTTTTGCTAGGCAAGGTTCTCCTCACTGGCTGGATTGCCGCCGCACTTTTGGCGACGCTTTATTTTGTAGAAATGTCTCCTCTTTGTTTCGCACTTGTCCTCGGCGTTTTAGCGTTTGATCTTGGATTTTTTAAACTTCCTTTTGACGCTGAGATTCAAAAGGTCGTAAAGGGTCCGAAACTCAATACGATCTTGTCGTACTTCAACCAGGTTTCATTTCTCTTTATGTTTGTTGCGAGCGGGTGCTACGCGCTTGTCAGCTTTTTGGCCGGGCCTAAGGCGTTTTTCTTATTGCTTGCGCTTGTCTTTCTGGTTGTGCCGTTTTTGTTCGTCTTTACTTATCGTTCTGTTCTTCTTTGTGTCGGGCGATGGGTTTTCGCAAGGCGGTATAAGGTGGTTTTGGACGGAGCAGATGTATTGGACCGCATTAAGGCGGAAGGTTCAACAGTTCTAGTTCTCCCAAATCATCCAGCGATGGTCGATCCTATGCTCGTGGGCGTGACGTTTTGGAAGACGCCGCTCAAACCGCTTTCAGACGAATCTTTTTTCAAAACAGGTATTGTCGCGCCTCGTGTTTTAAAGACGCTTGGTGCTGTTCCTGTTCCGGATCTTCGCAAAAACCGTTCGCGCGCAGGAGCTTCTATTGCGCGAGGGTTAGGCGATATCGTCACGCGCACGCTTAAGGGCGGTGGGAATGTCATTTTTTATCCGTCGGGTCATATTCAGACGGAGTGTGAGCGCGAAGATATCGGCACGCGCCAGCTCGCCCACAATATTTGCGGCAATTTACCGCCAGGAGTTCGTGTAATCGGCGTTAGAACGCGCGGACTTTGGGGGTCTATCTGGTCGCGAAAGGGACGCGATGACTCGCCTGCCTTTGTGCCTACATTTATCAAGAGCGTTTTGCTGTGGTTCTTCTGGTCGCCGTTCGTCCGCCGCCGCCGTGTCGAGATGCATATCGAGGATATCACATCTTTGGTCATCGAGTGGTCAAAACTTCCTCGCCTTCAATTTAACGCGAAGCTGAACGATTGGTATAACGCTGATTAAAATTGCCAATGTGTCACAAATAGGTCTGACCGTTTTGTGACAGAATTTTCAGAAAGGAACTTAGTCGTGAAAAATATAATGAGCGTCGCTTGTGGATTTATTGCGTATGCAGCGGCGGCGGATTGTAAAGCGGAGATAGATCTCAACACTTCTTCCATTGCCGATGAAGCGTGGTATGTGCCAGGGTGGATGCGGACGAATGAGCCTGAAGAATTGGCATGGAAAAGTTTTGTAGAGGTTTTTTCGACGACGAAAAATCATTTTCATCAATGGGATGGGAATCAGCTTTGGCCAATAGCTGTAAAGAATGCCGATGCCGAGGCCGTTAAACTGGCAGATGAAATCAAGCGGATGCCGGAGAAACGCCGTGCACGTTTGACTCTTGTCGGGCATTCCCTCGGCGGGCGGATAGTTGCGAGAACCTTAGCGAAACTTTCTTCAGATGGCATTAAGATAAAGCGCGGCATTCTGCTTGCTCCTGCAATTCCCGCCAAAGATGCCGACATTGAGCGGATGGGATTAGGCTCTGAGGAGCCGATTATCGTCGTCGCCAATCCTAATGACATAACATTGAAGTATGTTTATGCGATCGCCGGGGGAGAACTGGGGCCTGCTTACGGCGCCTCGGCGGCATCTAAAACGCCGAGGAACGTCAAGGAAATTCCTGTTGATGAAGATATCACGAAAAATACCGCTATTGACGCTTTTTGGGGGCGGTTTGACGCGGCGAAAGAAATCGCCAATCACCATGCGTCGTTTTATTTTGAGGAATTATCTAAAGTTTTGGATGGGAAGGCATCGAAGGGCGTTCGCGTCATGGTGCCTCAAGATAAAATCAATTTTGAGTGGAAGGTTGTCGATGCTGGAGTCTGGTGGGATGTCCTCGATGAGAAGGTCGGTTGGAAATTTGAGCGCAACATTGTAACGGGGCATTGCCGCATAGTGAACCCGGAAAAACTTCGAGTGGCGTGGGGCGAGCGAGATAAAATGGAAAAGGCTTTTAAGAAGGTTAAAGCGCAACTTAATGTAGGGGGCGAATGAAACGAAGAATTTTTTTTGACTGCAGTCGGTATGTCGTAATTATGATATAATTGGAAACATGAATAATGACAAAAATAAACGTATTGTATTTCTTGATTATTTAAGACTTATCGCCTGCTTTATGGTGATGATCATTCACGCGGTCGAGCCGTATTACTTCAATCAAAATGGAGACTTGTATATTGCGAACAAGTGCGATGCGTTTTGGGTTGCCGTTATTGATTCTGCCGCGCGCTCGTGTGTGCCTCTCTTTGTTATGGCGTCGAGTTTTCTTCTTTTCCCGCTGCGGATTACGGCAGGCGACTTCTTTCGGCGCCGCGCCGTGCGCATACTTATTCCGTTTGCGATATGGCTTGGAGTCTATGTTTGGCATTTCGGAATAAAGCCTCTTGATGTAGTATTTAATTTCCCGATGGCGGCGGGGCACCTCTGGTTTGTGCCGATGCTTCTTGGTCTCTATATTGCAATGCCGCTATTGTCTCCATGGGCAGAGAAGGCTTCTAAGCGTGAAGTGTCGCTCTTTATCGGTCTTTGGTTCTTTACATCTCTATTTCCGTTTATCCGCCGCCTGTCGCTGATTACGCTTGGCGAGCCCTCTTTCGGGGCTGTTCCGTTTCTTTGGGGAGAGTGTCCGTGGAACGGCTTTGGCGCGTTCTATTATGTGAGCGGCTTTTTCGGCTATATGCTCATAGCTTTTTATATCAGAAAATTTGTTCCTGCTCTTTCTTGGGCAAAAACAATGGCATTCTCAATTCCGCTTTTTGCTGTCGGCATGGCGATAATGGCAGGCGGTTTTTATTTTCTCATTCCGGGCGGTGATACTTACCCTGTGCATGAGCCTTACGGCGCGGCTGTCAGGTTAGAGATGAGCCTTGAGTATTGTTCTCTTGGCGTTGCGGCTGCAACCGTTGCTCTCTTTCTTGTGATACGAAAGTTTACGGCAGAGGGGTGGTTTTATAATCGCATAATTCGCCCCGCATCGGAAGCGAGCTACGGAACTTATCTTATGCACATGATTGTTCTTGCTCCGCTTGTAGGGTATTTTAAAGGGATGTTGCCTACTCCTGCATGCGTAGTTGTTGTGGCCGTTTGTAGCTTTGTCGTCTCCACTATTATCAGTTGTCTTTTAAGGAAGATTCCTGTCATAGGCAAATTCATCGCAGGATAATGCGCGTTGACATTCTCAGAGGCAGGTTTTACGGATTACCGCTCATCGCGGCAATCAGCTGATTTGATGTTCGGATTTTTATTTGGCGCGGCGCTTAGTGATGTTGTCGAGGAGATTGAAGACGCCTGCTAAAAGTGCGCCTGAGATCGAGTGCCAAACGCATGATACCGCGGAGGCTATTGCGGCTTCTGGCATTGCGGGGAAGTGTTTAGCAGAGAGAACTGTCGCAAGGCCGGCATTTTGCATGCCTACCTCAATAGAGACAGTGCGGCGTTTGGAGTTTGGAAATTTCGCGAGAAGGCCAGTTAAATAGCCTAAGATATAGCCAAGGGTATTGTGGAGAAAAACCGCCACGAAAATGACGATTCCTGATGAGACGATTTTTTGGCCGTGCGCTGAAACGACTCCTCCGACGATACAGGCAAGTCCGATTACTGCTACTCCAGGTAATATTTTCTTAACTTCTTTAAATTGGTTGCTTTTATTTAAAGAGGCATTGAGAGTAAAGCCGATCGCTACAGGTATTATGGTTACGATCAAAATCGACTTGAACATTCCAATCGCATCTACATCGACGTTTTCGCCGGCGAGGTAAAGCATTAGAACGGGCGTCATAATCGGGGCGAGTAGTGTTGTTACAGTTGTCATTCCAACGGAAAACGCGACATCGCCTTTACAGAGAAAGCTCATGATGTTGGAGGAAACTCCACCCGGACAACACCCGACAAGTAAAAGGCCTACTGCTACGGGATGGGGCAGATTAAGTGTTTTAGCGACGCTCCATGCAATGAGCGGCATCAAAAGATATTGCGCCGATACTCCGATCAGCATGTCGATTGGGCGAGAGATAAGAATGCGAAAGTCATCTTTTGAGAGCGTTAGCCCCATCGTCAGCATTATGAAGCCGAGAATAGACGTTTGGGCATTACCTTTAACCCATTCGAATGTGTCGGGGAAAAAGTATGTGAAAACGGCAACGGCGCTAACAAACGCAGGCGTCCACTTTGTAAGAAGTGCTGATGTACGATTCAGTAGAGTAAGTTTCATAGGTAAAATTTAAGGCATTATACTCTATCGCCCCGATTGCGTCAATTACACAAATTACTAACGACAATCGCCAAATATGCAAGTCGCCAATATTTCATATTGAAAAGTCACCGCATAATGGATTATAATACCCAACCATAAAGTACAAGTTACCAAAGGAAGGAGTTGCCAGGATGTACACGCGGCCAGTCAAGCACATCATGGGCGCAATCGCGCTGTTCGCGGCCTTTGCGGCATGGGGGCGGGATATTTCGATCGAGTCGGTCAACCGCAGCGCCGGTGGAGGCATCGAGTCGGTGACACTGGGCTTCACCGCCGACGAGCAGCCGTCAGTTTTGTATCTCGCGTACGACGCAGCGGACATGGGGACGGATCGGCGTAGCTGGAGCCACATTGAAAAGGTCGCCGTCGTGCCCGGCGGCACGACGAGCCATACGTACGAGTTCGTGGATAAATGGAACGGTGCCGTCAGGTTTTTCCTCCTGAGCGGCGACGAGGTGCCGATCGACAGACGGCTCGACTATGTCGAAGCCGACGGACGGCAGACCGTCGAGACACCGTTTGTGGCGACTGGCCTTGCAAGGATTGAGATGGACTATGAGCCGACCACGCTCGACACGGCATGCGTCTTTTCAAGCCGCAAGCCAGATACTTCCGGGCCATACACGCTTTTCTACATTTCTGGCAGCGGCTGGCGCTTCGACTATGGTGACTCTGGTTCTGCCAACTCTCCTTTGTCTGAGCCCGGAATCGACTGCCATATCGTGACGTCGAACGGCCAGGCGTCGGTTAACGGGACTTTGGTGGCGAACTACACGGGAAAGAATTTCTCCAGCGAAAACCCCTTGACTCTCTTTGGACTCCACGACGGAAGCGTTAAATACGAGGCAAAGGGCCGACTGCGCGGTCTCAAGGCCTGGTCGCAGCACTGGGTTGACGGGACGCTGGCGCTGGATCTCGTTCCGGCCTCATCAAACGGCGTCGTTGGCCTTTACAACCGGATAGACGGCACGTTCCTCACCGACCGCGAGGGCGTCGGGCTTACGGCGTCCAGCGGCGGCGTCGATATTCTTCAGGATCTGACCGAGGCGGTGACTGGCAACTTCGGCACGGAGCGGAAAATGCTGGCGACCTCGACCACGCGCGACGAGAATAACCGCCTCACCGAAGTCGGACTGTCATTTACGGCCGGCGCCTACTCCCGCTGGCTCTACGTGGCTCATGGAAACTGCGCGGGTGACGCCGGCAATCCGGCCAACTGGAGCGACTGCGACGAAGTCGCCGAGATCCCCGAGGCGACATCGACGACAAATCTGGTCTTCAATGTTCCGGCGGAGTGGAGCGGGCAGATCAGATTCTTCCTCCTTGAGCACGACGTGATTCCCTGCGACGTGAGATACGAGTACGTGACGGTCGGCGCGTCGAAATACGTCGAGACCCAATTCATTCCGACCAGGGACACGAAAACCGAGATGAAGCTGGCGTTCACCGACGTGTCCGCGAGCCAGACTCCGTTCTGCGCGCGGGGAAATAACACATCGTTCAACACCTATACCATGTTCTACATCGCGAACACTGGCTGGCGGTTCGACTTCAGTCCACACCAGTACTCGTCGTCGGTCAAGGCGGAGGCGAACCGCGCCTACCTCATTGTGACCGATTCTTCGGGAATGTCAGTCGATGGCGAGCGGATAATTTCGACATCTGCGGCGCAGTTCACGGCCTTGGGGCGCCTGGCGCTCTTTGCGGCGCACTACGGCAACACCTCGTATGGCTACTACTTCACGGGGCGGTTCTATCATTTCCGCGCCTGGGACGCGCAGTCCAACCTCGCGCTCGACCTGCTGCCGTGCAGCGTGAACGGCGAAGTCTGCCTCTACGACAAGGTTGGTAAGACCTATCTGCATCCCAGCGCGGCGATTTCGCCGGACAGCGCGGCGGTCGCCGACAACGGCTACGCCGTTACGGACAGCACCGGAAACCTGTCGATAGCGCCTCTCGGGTTTGCTATCATTGTAAGATAAATTCAAATATCAAAAAAAGGAAGATATGAGCATTAAAAAGAATTTTTATATTCGGTCGCTATCTATAGCGGCCTGTTTTGCGGTCGGTGCGCAGGTATCGTTCGCCTATGTCCCTGAGCCGCAGCCGCTTAAAAGTGACGTTGAGATTACGGCGCTTTACTATCCCGGGACGGAACAGATGTCAGAATGGGATGTAGTCGCCAGTACGTGTCCTGAGCGCAAGCCGCTTCTCGGTTGGTTCGATGAGGGTAATCCTGAAGCGATCGACTGGCAGATTAAGTGGGCGGTCGAACACGGCATAACAAGTTTCTGTGTCGACTGGTACTGGAATAAAGGTTATCGCCGCCTTGAGCATTGGGTTAAGGGGTATTATAAAGCGAGATACCGCAAGCACCTTAAGTGGTTTATGATGTACGCGAACCATAATCAGCCAGGCTCACACTCTACAGAAGATCAAATCGCTGTCACCAAATATTGGATCGACAATTACTTCAAAACGCCCGAATACTACACCATCGACGGTAAGCCCGCAGTCTGCATCTGGGACGCAGGGAACCTCGACCGAGATTTTATAGACGAGGCCGCCGCGAAAGGCGAGAAGCTAAAGGCGGGAGAGGGTATCAAGCGCGCCTTCGCCATAAGCGAGCGAATGGTCCGCGAAGCGGGGCTGCCCGGTATCTACTGGATTGATATGTGGCGCACGAAAAAGTTCGATCCCGCATACGCGAAGCGCCGCATCAATCAAGGTTACCGCGCGGCAATCCACTACGGTATCGAGCATTTCTCGCCCTCACTTTCGCCCGAGGCGATGAAGAAAGGTGATAAGCCAAACTGTTTCAACTACGATGCCGTCGTTGCAACCGCGCCCAAGATTTGGGATGAGCTTTCGCGCCAGGATATTCTTCCGTTTTGGGTTATTATCCCCACAGGCTGGGACGATCGTCCGCGCTCTTTTACCCGCTCGCGCGTAATTACCGAGCGCACACCTGAAAAGTTTGCCGAGATTTGTCGCCGGGCGAAAGCATTCTGTGAAAAGTATAACCGCAAACACGCTATTATCATGCCGATAAATGAATGGCAGGAGGGCAGTTACATTGAGCCTGACGAGAAATACGGCTTTGGTATGTATGACGCCATTCGCGATGCGTTCTGTGAGAAGCCCGCCAATGGGTGGCCGAAAAACATCAAGCCTCAAGATGTCGGCATGGGGCCGTATGATTTCCCGCCGTCCTTCCGCTCGCCTACTCAAAG
>CAJGDE010000076.1 GCA_904502135.1 Kiritimatiellia bacterium
CTTACGGCTGCGAGTCGAAACTGCCTCTTGCCCGACTGTCGGCACGCCCTCGCGGTCGCTCGGGTTGGCGCACTATAATCGTGCGCCCCGCTTACGCGGCGGATACCCCTCCGTTGCGCAGCTTGCGCAGTATACTTCAGCAAAGTTATCATGTCGTCGCAAAAGGAGGTGGAGCGGAGTCCTCCGAGTGAGACCTCGCGAAGGATTGTAGCCGTAAGAGAGGTTTTTGTACGCAACCAGTGGCTTTATCGAGGCAAGGCAGGCTGAAAACGGTTTGTTGTCTAAGCGCGAAAGGCGTTACAACTCCGTAGCGAGTCGAGACCGAGGAGGAGCTCCGGACACCTCCTGCCGCGACACCATATTAAAAAATGACTCAACGAAATAAAATCCCATACTTCGCTCCCTGTAAGTTACACCATTGCGCGGATAGGCAAAAAAGAATATAATATACGAGATGAAATTTTTGGCAAAAATTGCGACATTGTGTGCGACATTGTGTCTCACTGGATGTTTTTCGCTTGATACGGCGACTCTCTCCATGACGGGAGAGGAGCACGTTGTTGTTCGCAATTACGGGTGGAAGCTTTTTAATTGTGTTCCTATAGTTTGCGGCAATGCTTCAAAAGATTACGTGTTGCCGTGGGCGTTCTTCCGCGATGATGTCACGATGGATAAGGTGCAGTATCGCTTTATGGATTACGCTAAGAACAAAGGCGTAGAAATCTCTGATCTTAAGTATACGTATTACGATACGGTGCTCTTTAATTTGCCGATAGTTCAATATCCCTTGCCCATCCCTTATCTGCTGTGCTATCGTGAAATCCAGTTGTCGGGGAATTTGAAATGAAACGCTTTCAGTTATTTTCGTTTGCCTTTTTGCTGTGCATGCTGATTTCCGGCTGTGCCGTTGTTGATGTTTCGGATAAGGGTTCGCACACGATGGTTTCTGTTTATAACACAGCCTGGGAGGTTTTTTCCTTTCTTCCTGTGGCGTCAGGTGATCATTTAAGACCGAATAAATTTTCATGCAGATGGTTTCAGGATACGGTTACGCTCGAGAATAATATACAGATGCTGGAAAACGCGGCGAAAGCTCTTGACGCTACGCATTATAAGAATGTGTCCAGCTCTATTGCCGATGAGACCGTGTTTTTCGTTTTGGTCAATCGCCGCGTCTATCATACGAGCGCAGAACTTGTATTTGGCGGGAATATTCCGGATGCGGGGACGAATGATGTTGTACAGATCGGGAAATGAAATATGATGATAGCCAAATATGTGCAGAAGCTTGAAGCTTATACGCCGGGCGAACAGCCCAAGCTAAAGAGTGTAGTAAAGCTCAATACGAATGAGAATCCTTATCCGCCGAGCCCCAGATGTGCGCAGGTTCTTAAAAATTTCGATCTTGATAAGCTGCGCCGCTATCCAGACCCTGTATTTGCTGAACTTAGAGAAGCTCTCGCGAAGCTCAACGGGACAAAAGCCGAAAATATTTTTGTGGGCAACGGATCTGATGAGATTCTTTCTGTCGCCGCAAGGGCTTTCGTTGAAGATGATGAGAAGATAGGTTCGCTCGATCCGAGTTATTCGCTCTATAAAACGCTTGCAGATATAAGAAACGTGCCATGGGTGGGGATTGATACCGCTGAAGCGGAGAAACCTAAAATGGAGCTTCGTGATAAAAAAGTGTCTTTGTTCCTTTGGACTAATCCGAACGCTCCCACAGGCGTTTTTGCGCCGGAAAAGAAGATAAAAGCGTTTGCGAAAGCTTTTTCTGGTGTGGTTATCGTTGATGAGGCATACGCTGATTTCGCCAAAGAAAACAGTATGGCTCTCGCGGTAAAGCGCGGCAACCGCAACGTCATCGTGATGCGCACATTCTCCAAAAGCTATTCTTTGGCTGGTCTTCGCGTCGGATATTGTGTCGGGCCCAAAGATCTTATCGACGCCATGTATAAAGTCAAAGATTCGTACAATGTCGATGCTGTGGCGCAGGCTATCGCTTTGGCGGCCGTAAAGGATCAAAAGTGGATGCTGCGAAATGTTGCGCGTGTTGTCAAAGAACGTGCGAAATTGACGAAAGAACTTCAAAACCGCGGTTGGGACGTGATGCCTTCGGAATCTAATTTTCTCTTCGCGCGGCCCCCGAAAGGCAATGCGAAAGAGATTTTCGAAAATTTAAAATCGAAGAATGTCTTTGTACGATATTTTCCGTCGTCACCGAAAACGTCAGACCGAATCCGCATTACGGTCGGCACCTGCGATGAAATGAAAGCGCTTTTGGCCGCTATAGATTTTTAACGATAGAATAATTATTGTCTGCAAATGTTAGATCTAATTTCAAAAAATGATTTTATGCCGATCGAGGAGCTTCGCGCTCTTCAGCTCGGTAAGCTTCAAAAACTTGTCGCATACGAATATGAACGTGTCGCGCTTTTCCGCCGCAGGTGCGATGAGAAGGGCGTAAAACCTCGCGATATCGTCACGCTCAAAGATATAGCGAAACTTCCCTTTATGATGAAGAGCGACCTTCGCGACGAGTATCCTCTTGGGCTGACAGCTTCGCCGATGAAGGACATTGTGCGCTTTCATTGTTCGTCCGGCACCACCGGCAAGCCCATATGCATTCCAAACACGAAGGGTGATATTGAAGTCTGGTCTGAAGCGGTCGCCAGGTGTCTAGCGATGTACGGCATAACCGAGGATGATGTATTGCAGGTGACGTACGGCTACGGTCTTTTCACGGGCGGCTTAGGGCTTCATTACGGCGGCGAAAAGCGCGGGTGCGCGGTGTTGCCGATAGGCGGCGGCAATACTGAGAAGCAGCTTATGCTTATGAGAGATCTCGGCGTTACGGCAATAGCGTGTACACCCAGCTATTTCTTGAGGATAATGGATGTCGCCCGTCAGCAGGGGATTGATTTCAGGCGCGATACAAAGCTTAAACACGGCATTTTCGGGGCGGAACCCTGGACTGACGAGATGCGCGAGAAAATCCAGGATATTACTGGGATCAAGGCGCACGATATTTATGGTCTGACCGAGATATCCGGCCCTGGCGTTGCAGGCTCGTGCGGTAAGAGCAATGGTCTTCATATTTGGGAAGATCATTATTATCCCGAGATCATCGACCCTGAAACTTTAGAGCCTTTGCCTGACGGAGAAGAGGGAGAGCTTGTATTTACCACATTGGACCGCTTCGGCACTCCTATGGTGCGTTACCGCACCCGTGATTTAACGAGGCTTTATCCTGAGATGTGCGCGTGCGGCAGAACATCCAGAGTTATGGCGAGAATCAAGGCGCGAAGCGACGATATGCTTATCATTCACGGAGTCAATCTGTTCCCAAGTCAAGTTGAGGCGGCGCTTTTGTCGGTTCCTGAAGTTGAGCCGCATTATCAGATTGTCATAACGCCGACAGACACGCTCGATATTCTTGAAATTAAAGTGGAGATCAAACACGAGGCGTTTTCGGATAATGTGCGTGAAGTTGAGGCGTTGAGAAAGCGCGTTTTCGATGCCGTCAAAAACATTACAGGGCTTGGAGCTAAAATTACGCTTGTGGAGCCTCTTTCTCTGCCGCGTAGCGAGGGTAAGATAAAGCGGGTTATCGACAACAGGGTTTGAATGTTGGAATGTTAGAATGTTAGAATGTTGGAATGTTTGAATGATAGAATGAAAGAATGAAAAACTTTTTCCAATCCGTACTTAAGCACATCGATAAACTCGATGGGGCGAAACTTCGCGAGCAATATCGGCTCGTTACGGAGGAGGTTAAGTTTTTCGAAATGGTCTTCAACGCTATGAATGAAGGGGCTGTTCTCTATGATCTTACGGGTGAAGTAGTCTACCGCAATCCCTCGGCGGAGAAGTTTGGCGAAATAGAAGTTCCTCTTGGGAAAGCTTCGAAGTTCGAGGTCTTGCTAACGTATCCTGAAGAGTATATCCTTGAGGTGCAGACTATCCCGTTCGAGCGCGGGACGCTGGCGATGATACGTGATGTTTCAGCTGAACGCGAACGCACGGCGCAAGAATTGGAAAGAGGCGCGACTAAATCGGTGTGCGATCTGGCGGCTGGAATCGCGCATGAAATAGGAAACCCTTTGAATGCCATATCGCTTAACCTTCAGATTCTTGAAAGAGATCCTTCCGACAAAGAAGCGATAGACATCTGTAAAACGCAGGTTAAACGCCTTGACGGAATCATAAGAGGCTTTCTTTCGGCTTTAAGGCCGCAGAGACCGAACCTCTCGCCTGGTTCAGTGGCAGAGCCGCTTAAAAACTGTCTCGCCGCTTTTAAAAGTCAGTTTGAAGATAGAAAAATAGCTGTTACGTTAGATGTGCCCTCTGCGGTGCCTCCGGTAGCTCTTGATAAGGATAAGATCGAGCAGGTTTTTTTCAATCTTATCAAAAATGCGCTTGAGGCTCTTCCTGACGCGGGGACGATAGACGTTGAAATCGTCTCTGACGACAAGGATGTAGTTGTTTCGTTTCGTGATTCCGGGTACGGAATGTCAAGCGAGCAGTTGGCGCATCTCTTTGAGCCCTACCGTACGACCAAGGAACACGGAACGGGTCTGGGGCTTATGATTTCAGCCCGTATAGTACGAGATCATGGAGGCGCGATCTCGGTCGAGTCGAAGGAGGGTGAAGGAACGCTCTTCACGGTCCGCTTGCCGCGCCTTGAACGCAGAGTGAGGGTTTTGAAATGAAGGCGAAAATTCTTATTGTCGACGATGAAAAACCCTTGCGCGATACGCTCGCGAGATGGTTCAAGCCGAAGTATGAGTGCTTTACGGCGCCCGATGCAAAACTTGCGATGCAGATCGTGGCCGAAAATCCTGATTTGTCGCTAATGATAACCGATGTGAAAATGCCCGGGGAAAGCGGTGTGGATCTTCTCAAAAAGGCCAAAGAGAAGAACCCTTCGATGGCGTGCATTTTGCTTACGGCATACGGCAGCGTGGATCTCGCGGTCGAGGCGATGAAGGATGGCGCGGACGACTTCTTCCAGAAGCCCGTAACCGATCTCCAGCAGTTTGAACTTAGGGTTGATAAAGCCGTCAAGACGGCCTCTCTTAAAATGAAGACCCGCAAGCTTGAAAAAGAAGTCGCTTCCTTAAAAAGCCAGCTTCACAACAAGCTTGAGAATTTTACCGGCAAATCGCTCGCGATGGAAAAGGTTTACGCGCTTATAGCCAAGGCTGCTCCGTCGAACGCGAATGTGCTAATTGAAGGACCTAGCGGAACCGGCAAGGAACTTGTCGCAAGAGCTCTTCACAACCTTTCGAACCGCGCGCATGGGCCTTTCGTCGCGGTTGAGTGCGCGGCATTATCGTCAACACTGCTTGAATCTGAACTTTTCGGCCATGTCAAGGGCGCGTTTACCGACGCTTACCGCGACAAGGTGGGGAGATTTGAGGCGGCGCATGGCGGGACAATTTTTCTTGATGAAATATCGGAAATCGATATGTCCACACAGGTGAAGCTCCTTCGGGTTCTTGAGTCCCGTACGTTGCAGCGCGTTGGTGGAACGGATGATATAAAGGTTGATTTTAGGCTGGTTGCGGCCACAAATCGCAATCTTGCGAAATATGTTGAAGAAGGAAAGTTCAGAGAAGATCTTTATTACCGGCTTAATGTAATCGACATAAAACTGCCGGCGCTGAAGGATAGGCCAGGAGACATCGCTTTGCTTGTATCGCGTTTTTTGAATGAATTTTCTCAGGAGAATGCAAACCGTGTCACCGGCATAGATCCTCAGGCGATGAAAATGCTTGAAGAGTATTCGTGGCCCGGCAATGTCCGTCAGCTTAGAAACGTTGTTGAAAAAATGGTTATTCTTTCGTCTGGGGGAAGACTTGGCGTGGAGGATGTTCCTGTTGAGATTTCGTCGTTCTTGGAGGAGAGCGCAAAGGTTGGTGGTCCGCAAGAGCCATCTGGCTCTACATTGAAGGATACCGAGAAAAATCAAATTCTCGCGGCGTTGGAAAAATGTTCAGGCAACAAGTCGCGGGCGGCAGAAATGCTCGGTATTTCGCGGCGCACGCTTCACCGGAAGTTTAAGGATTGGAATTTGAAATGAATGAAAATGGCGAAAGAGCAGTGCCGGATATAAGGCTTATCGCCAAGGTCGGCGATGGTGGAATGGCCAGTGTGTGGAAAGCGCAGGAGAATTCGACAGGCCGCATCGTTGCCGTAAAAATACTTGACCGCTCTTCGTACGGAAATGTTTCGGAAATGAACGCCTTTCAGCATGAGGCGCAGATAATGAAAGAGATTCGTCACCCCGGAGTCGTTGAGGCTTATTCATATTATGACGACGGTCGGGACTGCTGCTTTTTGATGGAGTTTGTCGATGGTTATAATTTCGGTGAGCTTCTGCGCCGTAAACAGCACGTAAGAGAAGAGGATTGTCTTCTTATTTGCGAGTCTGTCGCTTTGGCGTTGGATTTCGCATGGAATGACCATGGCATAGTTCACTGCGATCTTAAACCTGAGAATATAATGATTAATTCGCAAGGCGTTGTTAAATTGACAGATCTTGGCATTTCTCATCGTTTTCAGTTTCTTGACGGGGCGCAGGAGGTTCCTGAGCATGTCCTCGGAACGCCCGCGTACATTTCGCCGGAACAAGTTTACGGCGATATCGAGCTTGACTGCAGAAGCGATATTTATTCGTTGGCGGCGACTCTTTATCATTTATCGACCGGGCGCGTTCTATTCCCCGGGCTTGATAACGACAATATGATGCGTTCTCACTGTAATGAAGAATCGCAGGCCAGTGATCCCAGGGCGTACAGACCGCAGCTTTCAGAAGGTTTTTGCCAGCTCTTGGAAGCGATGCTTGTTAAAAACCGCGATTATCGTGTTTCGAACTGGAAGAGCGTCTATTCGATGTGTCGTGATGTTGAAAACGGAATTAGATTCAAGCCGCGTGACGATAACGGCGCTAATTCTTCCATTAAAATGCTGAAATGTTAGAATTAAGAGGAGAAGGGACAGAAATGGAAAAGAATCTCGTTATTGATGTAGCGCGGCTTAAGTCTGACGGCGAAAGTTTTGAAGGTGAAGTTGATATTGTCGATATCGATGAAGAGTTCGTGAAGCCTTTCGGAGGGGTGAGATACAACCTTACTGCTCAGATTTTTGGGCGTGAGTTTCTCGTCAGAGGCCGCTTGGAGCAAGATTTCGACCTTGTCTGCTCTAGGTGCGGAAAAGACTTTGATGACACTATAAAAGTTGAAGATTTTACGTTTTCAGTCGAACTTGACGATAAGAGTCAATTCGTCGATTTGACTAATGAAGCAAGAGAGAGTATAATACTCGCCCTACCGACATACCCGGTTTGTGACGAAGCGTGTCCTGGCCTTGCGCGTAACAGCGAGATTTCAGGGGATGAACGCTGGAGCGCGCTCGATGGTGTGAAGGTGGATAAGTAATGATGTAAGATAAGAACTGAAGGAGCAAGAAAATGGCAAGTCCTAAGAACAAGAAGTCGAAAATGCGCAAACGCCAGCGCGTAGCCCAGCTCGAGAAGCCCATTCTCGCTACGACCGGCACCTGTCCTGAGTGCGGAGCTGTCAAGCAGTCCCACCGTGCGTGCCCTAAGTGCGGTATGTATAACGGCCGCAAGGTAGTGGCCGCCGCTGAATAATATTTTCAACGCATTATAGGGAGGAATCCCAATGACGCGGATAGCATTAGACGCGATGGGGGGCGATAACGCCCCTCACGAAATTGTTGTTGGTGCGGTGGAGTCTGCCGCAGGTCTTGGAGATGTTCAGGTACTTCTCGTAGGGCAACTTTCTAAAATTCAGGAAGTTTTGGATTCCTTGCCGAAAGACCTTAAAAATGACGCTCAAAAAGCGATTGAGAGCGGAAAGCTTGAGATTGTGCATGCGCCCGACAATGTCGAAATGGATGAAAGTCCGGTTGATGCTGTGCGCAGAAAGAAAGATTGCTCTATCAATGTGGCGATGCGCCTTGTGAAGGAAGGCCGCGCGGACGCTTTTGTTTCCGCAGGCAATTCCGGGGCAGTCGCTACAAGTGCGATATTTAATCTTGGGCGTATTCCAGGAGTGATGCGTCCTGCTATCGCGACCGTTCTTCCTACGCGCATACCGCGCCGTCCCATTCTCGTTTTGGACGCAGGGGCCAACATGGATTGTCATCCTGATTGGCTCGTCCAGTTCGCGATTATGGGCAACGCTTATTCAAAAGCGGTTATCGGTCGCACTACTCCCAAAGTCGGTCTAGTTTCGATCGGCACAGAGGATTGCAAGGGCAACGAAATGACCAAGCAGACGTTTCCGTTGCTTAAAGAGGTCAGAGACATTAATTTTGTCGGCAATATTGAAGGCCACGACCTTTTCAAGGGGCAGATGGATGTAGCTGTCTGCGATGGTTTTGTCGGCAATGTTCTTTTGAAAACGACGGAGTCCATCGCCAAGGCTATGAGTTATTGGCTTAAACGCGAGTGTTTCCGCGGGCCGTGGCGCATTTTAGGGGCTTTGCTCCTTAAGGGGGCGTTCCGTGCTCTTAAGAGCCAGATGGATCCGGAAGTTTACGGTGGAGCTCCGCTTCTCGGAGTTCCGAAGACCGTGATTATTACTCACGGCAGTTCTTCACACAAGGCCATTTACTACGCCGTTAAAGCCGGCGTCGCTGCGGCGACCAACGACGTCTCCGGTTTGATCGCAAAATCGATCGCCGAACACGCCGAGGATCTTAAGCAGAAATGAGTGAATATAATTTTTCGGCCATTGAAAAAAAATGGCAGAAGTACTGGCTCGAAAACAAAACATTTAAAACAGACGATGCCAAGGCAGGAGAGAAGTTCTACTGCCTTGATATGTTCCCGTATCCGTCTGGCGCAGGGCTTCATGTAGGTCACCCTGAGGGTTATACTGCCACCGACATTCTCTGCCGCTATAAGCGTATGAAGGGCTTTAATGTTCTTCATCCGATGGGGTGGGACGCTTTCGGTCTTCCTGCCGAGCAGTATGCCGTTGAAACAGGTACGCACCCTGCGATTACGACAAAGAAGAATGTCGACCGTTTCCGCGAACAGATTCGTGC
>CAJGDE010000077.1 GCA_904502135.1 Kiritimatiellia bacterium
ATACTGCGCAAGCTGCGCAACGGAGGGGTATCCGCCGCGTAAGCGGGGCGCACGATTATAGTGCGCCAACCCGAGCGACCGCGAGGGCGTGCCGACAGTCGGGCAAGAGGCAGTTTCGACTCGCAGCCGTAAGAGGCGTTCCGTACGCAGCCAGTGGTCTCCTTCGAGGCAAGGTAGGCTGAAGACGGCCTATTGTCTAAGCGCGAGAGGCGTCGCGACGGCGAAACAACGGTTTGACCGAGCTGTCAGGACCTTCTTTAGGCGCGCCCTTCAGCAAATATAAAAAATCCATCCTTTTTTCAACGAAATAAAATCGCACTTATAATTTTGGCACAACAAGACCTATTTGTGACAGTTTGGCAAATAGAAGTTCGAGTTCGAGAAAGAAATTTTAAACATCCACTCTCGAGCTCCAACTCGAACTCCAACTCTAAACTCCAACTAAAGAATGATTCTCATCCAAGAAAAACGAATGCGACATGAATTATAAGATAAATACAAAAGCACAGCTTCAACAACGTTCCTGCAAGAAAACCTAAAAACGCGCCAAGCGCACCGCGAAATGCCTGAGAAGCATCTCTTCGCGCTATCAGTTCACCCAAAAACGCCCCAAGAAATGGTCCTACTATTAATCCAATAGGAAAAAAGAACGCGCCGATAAATGTTCCAAACACACATCCCCAAGTTCCATAAGGCGAACAATTGAACTTCTTAGCACCAATCGCCGGAATGATAAAATCTGCAACAGTAACAATAATCGTTAAAACGCCAAAAACCGACAACTCCACCGCAGATAAACAATTATCTGTAGGAATTAAACAAAGAAGAGCTAAATAACTTAAAATCGGGCCCGGCAGGATTGAAATAAAACAACCTGCGAGGCCAAATATCAGAAATATTGCTGCTGTTAAATACCAGACTATTTCCATTAAGCTAGCTTGCTCATATAATCTTCTTTAACCGACAGATAAAAATTAGTTAAGGTAGCATAAAAATATGGATATACCCATATCCCCGCTATACCAAATGTAATTACGACAAGGAGAAACCACCCGATGAACGATAAGAAAAGAAGAAATAAATCCATCTTATGACCATTCATCATCTTCCTCGAAAGAGTAATCGCCTCCAATACACTCATACCCTTGTTTTCTGCAAGAATAAAATATGTCATTGAATATGAGTACGCCTTAATAATGCCAGGTATAATCAAAAGTAAATACCAAAGGCAAATAAAAAGAGTCATGAAAAACTGAGCCTTAATTGCTGTCCACAAATCTTCGAAACCATAAAAAATATTTCCAACCGTAACTGTCTCTCCTTTTGCAATCTTGAGAAAAACAAAAGATCCGCCTAAAGCAAACGCTGCGCCAACTAGATAATTAGCTATCGTCCCGAGAACAGGAACAAAATTCGAAGCAATAAAAATTCCAAACATAATCAAAAACATTGCAAATAAAATACCAATCTTCCCGCTAATTTGGGCTTTGGCCGAAGATTTAAGTTCATTAAACGTTTTCATTATATGCTTCCTTTCGTTTATATAGTTTTACATATCCAATATTATAGCATAATTCAATAATGGTGGTTCGTAAAAATGCACCGAGAAATTTAGAGTTTTTAGCCGTGTAGAGGTGGAGATGGGGAGAAGTTCTAGTTAGGAGCTCGAGTTCGAGAATGGAATTTTAAACATCCACTCTCGAGCTCCAACTCACAACTCCAACTAAAAAACTTTATCCACAAATCCGCACATATCCACGCAAATCTATTTGTGGAAATTTGTGACGATTTGTGGACTGATCTTGCGCCCTGTCATCACATGATTCGTTCATTCTGCCACCATCATTCTAATTCTTGAACCACGGAATACACAGAATTTTTTGATGGTGGAGGTGAAGAGTGGATTACATTACCGCAAAATTTTGTCACAAAATGGTCAGACCTTTTTGTGACAAAACCCGAACCAATTACTTCTTTCGGAGCAATTCTCCGCCTTCTCGCATCAGTTTGATAAACTCTGAAATCGAAGGCATGCCTTCACCAAAACTGGTGACTTTATATTTCGTGCAAATTTGCTCAAACTCATCCACAAGCTTTTCGCGCGAGGGCAAATCAATTTTATCTGCCTTTGCCCTTGCGGCAACACCTCGATTATAATTGCAGATTATCGCCGTCAAAGGCGAAAGGTAGAGCCTTAGCATCTGCTCGTGAGTGCGGTTGTCGCTTTCTGTGTCTTTGAGAGCCTTTTTCATAAGCAGGTAACCCTCCAAAAGCTCTCTCGGCTTAAAGACATTAAGGCTGTCGGGATCATAAGGCCCATAGCTGCGCTTTCGGTCTCTCGCCTTCTTTCGTATCTGCAGCCAGGCTTTTACTTCGTCCGCTCCTTCACCGCACGCCCCCTCGCACCACTTATTGATAAGCGACCATTCATCAAGCGAGGGATTCCACATCAATCGGGCGCAAAGCCATGTGCGCAATTCGGCTGCGTCCATCAAAAGCGCGCCGAAGCCCCCCATCTGCATAAGAACGCCTTTAATATTTTTCTTTGAATATTCTCTTAAGCCCGGCCCCATCATGTCAATTATGGGCGTAGGCAGAAGAAAGCCTCTGAACTGCGCGTTATAATCCCAGATGACCACATTGTCTTTCGCGAGTTCCCGCCATCTGTTAAGCGTCTTATCATGCCCAGGAACTTCCGACGGAGGAACTGCGAAATTCCGAAGCCGCGCCCAGCAAACAGTCACATTCGGCTCAAGATGAAGATCCTTAGGCGGCGACGACGTAATCCAGTAGGCCAAAAACACGATTCGAACATTCGGCAGATCTTTTGCGATGTTTTTAGCCACGCGGTTTGCGCACTCAACGATCAAGGCCGATCTGCCGCCATGCTTTTGAGAAAATCGCGAACACTTTTTACATTGGCACGTCTTGTCGTTATCACGCATCGACACCGACTCATACCGAATCTTGGAAGGATTGCGCTTGTACTTTGCGCGGATTTTAGCGATGATGGCGTTTACGACATCATCATTAAGCGTGCACATCTGGTTTCGCACATACTTCTTCTCCTTCTCTCTCCATGCGAACCACTCCGGGTGCTCATCGAATAATTTTTTAGACGCCTCGTTATTGTTGATTCCCGCCAAAGCCTGTCCCATCGC
Source organism: Kiritimatiellia bacterium (assembly GCA_904502135.1). Lineage (GTDB taxonomy): Bacteria > Verrucomicrobiota > Kiritimatiellia > RFP12 > UBA1067 > UBA1067. The sequence continues at coordinate 3,162 of CAJGDE010000077.1, forward strand.
CATCGACTCGCAGCCTCCGAGCTCCTTGGGGGTCGGGTATGTCCACATGCTGCCGTTGATTCTCGCTTTTGGCTTCCATCTGATATTGTAACCATATTGACTGTGGACTTGCCGCCAAGCGAAACCTGGTTTTGCCGATACTGTAAACTTAGTATCAAGCGTCAAATTTTTAAGTTTAGGAACGCTCTCGTTTACAGGGGACCAGAAGCCGCAGCCGAAATGCTCAAGAATTTCGTAAACTCCATATAGAACTGCCCTTGGACTTCCGCCCTGAATAAGAATCGTGCGCCCCGACACTTCAATTTTAAATTCCTCAAACTCGAGCCCCTCAACCGAATCTCTTAATTCAAACTTGACTATGCTAACACTTCTGTCGGACGCGACGATAGGCAAGCGCGCGCCAGTCATTTTCTCCACGTAAAGAGAAAGCTCCTTGGCGGCGAATTTCGTCGCACTTTCGGATGAGGCGGCCACTATCTTCGAGTTCGTCCGGCCGGAAGAGACGATTTTAAGTTCACCCGCATAAAGAGAAGCCGCGGACAAAAAGAACACCGAGAGAAATTTAAGCGCCATCTTCATTTTTCGCTCCCGCTTATCCGAAATTCTCACCAGACGTTATTGGCATTTTTCGTTGCCTGCTCGCCATTTGAATAAAGCGGCTTTTCCATGCCTGAAATTTCCCTGCTCTCAGCAGCTTCAAGCTCGACAATGTCGATGATATTCTTGCCCTTCTTCCAAAAGGGAGCGGGACAGTAGAGACTCTGCTGCGCCCCGACATTCCAATAGCGCCCGATGTTCTTCCCGTTGACGTAAACCGTGCCCTTTATCCATTTGGACATATCGATGAACGTGTCAGCCGACTCATTTACCTCAAGCTCTACGCGGTAGTGGCCGCCCGGGAAAGAGTCGTCATGCGGACTCTTCTTGGCTGAAAAAACTGACTCTTCACTAAGCGGCTTTAACGATACCGTCCAATCGTCGAGAGTCTTTTCTCCGAGCTTAACTTCGCCAATTATGCCCTTATTGTCATCGCGCATTCCGGCGCCGAAATTAATATGCCCCATCGCCTCGACTACGATCTCAAGAACGGCGCTTTCGCTTCTCTCAGGAATGATGATCGCGGCGCGTTTTTTGCGGCGATCAATCGTCGCGATGCGTTTTCCGGAAAGCCACACCTGAGCGTAGTCGGCAACCTTTTCGAAGTGAAGCTCTTCTCTCGCGCCTGCGGGCAAAACCGTGCGATATATCGCCATACCCTGATTCTGCGACATATCTTCAAACGAAACGAGTTTCGAATATTTTTTGGAGCGCTCGAGATTATCCCTCAAATTCGCGTAGAACCGAGGCTTTACGGGCGAGAACCTAAAAGCGGGCAAGGCCGCCGGCACCGGCTGAGGCTCTACGCCGAGGGCTCCGAAAATTATATCGCGATAGGCGTAAAACTCCTTTGTGGGCAAACCTTGTTCATTGATGGGAGAACCGTAATCGTAACTTGTAAGATCAGGCTCATAGCCGCCCTCGCCGCCGTCGTTCGCCCCGGCATTGAAACCGAAGGAAGTTCCGCCGTGAGCGACAAAAATGCAGAATGATTTCTTTTCCTTCATGTACCAGCGAATCACAGATGAAAGATCGCTCGGCTTCCAAGCGCTTTCACCCCAGTGACGAAGCCACCCCGGATAAGTCTCCGAGGACAGGATCGGAACGCCTGGATTGTACTTGCGGGCGAAATTCCAATCGTCTTCGTTCATTCCCGGATCAAAACCGACAGCGATCTCCTTATCGGGATAAATCAAATCCTTAAGGAATCTGTCGCCTGCGCCATCGGCCATGTAGAACGGGCCAAAGCCCCGACGCTTCCAGAAATCTTTTAGCCAGAGAAGATATTTGATATCTTTGAAAGGCCAGCTGCCGTATTCATTTTCTATCTGGGTGAGAATGATCGGCCCTTCATTCTTGGCAAGAAACGGCTCCGCCTCTTTAGAGATGGCGAGAAGATACTTCTCGGCAGAAGCGAGATAGCGCGGATCTGTCGAGCGGATGACGATGCCGTTCGTCAAGAGCCTATACGGCAAGCCGCCGAAATCCCACTCGCCGCAGATATAGGGCCCCGGCCGAAAAAGAACCCACATCCCTTCTTACTGGCATATCTTAAGAAACGCGGCGACGTCACGGCTTTCGGTTTTAAAGTCGAACGACCCGTCGGCCCTTTCAAAATCATTCCACATGAAATAGGATGAGATCGCATTCATCCCCATGGCCTTGCACATTTTGACGCGATGACGCCAATAGGCTCTCGGTATGCGCTGGGGCTCAAGTTCGCCAGCCCGAATCTGAACGGCCTTGCCGTCGATTATAAACTCTTCGCCGTTCTTTCCGCCGAAGCGCACCTCATAAGCGAGAACCTCAAACGCCGCGAAGAGCGAACATACAAGGACAAAAACGGATGTGATGTTTCTTTTCATGATTTTTTTCCTTTTATATGACAAGTGATAGTTTCACCGCTTCGACCAGCGTCTTCGCCGCGGGCGCTACCGCAGCGAGGCGATGATGAGCGTGACTGCCTTGAGAACACAAAATGCACTTTATACCCAATCCGTCGGCCACCTCTTTGTCATGAAGGGAATCGCCAATCATGACTATATCATCATTTTCACACAATCTCAACAATTCGCGCGCACGGTCAATCTTGGAACACCCGTCAAGATTATCAACGCCGAAAACATGGTCGAAAAAATCCCTCACCGCGTATCTCGCCATATCCGAGTTCAAAAGATCCTGGCGCAACGCGGAAATAATCGACTGCCCCAAACCTTCGTTTCTCGCCAGTTTAAGCGCCGCGAGAGCGTCCTCATTCAAACGCTTGGGCTGCATGGCGTAAATATCATGATATTCACGGGCGACATCATCCCAGTTTTCGCCGTCAAGGACCATGCCGATTCGCGTATAAAAAGGCTTTACAGGAAACGAAAAATTATCACGGTAAAACTCTATCGAAATCATAGGGGCGCCCCGTTTCGAAAGCATCTCATTGAGCGTCGCCAAAGCCGCTTGAGTGTCATCAAGCAACGTGCCGTTCCAATCCCAAAAAATACGTCTCATAACTCCCTTGATTCGTCCTTACTTGGCTTTGATCTTCGAATCACGTCCTTCCTGAAGGAGGCGCTTTAACTTTACCGCATCGGATGAATTTATAGCATCGCGATATTCAAAAAGTCTTCCGATGAGCCTTGAGAGAACAATGTCGAGAGCCTCGGAATTTGAAAGAAAGAGATCTGTCCAGAGATCCGGATCTACCGTCGCCACCCTCGTCATATCCTGATAACTGCCGGCAGAAAAACCGTCATGAAACTCGGAAAGCTCGTCTCGCACATAGGCCGACGATACGACATGCGCAAGTTGACTGGTATAGGCGATCATCTGATCGTGACGGGCCGGATCTGTCACAACCGTTTTCGCAAAGCCTATCTCAGCGAACAATTTCTTCAATCTTGAAATAACCTCATGGTCCGTTTCGGGGTATGGCGTAAGAATCATGGAAGCGCCCCTGAAAAGTTCAGCATCGGAATTTTCATACCCACTTACCTCCTTGCCGGCCATCGGGTGCCCTCCGATGAACACCCAGTCGGATGAAAGCGAAAACTCCTTCAGCGAGGCGCATATCTCGCTCTTTACTCCGGAAACGTCAAAAACGACCGCCCCTTTTCCGAAAAAGACTGCATTCTCTTTAACCCACGACGAAACCATCGACGGAGGAAGAGCGACGATGACGATATCGCACTTGGGAAGCTTTAGAGCCGCGTCGTTCCTAAGGTTCAATACCGTATGGCCAAGCGCGGAAAGCGCCTTCTCGAAAGAGCCGCCAATCAATCCCATTCCTCTTATGCCTACCGTCATAAAGCCTCCGCAAAAATCAGACTATGAGCATGCAGTCGCCGTATGAAAAGAATTTGTAATTCGCTCTCACGGCGAGCGCATAAGCGCAAAGAACCCGCATCCGGCCTGCAAGAGCCGAAATCATCATAAGCAAAGTTGACTGCGGCAGATGAAAATTGGTAAGCATCACATCGCAGACCTTGAAATCGTACGGAGGGTAAATAAAGATATTACTAGCCCCCGAGCCGGGAACGATTAAATCTCCGCCGTCCGGCTCTCTCGCCGCGACAGTCTCAAGCGTTCTTACCGTTGTCGAGCCTACACAAACAACGCGGCCGCCACGCTTTTTACATTCGTTGATAGCCTCTGCCGCTTCCGGCGAAATCGTAAAGGCCTCGAAATCCATCTGATGATCTTCGATATTGTCGGCTTTTACGGGACGGAACGTTCCGGGCCCGACATGAAGCGTAACGGCGACGCGCTTAACGCCCTTCTTCTCGAGAGAGTCGAAAATCTCCGGGGTAAAATGAAGCCCTGCTGTGGGAGCCGCGACGGAGCCGACTTCGCGGGCGTATATCGTCTGATAACGTTCGCGATCCTGAATCTCCTCTTCGCGCGTACCTTCGCGCTTGACGTACGGCGGCACCGGCGTGTGCCCAAACTCATCAAGAAGTTCCATTAGCGGCCGCTCGCAGATGAACTCGATTTTCCACATTCCTATTCCGGAAAGAGGAGCGATGAACTTGGCCTTGAGCTCTTTGTTCGGCCCGAACTCGGCGATCTGCCCCTCACGGCATTTTCTGCCGCTGCCGACAATGCAGTTCCAGACGTCAGCATTGACGCTCTCCGCCTCGGGAGCGGCGCTTACCATCAAAATCTCGACCGCCCCTTCACTGTCGGACCACTTGCCGATGAGTCTAGCAGGAAAAACCTTCGTGTCGTTAACGACGATAAGATCGTCGCTCGTAAGGTATTCGACGATATCCGCGATATGACGATGCTCAACGACTCCCGTGTCGCGGTGGAGCACCATCATCTTCTCGGTGCCGCGTTTTTCAGCAGGGTGCTGGGCGATGAGACGCTCAGGCAGCGGATAGTTAAAAAGTGATGTTCTCATTTCTCTACTCTCAAACTCTTCAAAAGAGCGATCTCTTCCTTGTATCCCTGAAGATCGCACGGCGTTTCAAGATAAAACGGCAGGTCCCTCAACTTGGGATGATTTATTATCGCGGCGAAGGCATCAAGGCCGATGCGTCCTTTGCCTATCTTTTCATGACGATCCTTGTGGGCCGCAAAATCGTTCATCGAATCATTAAGATGTATCGCCTTAAGACGCTCAAGAGATATCACTGAATCGAACTCATTAATGACCTCATCCAATTTCTCAACGATATCATACCCACCGTCCCAAATATGGCACGTATCAAGACACACACCAAGAGGCATTTTTGTCGCGTCGATAATAGCTCTTATCTCCTCGAAGCTGCGCCCGATTTCAGAGCCTTTTCCGGCCATGGTTTCCAACAGCACCGTAGTTGAAGGCACAGAACCGAACGTTTCCGAAATCCGATTGAGCATACCTGAAATAAGTTCGATTCCCTTTTCCACTCCTTGCCCAACGTGACTGCCGGGGTGAAAATTATAAAGCGCTCCCGGCGTAAATTCAAGTCTCTTTAAGTCATCAAGCATTACCGAAAAGGCAAAGTCGCGCACTCTCGCCTCCGCGCCCGCCGCATTAAGAGTATAGGGCGCGTGGGCGAGGATGGGACCTATTGATTTCTCTGCGGCGAACTTTCTGAATCGCGCCACATCATCCTGATCAATCGGCTTCGCCGCGCCTCCGCGCGGATTGCGCGTGAAAAATTGAAACACATTAGCGCCGATTGACTCGGCAGTCTGACCCATGGCGAGATATCCGCCCGACGAACTTAAATGACAGCCTATTTTCATTTCCATACAGCCCTTAAATAAACTCCGCTCGGACACTGGAGATTTTTACCCTCAAGAAGCATCTCCCCCGACTCCA
>CAJGDE010000078.1 GCA_904502135.1 Kiritimatiellia bacterium
AAGAAAATTTAGGGTCTCATTTACGACCTCATCAAAATTTCAATACCACCCTTCTCCATCTCTTATCCTCCACCTCTTCACCTCTACACGGCCAAAAATGAAACGCTCTCGCCCCGTGGGGTATGCAGCCGAATATCCCATAACCGAATTTTCTTGGGTTTTCTCTCCCATAAATCGCCTAATATTATACCATTTTCCTATTCTAAACACCTCTGCCAACTCCGCCTGATATGCTCATTTTAGGAGTCAGGGGTTAGGGGTTAGGATTTAGGTGAAGTTTTAAGGTGAAGGTGAACAGAGGTGGTTTTAGCCGTGTAGAGGTGGAGATGGGGAGAAGTTTGGAACAACTGTTCGTGTCTCAAAGCGGTATGAACCAAAGTTTATGAGTAGAGCCTTCGCAAACCCTGTAATTTTTAGATAGTTGAGCACCTGCGCATAATGTTCGCCCTTAAGTGCACTGACAGATTTCAATTCCAGAATCAATTCTCCATTGACAACCAAATCGGCGAAATATTCTCCAAGCAGATAACCGTCTTCATCCCTAACCTCAAGCCTTTTTTGTGGTTCGACCGTATATCCTGCTTTCTCCAACCGATGTCTCAGACAATTCTCATAAACCTTTTCGAGATACCCATTGCCAAGATAGACATGAACCCCATATGCGATTTGCCTAACATCCTCCACCAACTTTTCACCTTTCTCCATCTCTTATCCTCTACTCTTCTTCACCTATACATCTCTTCACGGCTAAAACCCTCTCTCATCTCCTCCTCTACACCTCTACACGGCTAAAACAGACAACGCTCTCGCCCCGTGGGGTATGCAGATGAATATCCCATTGCTGTTTCTTGAATTGTCTTTTGCTGCCTCATAAAGGCATTAGCATTATACCATTTTTAAGAGAAAAACGGCCCAAAAATTTCAGATTCCACTTTTATTTTTCAGGTCGCGGGAGGATACGCCTGGCGTTCGCGGAAGATACACTACCTCGCATAAATCCTTGAGAAAATCGAACTTGCCCTGCCAGTCATCGCCCATAACGAAAATGTCGATGTTGTTATCGATAATGTCCTTGCGCTTCTGCTCCCATGAATCTTCTACGAGAACCTTGTCGACACACTTAAGCGCGCCCACAATTTCAGCGCGCTCGCGATGCGGTATCACACAATGCTTCTGCTTCTCTTCCAAATTAAAACGGTCACTCGAGACTACTACCGTAAGCGTTCCATTCTCCCCACCCAAAGCCCTCGCTCTCTGCAATAGCTTCAAATGCCCAATATGAAACAAATCAAACGTTCCGTATGTTATTACATTTGCCATATCGAAAATCTCCTTAGCCGGGGAAGTATCCCATTTGAATTCATATTATACCAAATGCCCGCGATTTGCCGAGCGCTTAACAGAACCGTCAAATACCCTCATAGATTTTCCAACAATTTAAAATGGTTTTTGCGCGATTCTATAACGCCTTTGTCTATAAGCTTGCCTATCTCGGATGAAAGGGCGCTGCGATCAACACAGAGATAATCGGCTAACGCCTGACGATCGTACGGGATATCAAACTCTTTAGAACCGCGCCTTACAGATTCTTCAATCAGATACTTCATCAGTCTCTCGGAGGTCGTGCGGCTTGAAATGATTCGCATTTTGCGGCCTAAGTGCACAGTCTTGCGCGCGAGTTCCCTTGTTATGTTGCGCAATAATCTCACATGCTCTTCGGTAAGCTTAGCGGCGGGATTAAGAATCCTGTTGGCATTAAACAAAATCACTTCCGAATCCTGGCGGGCTTCGACTGAAATCGCAACCGACTGAATATCGGCTACCGCAAGAGAAATCGCGACGGTATCCATCGGCTCAAAGTATTCGATAATCTTGCGTTTTCCGTCAGCGTCATACGACAATATCGCCAATCTGCCTGAAATAATCACCGCAAAATCCGTAATTTTAGTGCCTGACTTAAAAAGCATTTCGCCTTTTCGCAAAACTACTTCGCTCACTGCGAGGCGCGAAAACAAATCGCTGATTTTCTCAGATGGAATGCCCTCGAAAAGTTTGCACATTGCCGGCAATGTAGTATAATTTCTGTACATGAGATTATTTTCCTAATGCCTGAAGCGGAAGGATTTTAAGGGACCTGAAAGAGTTTTCTCTGCCTTGCCTTACGCAACGCCCGAAAAAGAGTTAAGCGAAAGGCTGAGAGCGTTAATGCGATCTTCCAAAGACGGGTGAGTTGAAAAGAGCGAGGCCTTTTTACCTTCTGCAATTCCCATAGCCTTCAGCGAATCAGGCAGAACGCCCGGCTGAAGATTGCCAAGACGACGGAGAGCTGCGATCATCGATGAGGGAGAGCCAAGGAGGTTGGCGCTGCCCGCGTCGGCGGCAAACTCACGCTTTCTGCTGAAAGCACACACAATGATCATCGCGATAAGCCCTAAAGAGATTTCCATGACCCAAACGACCATCATATAAAGAAACGGATTTGACGAGCGGCGACGCTCACCGTTACCCGCATTGGCGACGATGTGCGCAATCACGCGCGAGAAGAAAATCACGAATGCGTTAAGTACGCCTTGAATAAGACAGAGCGTCACCATATCGCCGTTCGTAATATGACTTATCTCATGACCGAGAACGGCGCGAAGCTCCTCTTTTGTCATCTGAGACATAATCCCGGTAGATACCGCCACAAGCGCGGAGTTCTTGAACGCCCCCGTTGCGAACGCATTGGCCGCGCCCTCGTAAATCGCGACTTCCGGCATTTTGATGTTCGCGCGACGCGACAAATCAGCGACCGTCTCGACAAGCCAGCGCTCCGCCTGACCTTCACTGCCGTCGATCACTTGCGCTCCAGTGGAAAACTTGGCAATCGGCTTTGAAAGAAGAAGCGAGATCAACGAGCCGCCTATACCGAAAACAAAAGCGAAGACGACAAGATAGCTGTATTGGCCGAAAAACTGTTCGAGGTTCTGCCCCAAAAACATAAACACGAGCGAGCTCGTAATGCTCAAAGCTATCATGACCGCAAGGTTGGTCAGAAGAAATAAAACAACTCTCTTCATTTTTTTACCTTATTTAAAAGTCGAATCCGGTTTAAGTAGCTCAGTTGTAACAGGCTGCGACTTGTCGTTAACGGATAACTTATAGAACATTTTAGTGCCAGGATATTTCGTCCAGCCGTACGAATAACCGGGCGACATCGTAGAGAACGGATCAATGATGTCAATTACCGATTCTAACGGATAGTCACTATGCGTATCATTGTAGAATGAGTTCGTGTCAACAACGAACGTTCTAACGGGCAGCCACGCGTTTTTGCCGTCGAGCTGAAGACTGCCGTTGATCTTGATCGAAGCGGAGCGCCAGCCGATAGGATAAGTCGAAGGATCATCGCTTCTTGCATCATTAAGGCCGCACATACGCTCAACGCGATTGGAAGTGCCGGTATGAAGGTCTTCAATATACATCTTGACGCGAATGCGATGATTTTTAAGTTCAAGGCCCGATGGAAGAGTAAAATCTTTGATCTCGGGGCCATACGTAACGCCAGCTCTAAGGCGCCTATAGTTCTTGCCGTCATCGCCGCCATAGAAAGGATCTATGTCAAACCAATACATCTGTTTGAGCGTCAAGTCATGTATTGTAGATGCTGAAGAGCTTGTGCACTGGAATGTGGCGAGCTTAACATCATCAAGGCTCTTGTCAGGCCAATTCTCGGTAAGCCAATTTACTATGCTTGGAGTATAGCGGTCATTCAAATCAAGATTCCACTTGGTGGAGAGCTTGCTGTCGTACCCAGCGTAGGCGTTAATGTACATCGTATCAGTAGGCTTAACGATATCGTATGTATACTGAAGCTTGCCGTCGATCATCTGAGGCGAAGCGTGCGCTACGTTAGTTACGCCGTTAACGGTAATCGCCGCGACTTCGTGATAACGCGCAACCGTATAGACGATGCTCGTTGAAGCGCTGCTCGGAATGACTGCCAAAAGCGAGCGAGCCGTATCGCCGCCAAGGTTCTGCGAAATATTATCGCCGATGACGCTAGCATAAATCCAGATGTTTGTGCCGTTGGGGCGCAGGAACCAGCCCTCGGGAATAATCTGACCTTCGTTCGGCGCTCCCGGCGTATGGCGCATTGCATTAGACCAGGTGTTCGAACCTCCAGGCGGCGGATCGCCGTCTTTATTGCCGCCGATGACACCGATGGAAGAAAGATCATCCGTTCCCGGGAGTTTATCCAAGTCTTCGCCTGCATATAAGCGGCGCGTCGAATCATCCAACAGCGACAGCTCATCGTAAAGATACTCGCCTGACCAATACTGACTAATAGCAGTATTTTGATATTCGTTCGTTCCTTGAACGACAATCTGATGCTCAAGAACGCCTGACGGACGGAAAAGCTCAAACTGATATGGGCAGTAATGAAGAAGCGTACCTTCCGTCGGCTTATCAGGAACGCCGTCCTTGATCCATGTGCCGTCGGCCCGCGAGCCGTCAACAAGTTTAAACTCGCCCTTCCGCTCCGTCTGCGGGCTTTGAATCACGTAGAACGAATATCCGTTTGTCGCGGTCGAGCTTATCTTTGAAGCCGCATTGAAATTGTTAAATACATAAGCCTTGCTCGTCTTCTTATTTCTATCGGTAAAGCGAATCTGCCAATCAGCCATATTAACGCCGCTTGGAACGGCAATTTCAATAAACTGGTTGTACTTGTCGGCGGCTTTACCGTCGTTCCAGTTGACCTCATTGATCCAAGCGCGCCCAGGCGAGACGGTATCGATAATCGTATAAGGCGAGAAGTATTTTCCGTCTTCAAGATAGCCGCCGTTCTTTTCGTTATAGTCAACGGGATAGTACCACTCGGGCTGCTCCCAGTTAGACGGATTAAGCCGCGCCGTAAAGACGTTTCCGCCGCGATCCCAATACTTGACGTTGACCATGAACTGAACGGCGCTGCCGCCTTTGGGCGAAGGCGCGACGAGCGAGCGCGGCACTTCCATGACGCTGCGGTAGACATAGTTCGATTCATCTACGCAGGCGAGCTTGTGCGCTTCGGCCTTATCCTGCCACCTTGCATAGCCCCAAGTGTTCGTGCCTGAGAAATACGAGAAGGTAACCTCAAAGCCGCGCTCGACATCAATCTCATCCGCGAGCTGCTCGAGCGTGAGCTGCGTCTGAATACCCCAGCTCTCGCCTGCTATGGGCTGCTCGTTGGGCGAGAGAATATCTTTAATGATCTCGCTGTTGAGGAGATTCATTCTGAAGGGACGGGCATACTTGATGTTGACGGCGGGGTTCTTCTTTTCGCTGACCACGACCTCATCGAGGATTACACGCGCAACTTCAGCATTGTCTGAAACCTTACCGCCCGAAGGGTTCGTAATCTCGAACTTGACTGCGCGATATTTCACATCTCCCGCCGACCACGAGACGTTGGTGAAGACCTGCGAATGGATATAGTTTGTAAATACCGCAGTCCACCTTTCGCTCGTGGAATCAGTTGAGCCGTAAATTACGATTCGGCCGGGAAGATTCTGAGGATCGATCTCGGTCGAAGTGGAATATAGCCTCGCCTTGTACGTTACCGTGCCGATTCCGGCGAACTCTCCGTCAACCTCACCGAACGTAGGCGAAACGATCGACGGATAATTATTAACGGCCCGGTCCTTATCGTCTTCCTTGATGTCAAGATCGCGCAGGGAGTTGTTGAGGGCGGCCGAAATGCCGCTACCCTCTTCAGTTCTGAAGTCGGCAAGATACATTCTCTTTTCGCTGTCTGTCGTATCACCCACGCCGCGCAGATTCCAGCCGCGCCACGAGCGCTCGCAAAAGCCCGGCTCATCCCAAACCGTGCAGGAGATAATTTCAACCTGCCCGTAATTATCTTTATAGGCAGGCGCAGTTGTCGCCACAGCGTAAGCCTCATCAACCTTATTTGTCGGCACGAAAAGTCTAAAGACGCCCTTAACGGGATTTGACTTGTTGTCGTGAAGACCGACATAAACTGAATGCGGCTCGTTCGCTCTAAGCTTCGTTTCAGGGTCAGTGCTTGAGGCGGAGAACTTTTTAAGGGTAATCCACTCGCCAAACGCGGCGCCCTTGCCTTCAGCTGCCTCCTTGATGGAATAGTTATAACCATTGCCGCCCGTTAAATTACCGACAACAGAATTAGTCGCCATCTGAACCCAGATTTCAGCCTTTTCAGTTACATTGCTGACGGTAAAGGCTATCTTACCTAAACCGTTTAGAAGCGGCGAGCGAAGAGAAATAGGCTTAGCCTGTTCAGCACGCGCGGGGTTGAAGATTAAGCGCCTTGATGAGCCCTCACCTTCGACCATCGACTCTGTATAGACAAACCCTTTATCTCCAGTTGATATACCCTCATAATCTTCAACGCTCCATCTTGTAAGCTTCAGATCATCATAAACGATATCAACGGCATCCTCACCAGTTGTGAATCTTACATCCCACTGACCTGGGCGCCTTACGTAGATAGGCTCATCGTCACTACCAAATAACGCATAGTTGCTTATTTCTTTTTCAACGATCGTCTCCCAATCGGATTCACTGCTGCTGCCGTGCCTTCTTAACTGAACTATCGCCTTCTGCGCAAGATTGGTAGGCGTTCTAAGACCGTAATATGAAGCGCCCATTACTGAATTGTAGTAACTTTCCATGCGCTTCTTAGGTACTGCCCACTGGCGTCCATTGGCGATTTTGCTACCACATGATTCAAACATCGTTTCATCAGATGCCTGCGCAAAAGCCAACGACTTATTCGCGAAGGCTCCAGTGTTCATATCCATAACGGAATCTACACCGTTTGTCGGATAAAGATTATCATTAAACCTTACCGGGAGCAGGAACTGCGCGGGACAATCCTGCGAAGCGATGCCCATAGCGCCGTAAGTCCATGGAGAAGATTTATCAAGATAAGATATGCCGTTATACTTGATGCTGCCGTCATCCGCAAAGAACGGTGAAGCTGGGGTATTTAATTCCGGCGTGGCGATATTCTGAGAAATGCCGCCTACAATCTTGACGCTGCCGTCGTCTTGGTTCTGGCACGAAATAAAGAGACCGAAATATTTCTTACGACGGGCGCTCTCATCTTCGCCTTCTTCTATATCACTCCACGCATACGAAACGGTATTGGTCGCCACAGATAGAGTATCATAGACCATAATACCTTTTTCGCTTTTCCACTTTCTAAGGCTCATTATGTAGCTCGTGCCTTTGTGACGCCTTTCAACTCTAAACTCATAAGCGCCTTGATAAGGGAAATAATACGCAAACACAGATACCGCCGCGCCAACAGCCATATCGCCCAATTGAGTTCCGTTCGTCGAACACGATTGACTCATCGTAACCGGAGTAAAGAACGTATAGTTCTCATTGATTACAGATAACGCATCGTAGGCCACGCTTTCATGAGTAATCGTCTGACCTATGCGGGCTTTAAACGAGATAGTATCCAATCCGTCGGGCGGCGTAATCGACTGACCTGTATAATCGAGCGTTCCGCGGCCTTGACCTAAGAGCTTGCCGGCCATACCCATCTCTTTATAATCTGAGCCTACAGTTTTTATATCAGCTAGCGACTGGCGAACGAGAGTAATCTGCTTACCGGTCCAGCCCTGCGGAGTGTCGCAGACGGGGTACAAGATATCATATTTATAAACCGTATCGTCGTAGCCCTCTTTAAGGAAGCCCTCCTGCCAGTTGGGATCATCCCTAAGAAAAGACTTCCAAGACGACATATCAAGAGAATCTTTACGCATCTCAACGATGTTCGAGGAGTTCGTATGTATGCCGCTTAAGAAAAACTTTTTATTCTGGGCGCTTGGCGCGATATCGTGCCATTCATTAAAGGGCTGGTACTCGGCGCGGGAGAGCGAGAACGTCATAAACTTTTCGCTCATCTTAAACTCAACAAACCCCGCCGCGTGATCTAACTCGAACGTGACGCGCTCGCCGTCTTCAACGAGTTTTCCGCTTGAAGGAAGAGAATTAGTAACGCCCGATTGTGTAACACCCCAATTAACGGCATTCTCTTCAAATTCCTCGGCGCCAGGCACTTGGAGATTGCGGCCGACAAACTTAAATGAGCACTTGCCCTTAATGTTCGTTGAAACAGGGATAAGAGCTCTCCACATATAATCATCAATAAGCTCCATCGGGTAACGCTCAGTCAAGCTCTCAGCTCCATCGTGCCCTACTATATCAACCTCAACGAACGCGCGGTCGCTTTGGCCGTTACGAAGACGGACGAACCAGTTAGTTCCGCCGCTCGCAAGTGTCGCAGGAGGCTTATTGCAGGAATAAATATCAGTCAGCTCTTCAGTCCAGCCGTCAAGCGGATCTTCAACTCCGCAACCTGAGTAGTCGCTATATTGATAATAGCTCGCCTGCATCTTGCCGGTAAAGTAATATTCAATATCGCCCTCGGCACCCTTCTCAAACTTAAGTGGCTCAATAGACTTAAAGTTATCTTCAGGGTCAAGATAGACTTCTTGCCAAGGGCCTAAAAGCTGATCTAAGTAGCGCCAGCGATAATGCATCTTAGCTGAAATTACGCTGTCAGCCCCCTTGGGCTCACTCTGCCAAACTACCTTAGCTCGCCCAAACACACTCTCGTTATCGGTAAAGGCCGGGAAGGGCCTCGTAAAGGCGCCCTCATAGCCGAGAGTGTTCTTGCCGATCTTCGTATTGTCATAAGAGCCGCGCGAAACTAGCTCGGCGAACTGCGCAGGCGGCGAGACGATAATATTATCGAGAAGAATGAAGTTCGAGTCTTCCGAAACACCTTGACCGGTTTTCACACCCGTTCTACAAATACGAATGCGGATAGAATTTGTAATATTAAGAGTTGCGCGAATACGATAGAAATTATCGTCCGTTCCGCCAGATTGGATATTAAGGGCGACTTCATTCGTCGGAGTAAGAGTGCTAAACTTGTCGCTATTTTCCTTTATCATCGGAACAACATCAGCAACCCTTGTCCA
>CAJGDE010000079.1 GCA_904502135.1 Kiritimatiellia bacterium
AGGCGCGTCGATTACAATGCGTTTAAGTTTAGGGGAGTGCCCGAGATTGCTCGCGCCTATCGTAAGCAAAGACGATGCGCGGATTTCAAGATTCGTAAGAGAGGGCATAGGCGAAAAAACACCTTCGCCGCTCTTGCCGGAATTTTCATCGCCCGCAAATTTTACGAGCGTCGGAGCGCACCCGAGCCTTATATCCTCAATGCCGGAATTTTCAAAAGCGCACATCCCGACGAATTCGACAGCGCTTGCCGAGAAAGTTCCTCTCAAGTTGGCGCACTTAGAAAACGCCGCCGCGCCTACATTCTTGACATCGTGGGGAAAAAGCGATCCGACATCTGCCGAAAGATTCGTGCACCCGACAAACGCGGCAGAACCGATGTAATCAATATGCAGCGAAAGAGTCAAGTCCGAAAGTTTAACGCAATCGGAAAATACTCCACGATGCAACGATGAATGAAGCGCCCATCGTCCGTCCGGGAGAACCTGCGCAGAACCTGAAAGATCGACTTTCTGCAACTTTTTCGCGCGACAAAACGCCAACGCGCCGATTTCATCGACATTATCGGCCTTGAACGAAACGATTGTATCATTCTCCTGAAGAAAGCCGCTTCCAATATGAAGTGACTTGACAGGGAAAACGCCCTCTCCCGACTTGATATGAAGGGAGGTTAAATCCACTCTCCCGCTGCCGGAAACTAAAGATTTTTTATCGCCTTTCAGTCTAACGACACCCTTTGGCAAATCAGATTTAACATCGCCCTCAAGTCTAAGCGTCACTTTACCATCGCCGCTTATAAGCGCCCACCCAAGACGTTTATCATACTCGCCAAGCGTCCATATATTCTCAGCCGCAAGCGAAAAGGACGTCGCGGCAAAAAGCGCGAAAAAAAGCGCTCTCACAGTCCGCCCCCTCTCATCTTCTCGATAAGTGAGGCGAAATTGCGCGGGGACGGCCCTTCTCTAAAGCACCAGACGGAAAAATCTTCGCCAAGTTTCGCGAACCGCTCGACAAGCTCAAGCCTTGACGGGAACTTATGCCCCTTCATCTTTGGCGAGACTTCGTCGTACCGCTCTATCACAAGTTCAAGAAGCCCGGCTCCAATACTGCGCACCATGTCATTCGCCGCCTTGTTGCTAACTGTCGCTTTCTGAGCTTCCTCTATGAGAACATACGCTTCAGCGAGATCCCGTGCGCTGAGCCACGTGCGGGAAGGATTGTAGCCGTGAAGTTTGCAGCGGGCCTCGCGCTTTTCAGGGTTCTTGCCCCAGACCGCCCTTTCGACAAGTTTGTAATACTGCCACACCTGAGAAGCGCCCGCGCCGCAGCAGTAGTCTATCCACTCCTTAGCCATCGCCTCGCCGTCAAGATCGGGATTCCACGCAAGTTTCGCATAAAGGTATGTGCGCATTTCCACGAAATCGGCGAAGATCGCGCCGTGAGGAAGCTGCGAAAGGATATGTTTTACACCGAGCTCACGGTATGTGCGAAAATCCTCGCCGTAAAGATGATATGTCGGATATGGCGTAAGATAATTTCTAAAGCACGCGTCCCAATCCCAGATCATAAGTCGCCCTGGAACAATTTTATTCCAGCCGTTAAGCCGCGCCATGATATCCTTCTGACTTTTAAGAGGAAGAGCCTTATTCCCATTCTGGCAGAGCCTCACATAGACATTGCCGTTCATAGGCTCTGGAATTTTTGTCGGCATCTCACGCCAGTCCCAATACGCGAGCGTCACCACCCTGACATCGGGATGATCCTTCTCAATCGCCTTGCCGACAAAATTGGCTATATCAAGGGCAGGCCCGATTTTCGCGCCGCCATAACGCTCTTTAAGCCGCTTGCAGTTTTTACATGAGCAAAATCTCGTATTGTCGAGATATGAAAGATTGAGGATTTTTATTCCTCCCGAATTTTTACGCGCTTCGAGTTTGGAGCGCACTTCACTTAAAAGCTGCTGACGCATCTCCTCGTTCGAGTGACAAAGCTGACCGTTGCGCGCACGCTTACCGTTTATAAGCGCGTACCATTCAGGGTGCGCCGCGAAATGCTTTTCGCTATCGACGAACGATTTGTTGCCGAGAGAGTGGCCGCTACCGATGACAGAGTCCCACTTGCCGCCGAGTTTCTTGTTCTGGTAATTGCGTGAAACGCGAAGCTTGACGGCCCACGCCGGGCCCGCGTTCACATCAAGGGCGACAGAGCTTGGCTGACGCATTTCAAACGGCGGCGCGTAGGAGTAAGAAAACTTTTCCTCCAGCTTAAGCGACTTCACCTTCGGAATCTTCTCTGTCTTAACGCCGAAGAATCTCACTCCCCAGATTTCGAGAAGTTCATACGTCGCGTAAAGACACCCGCGAGGCCAATCGCCCTTAACTATAAGTTCGCGCCCCGACTTGTCGACCTTGATTGAAATCTCATCACGTTTCATCCCTTTGGCGGCGGAAATTCTGATCATGTTCACCGAGCTCTTCGTGCCGGGCTTTACGATCTTAAGCTCAGCGCCCGTCATAGCTTTTACGTATTTCTGAAGTTCGCTCGCCGCGTGTTTTGCAGCTTCAAGTTCGGGGCTCTCGACGCATATCTGAGCGCGGGCTACGCCGTTTTCAACTACTGCAAAATCCTTCGCGTCGGAGGCTATAGCAAATACGGCGAGAAAAGCGGATAATATTGTAAGTCTCATGATTTTTTCTTTATATCATATTATGACTCAACGAATCAAGGACAATCGGCACACCCTGCCGATTGCTGCTGACCACGAATCTTCTCAGCGCGTCTGAGCCATGAATTTTCGCGGATATCGCCGAGCCTATCAGAAAGTCTTGCGCCCTCGCGCGGCGAAAGCCTGATTAAATGAGTCGCGTGACCTGGGACTTTGGCGCGGTAGCCTCTGACGACTTCGCCCTCGTCGCGCTGTCTCCACAAATCGCGAACGGCCCACCTGCCTTCAAGGCCCGCCTTCTCAAGACAAAACAGAATCTCGCGCTCAAGCTGGCTTTCATTCACCATCGCAACCGCGAAATCTCCGCCGTCAAGCGGCCTTGCCCAGCAAGACCAGCCCTCGCCGCACTGCACTTTCGCTGCAGCCGCGCCGAGAGAATCCTGATTAATGTCAATGACTTCGCCGTTCGTTATAAGCGAGAGCGTGAAATCGTCGATCTTGTCCAAATCACACCCGAGAATCATCGGCACCGCCCCCATCGCCCACATCGAAACGTGGGTATACTGCTCGTTCGGCGTAAGGCGCGTTTTTCCACCGCTCCAATGGATATCGCCTATCACCATCATATCCATATCGTTCCATCCGCCGGGCGAAACGAACCGCCAGAGTGCGTCCATCTGATCCATCGCCGTTAAAATCCCGCCCCAGAAATCGAACAGGTCGCGCGTCGTGCGCCAGCATTGCGCGTTGACCGACGCTCCCCATGTCGCTACATCGCCGAAACCGTATGCGCAGGCGTAATGAACTATATCACGCTTTAAGGCCCTTAAATTGCGCCCCATAATCAAATACGGATAAAGGTATTTAAGCTGCACCGTCTCGCCCTTGGCGATATTGCCGTAGCTGCACCAGTCGTATTTAAGAAAATCGTACCCCCAGTCGGCGTAGGTGAGAGCGTCCGTCTTCTCATGAAGAAAACTCCCTTCGTAACCTGTACACGTAACAGGTCCAGGGCTTGAATAAAGGCCGATCTTAAGCCCCTTCGAATGAACGTAATCGGCCAACGCTTTCATATCGGGAAAGCGCTCGTTCGTAAGCTGAACGCCGTTCTTATCGCGGCGCGGCTCTTTAGCATCCGCCTTTATCTGCCAGCCGTCATCAACGAGAATATAACTCCAGCCGTAATCCGCGAGATTCAGGCGCTCGAACGCGTCGGCCATTTTGCGGATTTTCTCAGCCGAAACATCGTGCGCGAAAGCGTTCCAGCTGTTCCAGCCCATCGGAGGCGTGAGAGAAAGTTTTTCGCCGATATGAAGTTTTATCTCGCGACGAGCTTCTCCCGCCGCATTTTTTGCGACGACCTTAAGTGAATAAACGCCCGGATTTTCAACGCGCCCTTCAATGAGATTAAGATCCGAATTAAATTTTAGTCCCGGAACTTCAGAGAGGTTTTCTATACTGACGTTAAGAGGTTTCGCACCTGAAACAGGAATGCGGAAAAAGACGGGATTTCCCGGGCGCGCGCCAAAAACTTTAGGCCCGTTAAAGCGCGGCTCATCACTCGACTTCGGCGTCAAAACACCAAGTTGCCGCGAAAGACAAGTAATATCACGCGGCCTAAAACCCTCTTCCATTTCAATGAAAGCATCTCCTATAACTGATTTTCCCGCCCAGGGATTTCCTACGGCGTGAACATCGATCTCAACCCACCTTGCGCCTTTCAGATCAGCGGTGACGCGATGAGGGCCTGAGGTAGAATTAAGTTCAGGCGTCTGAGCGATGAGTTTTCCATCGCACCACACGCGAAGATGCAGCATCGAGCGGTTTGGCTTTTCGAATTGTCCGAAAGTCGCGCTAAACGACTTAGCCTTACCGTCGGTAACAAGGCAAAGTCTCGCGGGCGACGGAACGACAAGGCCGCGCTTAAACTCTCCTCCGACTATACTCTCGCCGTTTGTGCAAACGCGGACAATACCGTTGCCCGCAAAGCGCGAGCGTATATCATCTTCATCAAGATAAACCCTATTTACGTCCAAAGCCTGAGCCGCACTTAGAGTCAAAATCGCAACAAAAAACAAAAAGTTTTTCACAGCATAATCCCATCATTGGTAGGGCGCGTTGTCCCCAACGCGCCGCACCAATCCTTGGTAGGGCGACGTATCCCTACGCCGCCGCAACTATCCTTAGCGGACAATTATCTTAAGCCCATAACCATTCTTAATCGTCTCCGAGGCAACAACAAACTGCTTGTTATTGATCGAATCGTATTCAGCCTTAATCCAATCGTCTGACGAATCTTCATTACGAAAGCGGCATTCGTCAATGTAACCAGTAGTGCCACCACACCAAAACTCAGAACTGGTGGACATAGATGCATACTTTGCATCGACTGTCTTTTCCTTCAGCAGTGTGCCATTTAGAAAGTATTCGAATTTGGTTTTATTAGTGATACGGATGGCCCAATGAAACCAGCCAGATGCAGGATTAAGTCCAGCACCAATCGTCTCGCCAGACTTCGTTCCAAACTTACTTCTTATGGTTTTACCTTGCGTATTCAGCCCCCAATAATACGAACCTGTTGAAGATGTATTAACCCAAAATAGATGTTGCTGTCCAGTGGCAGCATATCCTTTGTAGTAAGCCCATCCAGATAGAGTCACGGCACTCCAATTCATCTTTATGGTTGAAGAGAGATTTGGCGTCGTAAAACATTTCGCTTCCGTATTCTTATCTCTCGTGAGATAAAACGCCTTTCCTATGGCTGAAACAGTTCCTATACCAACCTTGCTATCTGTCGCATACGAAGCAGTAAAGCCATTACCGGAAGAATCATGCTGTCCTACCTCGTAATTAAAGTCATCCGCCATGTGCCAAACAGCATTGTACGTTGCGGTGCTCCAAACCTCCGTTGCTTTTGTATCGTCACGTTTCGTCTCATGCCCCCAATTCATTTTAAAGGTCGTATACGTTGTCTTATCCTCGGCTACGACAGTTGAGAGTTTTGGAATTGAAACCCAAGCGACCGATTCGCCTTCGGTATTCCACACCTCTACTTCGTGAGGTAGAATATTACCTTCATCATCAGTAAAAGTAATATCCCCCTCGCCGTCACAATTTGAATAATCAAAACCAGGAATATTCGCAGTCGAGATTCTTACCGCTACCGGAAAGTTCTCAAGCTCCGTCTCACCCGAATAACCCTCAACAGTCATTGTTGAAGTGTACTTCGGCTTAAGCGATTTAATCCTTGTAACGACCGGAGTCTCCTCCACCTCAGGAGTATCTTCTGCAAACGCATAACCGCTTAGAAACGCGATAGCAAACGTTGTGAGAGCAACACGAGACATTTTTATATATCTCATAAATGCACCCCCCCCCCGCCAAAATCGTCAAATAAGCGTATTTATTAGCATTCGACATAAGATACTCCTTGAAGTTTAGGCGTATACGATGTTTTAATTATGAGTCGATATGAAAAAGCGAGAATCGCCTAATGAAATCAGACAACGACCTCCCAGCCATTGCGGCAGTAATCTCGCTTAAGAGGAATCCCGCGGCCGGTGCCGTTTGCAAATTCCATCTTTACGGGATCCCAGTCGAAACCGGTATCATAGACGTAGCTCATATTGCAAAGCTGACAGAGAACAGCTCCGCGCGCTCCTACTTCGGCAGGGGAGATTGTCGGCTTGCGGGAGATTGCGCACTCAACAAAATTGAGCACCTGGTTCTTGCTCTTGTAAAGCTGAACCGGCGCAGTGTCGAGAGAGTAAATGCGCTTGATGGCGGCAATAGCGCCCTCAAGACCTTCATCCTTCTTAACAGAAGCCGCAGTTCCGTAATCAGCGCCCGTGTAGCCGGCCTTAAGAACACAGCCCTCAAGCTGACCTAACTTATCAATCGTCTTACGCACCTCTGGAGAAGGCTTAACGGCAGCGCCTTCCCACACGGCGATCTTGCCACGATTGACGGCGACAACGCCCTTTGTTCCGTAGAAAACCGTTCCCCAGACACCGAAAGGTCCATGGTAAAGTTCAACATCGCCGTATGGCTTTTTGAAGAGCATCTTCATGCCATATTGACGGCGGCCGCCATGGTAAAGATTAGTAGAGTGAGGTTCGGTCGACGGGATTATGCGGTAAGGCCCGGACTTATCCATATCAAGACCCCACTGAGCAATATCAAGATGATGCGCGCCCCAGTCGCCATTGTAACCAAGACCGATTTCATCGTCAAAGCGCCAGAACATCGGATACCAGCAGTGAACGCCAGGCATTTTCGCATTCTTGTAATCGGCTGGCGCGAGCCTGTTAGAGTATGGCCTATACTTTGACGGACCAAGCCACATATCCCAATCAAGATTCGGATTGGGCTTGCTTTCCTCAGCCGCCTTTTCAGGATCTTCAAAGAATCTGAGCGGATGTGAAGGCCCACCAAGCTTCTTGCCGGCGATACCATAGTTGGCATCCACATAAAGAACGTCGCCGATGAAACCGTTTCTTACGACCATAGCGGCCGTTCTAAAGACATCCCAGCTGCGCTGCATGGAACCGCACTGGAAAATGCGGCCGTACTTCTTTTGGGCTTCGATGATTTTACGGGACTCGTCAACATTGTAGGTAAGGGGCTTTTCGCAGTAGACGTCCTTGCCGCTCTTCATCGCCTCAACAGCGATATATGTGTGCCAATGATCAGGCGTAGCAATGCATACGAGATCGATCGTGGGATCGGCCAAAACTTCACGGAAGTCAGTTGTATGGCGGCACGGCGGCTGTTCGACGGAGTTCTTTTTGTACTCCATGTCAACATGATTTGCGCCAGTTTTAGCGCGGACCTTGTCGCAATCGCACACCATAGTCACGCGGCAGAGATCAGGAAGATGAAAACATGTCTTTTCGGAACCCCAGCCCTTCTTTGCGCCGACGAACTGCGGAAGAAGAGCCGTCCACATCTGCATGCCGTAGCCGATAAGAGCGACATTGAGCTTTTCGCCCTTTTCGCGCGCTCTAAGAGGCACATTGCCCGAAGCGCAACCTGAAAGCACGGTCGCTGCTGCTGATCCGAATAAAAAGTTTCTTCTATTGAGTTTCATTTGATTGCTCCTTGTTTCGATATTAAAGTTTACAGTATTAAAATAAACAGATTTATCAAAGTTCTTTAATGCGGATGTTCTTGAACATTACAACGCCCGGAGCGAACTTTGTTCCTTTCTTAGGACGTTTCTGGAAATGAACCTGAAGGCCTATAAAACCGCTCTTATCGAGATCATCTTCCATATCGACAACGAGATTACCGTTGAGATACGTCTTTATGTTCGAGCCGCGGCAGACGACACGCATTTCATTCCAGTCTTCTTTCTTGAAAGATGCCTTGGCGGCATCAAGACGCGCCTTAGGCGTAATATCCGTGTCGAGCCAAATCTTCCCATTCACATAGCCGCGTCTTTCCTCATCGTAAATTCGGCCTGTTGACGAACCGTTTGGAGTGATTTCGGCCTGATAGCCATATACAAGACGGCGCGGAGGAAACCGCGAAAGCTTATCGGTCGAACGAAACTGAACGCCAGAATTTCCGTTAAAGATTTTAAAATCAACCTTCAAATCAAAATCGGCGTAATTTTTATCGGTAACGAGAAACGTATTAATCCCGATTATGCTAGGAACACCCCTTCCGACAATACATCCATCCTCTACAGTAAAACGATTCTCGCCGCCCTTAATAGACCAGCCATTGAGAGTCTTGCCGTCGAAAATAGATGTGTAACCGTCAGAATCGGCTTTTGTTGAAGCAAAAGAAGCGATAGACATAACCGCAGCTATCGAAACAGCGATTGTTGTTCGCACGAACGCAGTATTGTTTATGAACGACATTTGTTCTCCTTGAAATAAGAATTAATTTATCTAAAACAAAAACATTATATCAAAAATAATGTGATTATGGTTAGCCGTTTCTTACAAAAAATGTAGGGTGACAAGACAAAGTAAATGCGACTGCCCGCGAAGCGGGGAGTCGCATTTACTTTGTCATTCTGCCTGGTTGCATTGAATCTGCCTTATCCATAGGGGTTGCATTAACTCTGCCTTAAAGCAAATAACCCTATAATC
>CAJGDE010000080.1 GCA_904502135.1 Kiritimatiellia bacterium
CGGCAAGCGTTTTGTTAAAACTCCGAAGGTGTATTTCACAGAACCTGGGCTTGCGACCTGGCAACTCGGCATAAGGGACAGTGGACAAGTCGTTCGAGATCCAGCATTTGGAGGGCTATTTGAAAATATGGTAGTTGTTGAGGCGCTCAAGACGCGGCTTAATGCCGGTCGCACGCCCGACCTCTATTTTATTCGAGACCAGCACGGCACGGAAATCGATTTAGTTGTTGAAGATGGAAGGTCTCTACACTTGTTTGAAATCAAGGCTTCCACGTCATTCTCAACGGATTTTACCCGAAATCTTGATGCCGTCCGTAGAGCGATTCCGGAAGTCGCATCCGCAACGGTCGTGTATGGCGGCGATTCCGCCGCAGCGGTACGTGATATTGAATTTGTTCCGTTCCGCGATCTTGCCGCGCGTATGCGACAACTTGGACTCGCATAATATTCGCGACTAAAGCACCCTTTGTTTCGAACTCTGTATTGATTTTTAAATTTGTTGTTGCAACGCGGTGTCAGAAAGTGTATAATTATGTCACAAAATGTCAAAGAAGGGTTTAGAGGGTGTCGCAGTGTCGACGGGCGTAAAGTCTGGTGTCTTTTTGGGGCGCCACGATTACGCGCTTGATCCCAAGAAGCGCTTTACCATCCCAAGCGAATGGCGGGCGATTCTCGGTGATGTCGTATATGTGATGCCTGACCGCAAGGAAAAATGCCTTAATCTTTATTCTCAAGAAGAGATGGGCGTTTTTCTCGAGCAGCTGCGCCAAAAAGCGTTACTTGATCCTGCGCTAAACAAGGTGTTTGCCCGGCTCGGTGCGGTTTCTCAACAGCTCAGTCTTGACGTTCAAGGCCGAATCCGCATTTGCGACAAGCTCCTTCAGTTTGCGAACTTGACGACGACGGTTGCAATTGTAGGTTCGGTGCGTATGCTGAAAGTATACAATCCGGAATTGCTTGGGCCGGAAGATGAGGTTGATATCGAAACTCTTGATGCGGAACTCGCAGCGGCAGGTATGTGAGGATGCAGGAATTCGTCCATAAGTCTGTTCTTTTGCATGAAGCGGTAGACGCCTTGGCTGTTCGTAGCGGCGGCAGATATGTC
This sequence comes from Kiritimatiellia bacterium, assembly GCA_904502135.1. Classification (GTDB taxonomy): domain Bacteria; phylum Verrucomicrobiota; class Kiritimatiellia; order RFP12; family UBA1067; genus UBA1067. The sequence continues at coordinate 1,106 of CAJGDE010000080.1, forward strand.
GACGGGACTTTCGGTCGCGGCGGCCATTCAAGAGAAATTGTTTCGCGCGGAGGACTTGTTCTTGGCATAGACCGCGATGATGAGGCGATAGCTGCAGCAAAAGCTGAGAATTTTAACGTGGTGAAAAATCGTCACGGTAATTTAAAAGAAGTATCTGTTGCCAACGGGTGGTCTCAGGTCGATGGGATTTTGCTTGATCTTGGAGTTTCAAGCCCGCAGTTAGATGAAGCTTTCAGAGGCTTCAGTTTTATGCGCGACGGTCCTCTTGATATGCGCATGGATGTGTCCGACAGCTTGACCGCTGCGGATATCGTCAATGAAGAGAGCGAAGAAAATCTTGCGGCGATATTCCGTGAGTTCGGCCAAGAGCCCAATGCCGGGCGCATCGCACGCGCTATAGTCAAGGAGCGCAAGCTGAAAGGCTGTTACTTTGACTCGACGTTGAAGCTCGCGAATTTTGTCGAGCGTCTTGTGGGCCGAAGAGGCGCGCATCATCCCGCCACGAGAATTTTTCAGGCTCTCCGCATGGCGGTAAATGACGAGATAGGTGAGCTTGAGCGCGCTTTGGAAGGGGGTATTGAGCTTCTTGCTCCCGGAGGAAGATTTGCCGTCATCACCTTTGAGAGCCTGACAGACCGCATAGTGAAGAGGTTTTTCGCTTCGCACGTCGGAAAGATGCGCTCTCTTCAGGCCGGCGGAGAAGTCTGGCAGGGCGTTGAGCCGCGTGCCAGGCCTGTGACAAAAAAGCCGATTACGGCAAGTGATGAAGAAATAAAATTTAATCCAAGATCGCGTAGCGCGAAACTGCGCGCGATTGAAAAGGAGTTAGATAGGTAATGAGAAAAAACCGGAAGATTCCCAAAACAATGTCGGTCGTAGCATCGAACACGATGCATATCGGCGCTGTTATTCTCATGCTGTTCGTCATGGTGATTCTTAATATTTTAGCGTCATCCAGTTGTCAGCAGCAGCATAAGGAAATCGGCGAAAAAGAACGCGAACTCGCTAAGCTGGAAGATTCGTATACACGCGAATCCACCCGTTGGGAAGAGATGAAAACGCCAGAGCGCATTAGCGTGGCGCTCAGAAATCACGGGCTTATGATGGATATCGCAGGTCCAGACAGGATTGTGCGCGTGCGAAAGAACGGCAGATTGCTCGAAGGTCAGATTTCAGTGAAGAAGGCCAGATCTAAATTAGCTTCCAACAGCCTCATGGGTGTTCCTCGTCAGACGATCTACCGCAGACATCGCAGGTAGATGCTTATCGGTCATGTTTATGCGAGGTGAGAGCGTTCGCTTCTGGCTGCCGATAATTCTCTTGGCGGGCATGGGGGCATGTTCCTCGTATAAGCTTATCGATGCTCATGTCTCACCAGAGGTAAAAGCGCCTGATTATACGTTCACCCGCGATTTGAAAGCCAATAGGGGCTCGATATATTCTTCTTTTGGAAAGTCGTATCCGTTCGCGAAGTCGGTTCCCTATTGGGAATATCATTTAGATCCGGTGTCGCTGACAAACGCTCTCGTCAGACGCAGGGGTGAGCCGCGTCGCCCGCCGTTAGCGATAATGAAGACGATAGCCGATGCTCTCGGGGTAGATTTCGCCGCGGTAAAGCGCATGAGCGCAAATACGAAAAACCGCTATCAGTTTCTCGCTTTATCGTCCGACCCAGACGCGTATCGCACGATCGCCGACTCGTCTTTGGTGGCAGGTGTGGCGATCAACGACAAGCAGGTAAGGCAATATATTCACGGCAGGCGCCTTTGCCACGTATTGGGTTCTGTTAATGATGCCAATGTCGGTTCGGCCGGCATCGAGCAGTATTTTAACCGCGAGCTTACAGGAACTCCCGGCAAGATCAAGGGTATGCGAGATGCGCGCAGACGAGAGCTTTACGATAAACGCATTACATCTGTAGACCCTATACCGGGCGCTGATATTTATCTTACGATAGATCCGAACATTCAATTCGAGACAGAGCGTCACCTGAAATGGGGCGTTGCCGAATATGGCGCCGGCGCAGGGTGGGGGATAGTCATGAACGCAAAAACCGGCGCGATCCTTTCAATGGCGTCGTATCCGGATTTCGAGCCTATAAAATTCGGAAAGAGCGATCCTGAGGCGACGATGAATCGCACTATAGCGTGGAATTATGAGCCAGGGTCTGTCATGAAGGTTATAACGGCTGCGGCAGCAATTGATATGGGCAGAGTCACGCCGTCTACGCGTTATCGCACAAATCGAGACGATGACAGATATTTCAGGCTTCCGGGCGACGGCTCGCATAAATGGGAGCCTACGATGACGATCAAAGATGCGATAGTTCACTCGTCTAACATCGTAATCGGAAAATTAGGTTATGATATCGGACCTAAAAGACTTTGGGAATATATGCGCAAGTTCGGTTTTGGAGCGAAAACTCATATTGAACTGCCCGGTGAACAGTATGGGATTCTCCCGCACTGGAAAAGGTGGGATAAGGTCAAATGGTCGCGTGCACCGATCGGGCAGGGCGTTTCGGTTACGGCGATACAGCTTATAAGCGCTTATCAGGCGTTGGCGAACGACGGCGTGAGAATGAAGCCTTATATCGTTGAAAAGGTTGTCGATGCGAACGGTCTTAGCATAGGCGATTACGGCTTAAAGACTTTAGGCAGCGTAGTTAGCGCTTCGACCGCCAGAAAGATGCGGGAGATGATGCTTGGCGTGGCGGCGCCTGGAGGGACCGCCAGACGTGCGGCGATAAAGGGCTATTCAATAGCCGGAAAAACAGGCACGGCCGAAAAGGTTATCAACGGACAATACGCGCATGGGCTTTATGTTGCAACGTTTTGCGGTATAGTTCCGGCTACCGCTCCGGAACTTGTTATTCTTATATCTCTTGACTTTAATGCGAAGACCCGTTATCATCAGGGCGGCAATTCCGCAGGTCCCGTCTTCAAGCGTTTGGCTCTTACGGCTCTCAGATATCTTGAGGTTGCGCCCGACAAGCCCGAAGAGATTGAAGATAGTGATGATGATGAATATGAGAGTATAAAATCAAGCGCGCTCAACTTGCCTTGACCATGTTATAATATGTTTGGTATACTTAACAAAATTCTATAAAAAAGGAATGCTTCAATGAAGAAAATATTATCGGTTTTTTCGGCGGTTTTGCTCGCTTTTGCGGCAGGATGTTCAGATAAAGGTTTAAATTCGTCAGGAAAAATAGATCCTTCGCGCATCGGCGTATGCAGCTGGAGCTGGCGGGTTGACATGAAAAATGTTGAGCGTCTTATGGATGAAGCCGGTGTCAAAGGCGTGCATCTCGCGCTCGGGCCGTTTATCGCACCTGATGAAAGACATGGTTCAGCAGAGGGCGAAGAGGCTTGGAAGAGAGTTAAAGAGCTTGTTGAATCCGGCAAGTGGAAAGTGATGTCGACGATGATCGGTACTGTCGGTGAAGATTACACGACTCTTGAAACGATCAAGAAGACCGGAGGTATCGTTCCTGATCAGCATTGGAAGGCCAATCAGGCGATAATCACTAAAGGCGCTCAGCTTACGAAGGAGCTTGGCTGCAACTACATGTCTCTTCACGCCGGTTTTCTTGACGAAAGCGACCCGGTAGCGTATAAAAAATATGTGGAGCGCGTGACATGGATGCGCGATGAAGCGGCCAAGTACGGCGTTATGGTTATTTTTGAGTCTGGGCAGGAGACGGCCGAGCATTTGGCCTCGTTTATGAAAAAGGTTCCCGGGGTAGGAATTAACTTTGATCCCGCCAATATGATTCTTTATGCAATGGGTAAGCCCATTGAAGCTATAAAATTGCTTATGCCGTGGATTGTTCAGGTTCATGTCAAGGACGCTTGTTATACCAAGACTCCCGGAACATGGGGTACGGAAGTGCCGTGGTGCGATGGTCAGGTCGGCGGAAAGGCCTTTGTTGCCGAGCTTGAGAAGATGGGCTACAAAGGAAATTATGTGGTTGAACGTGAAGCCGGTAATAATCGTGCGAATGATATTAAGCTTGCAGTGGAAAGACTTGTCAAATAGTATTGTCTGTTGCATCGGTTTTTGATTGGAGAAGTCAATGCGTAAGTTAAAAGCGATCGTTTTAGGTGCAGGCTATCGTGGCCGTGCGTATGCAGAATACGCGCAGGCGCATCCCGATCAACTTGAGATTGTCGGAGTTGCCGATCCGGTGCAGGCTGAGGCGATACCCGCTCCCAGATACTGGAAAGACTGGAAAGACTGCCTCAATGATCGCCCTGAGGCTGATATCGTAATGATTACGATGCCCGACAATCTTCATTACGAGCCGTCTTTATTGGCTCTGGAGTACGGGTATCATCTTTTGCTGGAAAAGCCTATTTCTCCGACCGAAGAGCAGTGCCGCGATGTGATATCTAAAGCTCTTGAGAAAAAACGTCTTGTCATCGTAGGTCATATCTTAAGATATACCGCGTATTTCGCCCACATCAAGGCGCTCATTGATTCTGGTGAGCTCGGCGAGGTCGTGTCGATTTCGCATCAGGAATCAGCCGGCTTTTGGAAGGTGGCGCATTCATATGTGCGCGGCAATTGGGCGAACTCCAAAAAATCTTCGCCGATAATACTCGCCAAATGTTCCCATGACTTTGATCTGTTCGTCTGGTGGCTTGGCAAGAAGTGCCGTAAGGTGACAAGCTTCGGCTCCATCAAACTTTTTAAAAGCGAGAATATGCCCAAGGGCGCTGCCAAGCGTTGCGTAGACTGCCCGCCGGCGATAGAGAAGCGTTGCGTCTGGAGCGCGCGCAATATGTACGTAAGACACGATGAGCTTAAGTACCTTTTCGCCGATCAGTCGGACGAGGCGATGGAAAAGCTCATTGAAGAGACGGAATACGGAAAATGCGTTTATCAGACCGATAACGATGTTCCTGACCATCAGACAGTGACGATGGAGTTTGAGGGCGGCGCTACAGTAAGTCATGTAATGACCGGTTTTACCGAACATAACGTGCGCACGACCCGCATCGCGCTTACCAAGGGCGAAATTGTCGGTGACGGCGAAAATCTAGATATCTGCCGTTTTGACGGACAGTCCGTTGAAACGGGAGTGCCCCTGTCTTATCGCCTGCCGAACAAGTCGCGCCATGGTGGAGGAGATTTTAACATTATCTCTGAAATGATTCGTATTCTCCGTCGCAATGATGAAGATGAGATTCATGATACGACGGAAGAGGCTCTGCAAAGCCACCTTATCTGTTTCGCTGCGGAGCGTTCTCGTCACATGGGCGGGCAGATTATAGAGATTGAGTAATGTCCTTAGAACGTGATAAATCAAGAATCGCCCCGCATGTCGAGTGTCTGCCAAAAAGCGGCATTCGCAAATTCTTTGATATTGTCGCGCAGTCGAAAGATATTATTTCTCTTGGTGTAGGCGAGCCGGATTTTGATACGCCGTGGCATATTTCGCGTGCGGCCGTCACCTGCCTTGAAGACGGCGGAACGCACTATACTTCCAATCTCGGTACGATTGAGTTGAGAAAGGCCATCGCCGCTTATCATTCGCGCCGGTTTGATGTGGCATATGATCCGTCCAAACAGATCCTCGTTACGGTTGGCGTTTCAGAGGCAATAGATCTTGCGGTGCGCGTTTTGTGTTCGCCTGGCGACGAGGTTTTGTATCATGAGCCGTGCTTTGTAAGTTATGCGCCGATCATCAGGCTTGCGCATGCGGTTCCGGTCGCGGTCGAGACGCGTTTTGAAGACGGTTTCAGACTTACGGTTGAAGCGCTTGAGAAGAAAGTCACGGATAAGACAAAGGCGATACTTATAAATTCTCCGTGCAATCCGACGGGCGCGATGCTTACGCATGACGATATGCTTTCGATACTTGATTTCGCAAAGCGTCATGATCTGATCGTGTTGGCAGACGAGGTCTACGGCGAACTTGTTTATGATAGGGCCTTGGACAACTCTGATAAACTTGAGAGTTTCGCGTCGTTTGAAGATTATCAGGATCGTGTCGTGGTGTTGAACGGTTTTTCAAAGTCATGGGCGATGACGGGGTATCGTCTTGGCTATGCCGCAGGGCCCGATGACATAATAGACGCGATGATGAAGATTCACCAGTATGGGATAATGTCGGCGCCGACGCTTTCGCAGGCCGCCGGCGTCGAGGCGATGAACCATGGCGATAAGGATGTCGAGAAGATGCGTCGCGAATATAAGAAGCGCCGCGATTGGCTGGTGCCGGCGCTGAATGATCTCGGTCTTGAAACGCTGATGCCGCAGGGGGCTTTCTACATTTTTCCGAAAATTACTTCTACGGGCCTTACGAGCGAAGAGTTTGCGATGAAGCTTCTAAAAGAATTTTCCGTCGCGTGTGTCCCTGGAACGGCGTTTGGTCAGGCGGCGGAGGGTTTTGTCAGAATGAGTTATGCCACGAGTCTTGAAAAGATAAAAATTGCTGTAGAGCGCATTTCTCGTATGCTCGCATAAGACGGCGCTCATTATGGAAGAAAAGAAAAGTGGCCGTTTCTTTAGAGCATGAAATCGATTTTGGTGACGTCGTAATGGGCGTTGATGAGGCCGGGCGCGGCCCTCTGGCCGGGGGAGTGTATGCGGCGGCAGTTTCAATGCCTTTAGCTTTGGCAAAAGAGGCTCTTCTGGGCGCGTGGGCGGCGGTTAATGATTCAAAAAAACTTTCGCACAAGAAACGCAGTGCTCTCGCTGAAATCATTAAGACTACGCCTGGGTGCACATGGGCTATTGCGTCTGCTTCGCCGGCCGAGATAGATGAGCTTAACATTCTTAAAGCGACGCATTTGGCGATGAGTAGAGCCGCAAATACTCTGGCTCTTAAGCTTGAAGAAACGAAAAGAGAAAACATAAAGATTCTCGTCGACGGCTTGCCTGTGCCGACACTCCCGTTTGAGTCACGCAATCTTATCAAGGGTGACGCAAAGTCGCTTTTTATCGCAGCCGCTTCCATATTGGCCAAGACCGCTCGCGATGAAGATTGTCTGAGACTTGATGCGCTGTATCCCGAGTACGGGTTTGCTAAACACAAGGGTTATCCGGTCAAAGCGCATTATGAGGCTTTGGCGAAATTCGGCCCTTGCCCCGAGCATAGACGGAGTTTTACTCTTTCAAAAGGCGAGTGCCGCTAAGGCGAAAAAACGCCGCTCACTGATCCTGAAGTGCTGTAAGCACTTAGTCGCCCGCGCAACTGCTGTAGAGAGTTCCTTGTGTTTTCCTTTTTGTCTTGCTTGCGTTCTTGCCTTGTCAACGTGCAGCGTTTTTTCGCCCAACGGTACTCGCCTTTTGATATGGACGATTAAATATAGAAATACCACGCTCATTCATCGTTCCTCTCTGTCGAGTCTCACTTACGCCGCATGAAGCGTATATGCTATATGTCCTCCCCGGAGCACATCCTGGCTTCTCGCCACCATATCAAGCCTTATTTAGGCGAAGCATAGAAAAGAATTGAGAATGTTTCCGCATCAAATTTTCATCCATAGGACATTAGGAAAAAAATCTCCTGTACAAGCGAATATGTGGTTAATATGTAAGCTAATTGGTGTGTGAGGAAGCGGGCCGGTGGTGGCCCGTGTTGAGCTGAGTGAGTCTTTCTTATGCGCCATTCGGCGGACGGGGCGCGAGGCGCAAGTTAGAC
>CAJGDE010000081.1 GCA_904502135.1 Kiritimatiellia bacterium
CGCGGGAGCACATGCACCGTAGAAACGCACCGCGTTTCGAAGGGTAGCCGCGCAGACCGAAGGTCGAGCGCACGAGCAAAGCGAAGTGGCCGCAAGGAGCTGCGTTGCCGCGACATCCGCCGCATTTTGACAAGTCACTTAATCAAGGTAACACGCTGTTTTGATACTACTATCTTCTTTCTCACCCGAGAACACTCTACAGCAGTTACATGGGCGACATAACCGCTCACTACCGACATCCCGCAGAACTTTAAAGCACATCACCGTCGACCATTATCTTGCCGACAAGCCACGAAGTTCCATTATACTTATCCGTTTTAAGTTCCTTTTCCGGGTTGCTAAGACGGAAGGCCACGCTTTTTCGCGACGGCTGATCTTTATCCAATTCAATCTCCACGGTATGTACACCGTAAGGCACTTCACCAACGAGAAAGTTATGAAGCCGGTAATACGTACAGTAGCTGTCGAAACGGGGCACCGGCTTTTTGTTTCGCACTCCGTCAAGAGTCACCCAAACCTGCCCGCAGTCAGGCCCGAGCAGATCATAAATGCGGCAGGCCTTACCCTTAAACCGGAATGAGATTTTCGCGCCCGGCTTTCTCGCAAGGAAAACATCTCCGTTGAAACGCCCTGAGAAAAATTTAAGGTCGTCATATTTTTTATCTCCGCACGGAAGCGTCACCCATTCTCCGCTAAGCATGGACGGTTTTATCTCGACCAACTTGGCATTTTCACTGTTATCCTCTCTCACGGCAGATGAAAGAGTCTTCGTCCGATCAATCCCCGCAAGGCCCTCCATCTGAGAAAACGCATTCACAATCGACTGAAGATAAAAGTCATGCCCCTCGTCTCTCGGATGAACGCCATCATTGGAGAATAAAATCCGGGAATCGCTCGCCAGCAAGGCTCGCACTTTCTTATCATGCTCAGGATCGCTTTTAGGAACAGCCGTTTCTATCTCATGCGCGGTCATCATAAGTTTATCGTCTAAAACCGCTTGCCAAATCCGAGGGCCAAAATCAACCGTCGGTATTCCATAATGCTCGGCGACGGCATCATGACATCTAGCGGCCAAAGGACGAAACCCTTTTGAATACGTATTGGTCATCGCCGTTGTGATTGTATAAGCGAAGACTATATCGGTGCGGGGGTTACGCTTTAGGGTCTGACGAACAATGCCCTCCATAGAGCGCAAGATGTTGTCTGCCCTCCCATAATCCCCGCCATCATTACAAGCGAACTCAACGAAAACCAAGTCGGGCTTGTGCTTTAAAACATCATCACCGACACGATACACACCCAAATCAGATCCTGTTCCACCAATCGCGGCGTTAATCTCCTTAATTTGCGCCTGCGGATACTTTTGACGAAGCCATTTGGTCGTCTTCACGCGCCAGCCGCCCTTTGAAGTGGCATCATCTCCCTGCTCCGTTATCGAGCCACCGAGATATCCAATCGTCACATTCTCGCCTCTTTGCAGTTTTGAAAGCACGTTTCCAATACCCTTTCGCGGCGCGACTTCCACAGCCTTGGGCAAATAACTTTTTAGCGTTACAGGTCCCAATAGACCACTAGGCGATCTATCGGTAGAAACCTTGTAACGCGTGGGAATCGACTGATAATGATTATTGAGAGTGTTGTATACCGTAACGGCTATCTCGTTTTTACCCTCTCTAAGAGAATCGGTAACATCTATCGTCCACGGCGGACAAGTGCGAGAGCCTATATCCTTGCCGTTGAGAGAAACTTTCGCCGCACATCCGACCGACCCGAGATCAAGCTCAAGGCGCTTAGACCCAAACAGAAACGATTTCGGCACATTAACCGTCTTCTTGTAAATAGCTCCCCCGGAATAACACCTTAAGCCCTCAAAGCGAGCCCAGTCACCCAAAGACATCTCCGATTCGTCAACGACCAATTTTACAACATCGTTAAATGCGTTGCCGCCGACGAAGCCTTCCTTAAATTCAATCTCAAGGGTGAGAAGACCGTCTTTTATTTCTTTTTTGAGAACCTTGCCGTGAACATCGACTATCGCGTCAACCGTGCCCGGCGGCACAGAGGCGACAAAAGTGCCCTTCTTATGTTTGCCCGCGAACGGATCATAGTTCAGCCGTCCACCAAGAGAATTCCATTTCATGGAAAGCGGCAACGGTTTTTTATGAATGTATTTTTTGCCGAGAGTAACGTCCGCCAAGACAAGCGACGCGCGGCCATAGCCTTCATATAAAACCTCAACGCTCGACCACCCGGCTTTTAAACGAATTTTTCTACCCACTTCAACATCCCTGCCGGCAACTTTAAGAGAAGTGATCGACGGAACCTTCCACTTTTCCTTTGACTGCGGGTCTATCGCCCAGGGCGTTTCGGCTTCAGCGGCGATAATCGCGACAAGATCATGCGGCGCATAAACGAATGTTTTGTACGTGGTTTTCAGCGAGCGGTCGTTCTGCGGCGCATCCATGTCGTAATATCCTTTTGCGTCATACGGCCCCATCACGAAAAACTGATCCGAAACTATTCTATTAAGCCCGTGATAGTTGTTTTGATTGCCGGGCTTATCAAAGACTCCATAACGCCACGAGAAGTTGTAGAGCTCGGCGCCTGAAGAGGGGAGGTTTCCGTTCTTGGTTTCGACGAAAAACTGCGGCCCGAAGCCCAAGTTCTCCGTGCGAGATTCTTCAACCCAGCGCATAGCGCGCACTTCAGGACCGATCTTGCCATTGAACGCGGGCAGTCTATAATCACCCCACTTGTTATCCATCGTCGGGACGAATGAAACGCGCCATTTTCCTCCGACGGTAAGCACATCGGCTTTCTCCTGCGTTGAAACGGCCGGAACGACAGCCTCCCTGGAGCCCTTTTTAACGACTACAAGAAGCGGCTCGCCGGGGCGCGGCGACGAAATCTTTCTGCCAGTCCAAAGATCCCAGTATTCAACGCCGCCCTTCGCTCTTAGACGAATATCGCTCTTTGCGTCCCAATCGACAAAATAATAAATGTCAGCATCGTCGAGCTTTCGGTGAATATATTTTAAACCCTTATTCCCGGCGACATCCGGCTTTGCCATAAGAGGAAGTTTTACATCTTCAACCTTCTTAACATCAATGACACGTCCGCCGCGAGAAGAAAATTCAGCAAGCTTCTCCTTTACCTTCTGACGCATCGCAAACATATCGGGCAAAAGAATCACGCGATAGCGCTCGCCGGAGACGACAAGCGCCACACCAAGATCATCCTCTTCGATTTCGGCCGAAAGAATCGACTTAGAATCAATGTAATCACAATCGGTCGTGCCTTCGACCGCAAGATGCTTTACGAGCTCATGAGCCAAAGGCACACTGCTCTTCAACGCCCTTTCGATATCGACGACGCACGGCTCCTGCGGCGTTAAAATCGCAACATCCGCAACATGCTTGCCGCGGGTGAGCATATACGAGAGGCGCTCGAAATATTTCAGCGTAGTATCCATCAGTTCCCAATATGGCTGATGGAAATGATAACAAGGCGGCGCCCACTCGAACCAGCCGCCATATGTTGAATAATATAAGCCATGCAGATTAAGAAGGTTCGCTCCCCAGACATAGTTGCGGGCGGTGGCATCAAAAATTGAAGAGGTGCTGGCCTGCCAGCCTTGAGAGTGATAGCCCTCAAGCCAAACGCGAGGCCTGCGGTAGAGGTGTGAAATAGACGAGCCCATCTTGCATTTAACAGGATCGGCCTTACCGCCAGGGGTATCAAACCCCGGCGCCGTATACCAACGCATATTGCGCATATAATCGCCAAACTCAATCGGATTTAGCCCGCGAGAGCTTGAATCGCAGGCATAAACTCTCCCGCGGCAGGCATGCCAATTGTAAATAGGTCTAAAGTAACGCTCTTCTGTCAGCTCGACCATGACGTCATTGTAATCAAGCCGAAGGCGTGATACCTCTTCTGTGATCTCATTGCCTAAAAGCAACGCAAGCTTTGGAACAATGTCATAACCTTTTCTTTTTTTGAATTCCTCCGGAAAATCATCGCTCCAGACGTATGAATCGCCCGCCAAGCGCAATTCATCCTGAAAGAAATAGTCAAGCGCGTTATGGCATGATTGCGGAACCTTCTCCCAAAACGGCTTGATAAAACGCTCAAGAACGCGCTTTGCCGACTCCGGATTCAGAGGATCAAGCGTATTCTCGCGCTCAAGTACAGTGACCTTTCCATCGACCAGTTTAATCACACGTGCGCGAGTTTCGGGAGAATCAATTCCAAGCTTTCTATAAAGATTGTCGCACCCGGGCCAATCAAGCGTATAACCAGAAAGCCCAATACCCATTCCAAGCCGCCCCGACTCTTCGGCTGCAAACTTGAACACATCCCACCACTCCGGCGAAAATATTGCAGGCTCAACCGGCATAGTCGGCCAGCCGTTCATCATCAGATGAGCGTAATTTACCTGCGTACCTGAAACGCCTTTGGCGTGCAAAGATCTAAGCTGCTCGGCTATACGCTCTTTGTTGAGCACATCTCCTGTCCACCACCAAAACGGGACTTCACCGTATCCGGGTGGCGGAGAGAGAAAAGCCTCCTCCAATGTTCTATTATCTCCTTCACCGATAATCACAGCTCCCGTAAACTCCATTGCGCCCGAGCGCTTATGACGCGCCAAATGGCGAAGCTGGGCAAGGCCACGCTCAAATCCCTCGTCATCCGGCGCCCACATTTCAATCTTGTCGAAGTTCAAATCGATTTTATACGAACCTTTCTTCATCGATTTATCGCGCGTCGCGAAAATGTGCCTGAACGAATCGCTCTTGTCGGCGTGATTAAATCTGAGAACGCTGAAATCCAAAGGATTATCCAGCATCTTGGCAAAGTCCCACCGCTTGCCGTTATCTGCCTTGATCGACTCATAGCGCGCCCCAGGAAGAAGATCTGGAATCATCTTAAACAATGGCCCTAAAGGCGCAGCATTAATTCCTCTCTTCACCAGGTCTTCGCGAATTTCACCCATACGCTTCATGAAAACTTGCGTATCGGCGGCAGGGCCGTTTTTAAGAACATCGGCTATCGCCGCAAGGCGCGGCCATACTCTCCATTCGGCACCTTTTCTGTCTGGGACAAGTTCAGTCCAGAGATTACCCTGCCCTCCGAGAATATGTTTTTTGAACTCTTGCGGAACTCCCTCGCACGGATCGAAGCGGGCGATTTTTTCCACGTTCAAATAAACGCCAAAGGGCTGATATTCCTCTTTGTCTCCTTCAAGCCCCTGAACATAATCAAGATAACAAAACGTGTCAGGACTCATCACTACATCAAAGCCCTTTTTCGCGGCGGCGACACCGAATGAAGCACCGCGATAACTTTGAATAATGACGCTGCGCGGCAGATCGTCCCAACTGGAAAGCTCATCCCAGCCCATCATCCGGCGACCTTTTTTCTCAAGATACTCCGCCATACGTTTCGTCGCCCAACCTTGCAGGGCGTGCGTATCTTTCAAACCGTATTTTTTGATTACACCCTGACAATCAGCGCACTTCTTCCAGTTTCCTCCCGTACATTCATCTCCTCCAATATGAATGACCTCCCCCGGAAAGAGTTCGCAGACCTCATCGAGAATCTTCTTGAACATCTCGTATGTCGACTCTTTACCAAGACAGAACTCACCGCAATTCCAGAGCCCCGTACATCCTAACTGCGGATACGCGCGAACGGCGGCTGACGAGTGCCCAGGAAACTCAATCTCGGGAACAATGCGTATGCCGCGCTCAGCTGCATAGCGGATGATTTCGCGCACCTGATCTTTAGTGTAGAAAAAAGGTCCGTAATCACCATCCACGACATCAAGCCCCATAGTCGTTGTGCGTTTGGAGCTTGCCTTGCGAACAGAGCCGACCTCGGTAAGTTTCGGGTAACAATCGAGCTGAAGCCTCCACCCGTCATGATCCGTCAAATGCCAATGAAAAACATTAAGATTATGCTCATGCATCAAATCGAGAGTCTTCTTGATGTCATCGACCGTAAAGAAATGTCTTGCAACATCAAGCATATGCCCTCGCCAGGCGAACTTAGGCGTCTTGCCGCAATATTCAGACGCAAAAGCTATCGTCGAAAACATAATACCAAACAAAGCAAAGAGCGCGAAAAATCTTCTTGATGAAGAATTATTATACATACACTTTTTATTCATGACATTTCCTCATTTACAATTACTATCAGATAAAAATAAATCATTGGCGAAGCATCTCGGCTGGAGCTCCGTCTTGCTTCATTAAAAGAAGCCATGCATTATCGCGAATATCGTTCATTCCCTCGCGTAAATGCCCGCACTTAAGGGGCGTAAATTTTATAAGATGGGTGGCGTGACCTGGAACGATGTATTCGTACTTGCCAAGAAACACTCCCTCATCCACCTGTCGCCATACATCTCGCGCGCGCCACTTGCACATCATACCTAATTCCTCCATGTTCATCACGATCTTCTGATCTCGCAGCGACTTGTTGTAAAGCCCTACCGCGATAGCGCCATCTTCCAATGGACGCGCCCATATTTCCCAGTCTTTGCCAGAGGCTATGCAACCTGCCGCCAAGCCAAGCGTATCTTGGCTTATTTCAAGCACTTCATCATTTGTAAGAAGAGATAACGTAAATTCATCAATCTTCGTCATGTCGCAACCGATCATAAGCGGAGAGGCGACAAGCGCCCAGAGCGAAATGTGCGTATACTGCTCGTTTGGGGCAAGTCTCGACTGTTTAAAATCATTGAAACGCATTGGCCCTACACAAAGCATATCCGGGTCATTGTAAGAGCCTGGACGCGAATACAAAAACAGCGGCCTCATACAGTCTATCGCCATCTCAATCGACGCCCAGACATCAAATACATCACCCGCGATGCGCCAGCTGTGACCATCGACAATATTGCCCCAATGACCGGGAGTTTCAAAACCGTATTCGCAAAGCGAAAAAACGATATCTCTCTTCTGATGTCTAAGGGCGCGTCCCATAAGCCAATAAGGCGGCATAACGCGCCAAACGCCGTTGCCGAACGCTTTCGTCCCGTACGAACAATAATCATACTTTAAATAATCAAATCCCCAATCCGCGAACGTCTTCGCATCCTTTGCTTCATGACCGAAACTTCCAGTATGTTTCGCGCACGTCCAAGGCCCTGGAGAAGAATAGATTCCGGCTTTAAGACCAAGAGCATGAATCTTATCCGTCATCGCTTTCATGTCAGGGAAACGGCAATTTGTCGCGATCGTCCCATCTGCAAGACGAGGCGGCCCCTTGAAGTCTTCGTGCTTGCACCTGCCTTTTGAGTCTTCGTAAAAATGCTGCCAGCAATCATCGATATTGATATAACTCCAACCGTGATCCGCAAGCCCGCTTGCAACCATGGCCTCGGCGGCAGAAACAACCTTGTCTGCCGATACGGTTTCTCCGAATGCATTCCATGAGTTCCAACCGAGCGCGGGGGTAAGACAAATCTTGTCGCCCACTTTAAGCGTAAGGGTACGCTCGGCAGAGCCGCTTGAATTCTTGGCCGAAAAAACTATCTCATAATCGCCGCGCTTTTCGACCGAACCCGACAAAATCTGGCTCGACGGATCAAATTTAAGGCCAGAGGGAAGATTTCTCGCCGAAAGTTCCATCGGGCGCTCGCCTGTTACAGGCAGGCGATAAAGGACTGGATTACCCGGCCTTACGCCAAAAACCTTAGGCCCATTTATCCTTGGCGCCGGGCCGCTTTTAGGAGTAAGAATGCCAAGTTGTCGGCGAGATGTCATTCGCACATCACCCGGGGGATATTTCCCGTCCTCATAGCTTATACTTATATTAAACCAATCGCCATGGTCTCCTTCGATACCATCGCCGCCGTCAAGAACCTTAAACGTAAGAGTTTTAGCCCCCTTAAGATCAACAGAAAAGTGCGATACTTTCTGATAGCGGCGCACCAAACCGGAATCGGCGGCTATTTTACCGTCAAGAAGAATTTGAAACTGCGCAACCCCTCCCTTTCCGTTATCGTCTATTGCGCAATCGGTTTCAAGGCGAAGAGCGCCTTCTCCCAGTTCAACGGTAAGATGAGAGTTGGCGTGCATCCCAAGGCAGTTCATGTGCCCAGTCCAAAGACTTTTACCATTGACCTTCATCATGTAACTGCCGTCAAAAGCAGCTCCCACACGAACCTGGCCGCGATCGGCTGATCTGTCGTCAAGTTCAAACTGAGTCAACATAATGCTCTCAGCAGCTTTAAGAGCACCGCTTGCCGCCAAGACAATAAAGATCAATGATTTCTTCATGGCATTATTTTTCTTATTTTATTTATAAACTATGGCGGGCTGAAATCAGCCCGCCTTTCGCGGCGTGATTACACGCCGCCTTACCGAAGATAAAAGCCAACGATCATTTTTTCTTCGGAGCATTACGCATCACAACAGTTACAGACTGCACGCAGTTGGGGCCGACTTCAACATTCAAGCAGTCAAAACCGCTCTTGGGGCCCTCATAAGCGCCACCGCCAGCATAGCCGGTCTGAGTGTCCTCATAGGCTAACTCTTCCCAAAGCTTAGCTTCGCCCGGGACTTCGCGGCAGTCGATGTATTTCGGATCCTTAATGCGGGCAATGTGATACGTCGGCGCGGCAAACTGCTTACCGGGAACCGTAACCTTTATCTTCTCAGTCGTCTGCTTGGTGTTGACAATAACAAGGCAAAGTCTATGA
>CAJGDE010000082.1 GCA_904502135.1 Kiritimatiellia bacterium
CACGTCAATCCGAATGCAACCGGATTCAAATCAACGGATTTTTGGCACAGATTAAATGCAACAAGGCAAATTAAATGCACATCATTACACTAGGTTGCATTTAACCTGCCCATAGTTGCATTTACTTTGTCCGGCGACCATGTAAAGGTAAGCGGGGCGGATTGCAGTGGCGTCATTCACTAATACAAAACTCCGCAATCATCGCCGACAAAATATGATTTTTCTATCGCCCGATGAACATACTCTTTTGCGCCGGTCACAGCCTCTTTCAGATTTCGTCCTAAAGCCATCTCCGATGCAAGCGCGGCGGACAAAGTGCACCCGGTGCCATGGGTCGAGACGGGGTTTTCAATCCACGGCAGAGAAAACGATGTAAAGTCTTCTCCGTCGAAAAGAATATCCTCTGCATACTCTGCGTTTCGCAGCGCATGCCCTCCCTTTATTAGAACGGCCGCCCCGAATTTATCGTAAAGTCTTTTAGCCGCGTCGCGGACATCCGCCAGAGACTCTATGGATCTTCCTGACAACACTTCGGCCTCAGGAATATTGGGCGTTATCACCGTCGCCAAGGGGAACAGGAACTCCTCCATTGCCCTGCGAGCGGAATCTCCCGATAATTTCGCTCCGCTGGTAGCTACCATGACAGGATCTACCACCTTCTTTATTTCAGGATAAAGTTTTATCTTCTCTGCTACCTTGGCTACGACATCATAAGAGCTAAGCATGCCTGTCTTCAACGCCGCTATCGAATAAGTTCCAAGCACCGCGTCCAATTGAGAGGCGACGAAATCCGCAGAGACATTGTCTATCGCGTAAACGCCCCCTGGATTTTGTGCGGTAAGCGCCGTAAAAACTGTGCACCCATGAAGCTTATACGCATGAAAGGTGCGCAAATCCGCCTGCACACCGGCATTCCCGCCGCTGTCACTGCCCGCTATCGTAAGACAACAAGGATGAATCCCTTTCATAAATTTCATCTCCTTGAGATTATTCCAAATTGCGTTAGCGGGCAATCTCGTGCCACATAAAACCCTAATTAGGCTTACTTAAGCTTGAGAGCTTCTTTAACGGCCTTGCCGAACGATTTTGCGAGCGCCATCATCCCCCAATCGTTCGGATGGCATCCATCAACCGTTCCCTCGCCATCGGAAAAATACATATCCTTTTTCGGCAGATAATAAAGATCCTTCCAACCTTCCGCAATAAGCTTATCGTAGAGATTCTTTGTATAGATGTCTTTCACGTTCGGCTCGCCTCCAAAGACATCGCACGCTTCCGCCATGATGATCGGAACGCCCGGGCGCTTAGCGCGAAGATTACGGATAAAAGGCTCATAGTTTTCCTCGACTAAACCGCGTTTGCGCTTGGACGATACAGTTTTGCTGCCCATATTCCATAAGCAGTCAAGAACATAGCAGCTGGCATCTATGCGCAGGAGATGTTCGCTCATCTCATACTCCATCATGCCCGAGCCAGAAAACCCGAGATTGACAACCGGCACATCAAGATCACGGCCGAGAATATTCACAAACGAAAGCCCCGGGCGAGATGCACAGCCGCCGTGGGTAATTGATGTACCGTAGAAAACGACAGGCTTCTGAACGCCGCTTTTGCGCGGCGGCAAAGGCTTGATGTCGGCCTTCTCTTCAATACCGAGCCTGAAACTCTTTATGCCATTATAAAGCGGAAGATTGACAAGACACGCGCTGCCCGGCTTCCACGGAATCTGCAAAGTTGCGCCTTTAACATCTCTAATGCGACCTGTCTTTACATATATCCAGCGATTAGCCTTCTCGTCATAACGATAAACGTCTATGCCGCTAACTCCCGTAGATGGCATGTGATCCATTTCAAGGTCATTGAAATAAGGAACCCACTTAAAGGTAAGTTTCTTAGAATCTGTAACGAACCTGAACTGCAGACCAGTGGTGTGATGTTTCATCGCTCTAACGCCGCCGTTCACATTCGTCGTCACGCCCGAAGGAAGCCTGTCATAATAATGGTCGACATCGTCAAACATACGGCCTTCTATAGGCAAAAGTTTTCCATCCATCCACTTTACGCCGTTGGTCACAACTATATCGGCTATCGCCATTCTCTCATCGAACTTTGCAATATTCGATGACTGCTGTGCGTTCAACGAAAGAACAGCCGCGGCCATGGCGAAGGATGCAACAACATTTTTCAATTTCATTTTATTCCCTTTTCGTTTAGTGTTAAATATGGTTTCATATCGTCCGGAACAGGAGCAGAAAACTCCATAACCTTGGATGTGACAGGATGATAAAGTTTAAGCTTCCAGGCGTGAAGCATCTGTCTTGGAGGTTGAGGATCGAGCTTTTTGTCTAAAGCGCTTTTCCCGTAAACCTTATCTCCAATAATCGGACAGCCGATCGACGACATGTGCACTCTTATCTGATGGGTTCTACCTGTCTCGATTCTGCACTCAAAAACCGTTAAAGGATTTTCTTTCCCCGATGACGACAGATTTTCAACCGTCAAAGCCCTGTAATTCGTTATGGCGCACTTTCCGTTTTTTTCAACGATCGCCATGCGTTTTCTGTCTACAGGATGGCGGCCGATCAGGTTTTCTATCCGACCTGCCTGTAATCGGGCCTTTCCGTGACACACGGCAAGATACGTCTTCTCGATGGATTTGTGGCTCGCGAAAGCTTTTACAAGCCCATCCATCGCCTTTTGAGATTTCGCAACGACAATCAGCCCTGATGTGTCTTGGTCAAGACGATGCACTATCCCGGGTCTGGCGACACCGCCTATTCCGGAAAGATCGGGGCAATGATATAAAAGAGCGTTTACGAGAGTTCCTGTAAAATGCCCGGGCGCTGGATGCACCACCATGCCGGGAGCCTTGTTTACAACAAGCATATCGCCATCTTCAAAAACGATATCAAGTTTAATATCCTCGGCTTCAGGTATAGCCGGCACGGGAGGAGGAATTTCAACAACAACTTCATCGTCGTCAACGACCTTCATCCCCGCCTTTTCGGCCACTGCCCCGTTGACAGTAACAAACCCGGCTTTTATCAACCCCTCTATGCGGGAGCGAGAAAAGTCCGGGTATGATTCGAGTATTTTCTTATCGAGTCTCATTCCTCGCTTCAAGACTCTTACGATATTCGGCGAGATCAACGTCAAGACGCGCCACGCCAGACTTTACGGCGGCTTCGGCCACTGCGTAGCTTACCTCGACAAAAAGGCGACGGTCGAACGGTTTTGGAATAATGTAGCCAGTGCCGAACTCAAGCGTCTCGTTCGGGTAGAGCGCCTTGATATCTTCAGGCACGCTCTGACGAGCGAGATTCGCTAAAGCATCTGCGGCGGCAACCTTCATCTCTTTGTTGATTGTCGTGGCGCGAACGTCGAGCGCGCCCCTGAAAAGATACGGGAAGCCGAGAACATTGTTGATCTGGTTCGGATAATCGCTGCGTCCCGTGACCATGACATACTTGCGGCCCAAGAGAGCTTTTTCGACCTCAACAGGAGAAATCTCGGGGTCGGGATTGGCCATCGCGAAAATCGCGGGGAAACTCCCCATCGTCTTGACATCTTCCCCCGTAAGAACGTTCGCTGCTGAAACGCCGATAAAGACATCCGCGCCGACGAGAGCCTCTTTAAGAGTGAGAGCCTTCGTATCGACCGCGTGCTTCGCCTTGAAAGCGTTGAGATCCGTACGGTCCTTGCGGATTGTGCCTTTCGTATCACACATCGTAACATCGACGACACCGGCGGCCTTGAGCATTTCACAAATGCGTATTCCGGCCGCGCCTGCGCCGTTCATGACGACTTTGAGCGACTTAAGCTCACGGCCCGCGAGATAAGCGTAATTGATCACACCTGAAAGCGAAATCACGGCCGTACCCCACTGATCGTCGTGAAAGACGGGAATATCGAGCTCACGATCAAGCGTATCTTCTATTTCAAAGCAGGCGGGAGAAGCGATATCCTCAAGATTTACGCCACCATACTGCGGAGCAAGAGCCTTCACCATTTCAATGACACGCTTAGGGTCGGTCTTGCCTGTGTTTTCGCCGTTCTGACGGCAGCAGTTAAGCGGCACAGGCCATGCGTCGACATCGCCGAACGCCTTGAACAAAACGGCCTTTCCTTCCATAACGGGTATGGAAGCGGCGGCCCCAAGATCACCGAGCCCGAGAATCGCAGTGCCGTCAGAAACTACAGCTACGAGATTGGGCTTCGCCGTAACGTCGTAAAGCGCCTTCTCGTCGGCGGCGACAGCCTTTACCGCATGGGCGACACCAGGCGTATACGCTAAGCACAGATCATCCTTAGTCTTGAGCGGCGTGGGCAAACGTACTGCGACCTTACCGCCCTTATGATACTTAAGCACTTCTTCTTTTTCAAAAGCCATTGTATTTCTCTCTTTCTTTTTAAATTTTTTATCTCCTAACTCTAAACCCTAACCCCTAACCCCTAACTCCTAACTCTAAACTCACAACTCCACCTTCTTATATTTCGGCACAAGTGTCTTCATGCAGCACCAGCCAACGAGATAAGCTACAGCGCAATATCCGAAAACGATGCAGTACCCAGCTGGCTTTCCGGTATAGCCCAGAAACTCCATCGCGGGATGTGCATACTCGGCACCCTTGGCGAGAAGTTCCTTCGTCATCTCAACTTCCTTGCCGTCGACAATAGTCGTGCCGGACGCGTACGAGAAAAGCTTTCCGGCGCCCTTGTTAACGATAAAGCTTCCGCAACCTGCGGCGAACTGAGCGATGCCGGTTAACGTGCCGATCGTCGACTTCGGGAACATATCGCCTACAACCGAATAGATGTTCGCGCTCCAGGCCTGATGCCCGGCGCAGGCGATGCCGATAAGAATCGCCGGCCACCATGCGGAATGAGCGCCGAGAGGCTGAGCGCCGAGAGCGAACAAAGGCAGACACGCGAAGATGAACATAGCGATCATTCTACCCTCGTACGGGTTCATCGCTCTCTTGTCGACCATGTATGTCGGAATCTTGCAAAGATAAATCGACGCGAACGTAACAATGGCATAGAGGGTGAAAATAAGCGCCATTCCCATTCCGTCAGATGTCTTGTAGCCGAACTGATCCGAAAGGTATACAGGCGTCCAGAAAAGGAAGAACCACCACACGCCGTCGGTAAGAAAACGCCCTAAAACGAGCGCCCATGTCTGACGCAGCGAGAAAGCCTTGATATATGAAATCTTCGGTCCTTCAAGCGTCTTTGCCGCCTTGACGGCCTCGTCCGACCTGTCGTCGCTCAGAATATATTCGAGCTCGGCCTTGTTCACGAGAGGGTTCTCGTTCGGCTTTTTGTAAAGCCACATCCAAAAGCCCATCCACACGAAACCTGCGGCGCCGACGATGATAAACGACATCTCCCAACCCCAGAACTTGGCGATAAGCGGTATCGTAAGAGGCGCGGCGAGAGCTCCCACGGAAGAGCCCGCATTGAAGATCGATGTCGCAAACGCGCGATCCTTCTTCGGGAAGTATTCCGCCGTCACCTTAATCGCCGCGGGAAAGTTCCCCGCCTCGCCGACTGCGAGAATGCTACGGCACGCGAGGAAGAGCCACACGGATGTCGTCATCCCCATCATGCTCACAAACCCGACGGTCTTGAGAGCACTCGAGCCTACTCCGCAGGCCGCGTGAAGACAGGCACCGACAGACCAGATGAATATCGCCCACAGATAACCCTTGCGAGTTCCGAGCCAATCGATGAACTTTCCGGCAAAAAGATTTGCGATGGCGTATACAATCGAAAAGATGCCAGTGATCGTTCCATAATCGTTATCGGACCAGCCGAAGACCGGTGCGATAAAATCTTTATACGTCAAAGAAAGAACTTGTCTGTCGAGATAATTAACGGTTGTCGCGAAAAAGAGCAACGAACAGATAATCCAGCGGAAATTTGATTTTTTATTTTCGTTCATTTTTAGACCTTATAGAATTCTTCCCAGCCTTCGCGGGGATTTGTTTTAAGTAAAGCGTCAGCCTGAGCGTCACCAATCACCTTTTTATTGACCGGATCAAACTTGAGCGAACGATTAAGGCGCTGCGCCAAACACGCCAGCGTAAAGACCTGCGAAAGAGGGGCGGCGACGGAAAACGGCGAAAGCGTCTTCATCTCGCCTCTTACCGCTCTCAAGAAGCCTTCGTAATGAGTGCAAAATTCCGACGGATAATCGGGAAGCTTGCGTTCATAATCGCCCACGACGTGAAGAGGGTGTTTATGCGAAAGCGACTGCCATACCTTTCCGTCGCGCTGATACATCTCTTTTCCGGGATGAAGTTTCGGCGCTTCGTTCGGATTGTTGGCAGAGCTCTTGGGAATATCTCCCCACGCATTATCCCAGACAAAACCATGCGGGAGCGGGGGCAGATTGCTCACACCTTCATACCAGTCAAGCGTCAAATCATCATGACGAGAATTGGCCGCAAACTTAAACGAGAGCGTCGAGCTCATCGGATAGACGAATGGATTCCAGCCTGTCTGCTCAACAACTTTCACTTCCGTGGGCAAATCGCCCTTTAAAAGGAATTGGTGAACGCAGTCTATAAGATGCGCCCCCCAGTCACCCATGCATCCGCAGCCAAAATCAAACCAGGCCCGCCATTCGCCCATCATGTACTTGCTTGAATAATCATGACTCTTGACACTGCTAAGCCACGTATCCCAATCCAACGTAGCAGGAATCTGCTCTGGCCCCGGGTGCTTTGATATCTGACCGTTCCATTTGTGCCAGCGCCTTGAATTATTCATGTGGGCGACGACTCTTTCGACATCCTCAACCACACCCGTTTCAACATATTCTTTAAACTGGTGGTACTTTATCGTTGAATGCCCCTGATTGCCCATCTGAGTGACAACGCCGTACTTCTTTTCGGCCTTCATAAGAAGTTCACACTCTTCAAACGTATGGGCGAGCGGCTTTTCGACATATACCGCCTTGCCGCGACGCATAGCGTCCATCGCAATCGCAAAGTGGCTATGATCGGGGGTGGCGATCATTACGGCGTCTATCTGATCCTCCATCTTGTCGAACATCTTGCGGAAATCTTGAAAGCGCGCCGCCTTGGGGTACTTGTTTATGGCGTTATGGGTATGCTTCGCCCCCATATCGGTATCGCAAAGCGCCACTGTCTCGAAAAGCGCCGGGAACATCCCGAAACTTTCCATATCGTACCAGCCCTGACAACCGATACCGACAAAGGCCATGCGGACTTTGGCGTTCGCAAGATACTTCTTCGCCGAAAAGCACCCCGGCAAAAGAGGCGCCGCGCCCGCCGCCGCAAGTGACTTGATGAAAGACCTTCTGTTCATTTTACAATTCCTTGATTTTCAAATTGCAGAATGAAACGAATGAGTCGGTATGATCCTGAAGAAGAATACGCCCTTCGGTGATTTCACCCCAAGGCTGAGGTGTACCGTCCGCCGCCTTACCCCACTTGGCGTATTTCGATTTCGCCACGGCCTCGCGGAACGAGTCAGAGCCGCGCTCGTACTCGAGAACCTTAACGCCGTTGAGCCAGTGCTCGACATGACTGCCCTTGGCGACAATCATGCCGCTATTCCAACTCCCCGTGGGATTTACGGCCTTCTCCGCCAAAGGAGCGCTGATAAGATCATAAAGCGCCGCGACCTGACGATTTCCGTCACGGCCTTTCGTATAATCGGGATGTCCCTTTTCAAGAACCTGATACTCTTCGCAGGAGCCGCTGTTGAGCGTTTCATCGTAGAAATACTTAACGCCTGAGTTGGCTTTTGCCGTCATACGAAAATCAAACTTGAAAATGAAATCACGATATTTCTTTTTCGTGACGATGTCTCCGCCTCCGCCGAGCTTTTTATCTTCCGGCGGCAAATCACCCCACGAGCCGTCGTCTTTGATCGTGAACATGGGACGCATCGAAAGAGCTCCCTCGCTTACATACCAACCCTTCGCAGGGAACGAGGTAAACTTAGTAGCTACACCGATCCACTTGTCGGAAGGCAGATTAACGCCGTCAAAAAGAAGTTCATAACCCTCGGACTTCTCCTGCGCCGTAAGAATGTTAGCCCCGGCAGGAACCGCCTGAAGCTTAACCTTGGCGACGACGCTGTCCATGCAGCCGCGATAGTAGCCTACAGATTCGGCAAGACCCATCGCGTTATCCTCAAAATCTCTTTCGTATTCTATGTGGCACACACCGCTGTAACCAACTTCGGCGAGCGCCTTTGAAATCGCAGGAATATCAAGTTCGCCGCGCGGACCTTGCATCGCGATATTGAGCTTAGGATGGATTTTTATATTCTTAAAGTGCACATCATAAATGCGATCTCCCCACTTCTTGATGAAGTCTACGGGGTTTGA
>CAJGDE010000083.1 GCA_904502135.1 Kiritimatiellia bacterium
GCGCAAAAATGATTTTTTATTTCTTTTTTTTTGATTAAATGGCATACGGAACGGCTGTTTTAAAACAATAGGAAGTCCACACTGCCAAACACCTTAGTCGGATGGGCGGCGGTAGTCCGCACATTCGACTAACCGATTACTTTTTACAGTAGATGATGATGTGACTATAATAAAAAAATATGATATAATTCATTCAGTTGCTAAAAATTTCTTGTAATATCGTTGATGAAGATAATTTTTAACGTACTGTTATTTCTAATGTTGTCAATCTTATCGGCTTATCCCGATGGAAAGGGCAAGGTTTTGGGCAAAACGCGCCTAGAGTCTCTTCATGAAATAGCCTATTCCAATTCGTACAATACATCATGCTGGTCGCCTGTATATATTTCAAAATATCGCGATTCTCAAAGTGACGAGGAAATAGAATCGCGGATGCGCAGTTATGATCTTGTGCTAAAGGAGATAATAAAAGGATTCCCCGATGATCCCAAGGCTTATCTTCATTATGCAGAAACCAGGATGGTGCGAAAAGAATATAGAGAGGCCGAAAAGTTTTATCGTTTAGCAGGATCGTCCGAGCAGGCACTTTTTGGTGTTGCCGATGCACTTTTCGGTCAATGCAGGACGAACGAGGCGGTGCGCGTTTTGGAGGAGCTAAATAAGAAGCATCCGAAAACGCTCGGTAGAGTCTATAGCATGTCCCACCGCTATGCTGATCTTGCCGCTTGGGCGCTTAAGATACTAAAGGCGAAATGTCCGATGAACGCGCTTTCTCTGCCGCGGCAGAGTTCATTTAGGGCTTATCCTGAGGCGAAAAAGGCGGCATACGAAAATCGTTTCACGAAAGTAGAGTCGTTTTCATTGAAAGTAAAGGGGCTTTCTCGAGAAGATGCAAGAATCAGGTTTTTCTCAAATAAAATGAAGTCGTTCGGCTTTGGCTTTTCAGATGATGCCAAGTACGCGCTTGAAGTTGAACTTTCAGATGATGCGCCGGTTAACGAGAAAGAAGGGTATTTTTTACAGACGTCATCTAAAGGCGCTACCGTCAAGGCCCGTGACAGTCAGGGTGTGTTGTGGGGTTTAGTTACGCTTATTCAAATTGCCGATAGAGTTGATAAGTCGATTCGAGAGGCGACAGTTTACGATTGGCCCGATCTTAATCGTCGCGGTTATTTCGGGTATTATTGGCCGGACGCGGCTGAATTTACTGTAATGTTCAAAATGAACTCAGTCGTTATCCAGCGTCACCCGGAATTCCTCGGCCAGTTTACGCCGCTGAGAACCTTTTTAAACGAATCGCTCGCCAAGGAGTTTTCTTCGCTTGGACTTGACCTTTTCTTCGGTTCGATGTGGCTTTCTATGGATCCTCAAATGCCCATGGGAAAGTCGCGGACCATAAACTATCGCACCGACATATTTAAACATTATGCGAAATGGGGCGCAAATGTTTACTGGCCGCTCGATGATATCAGATTTCCTCTCCTTAAGGCGGATTTAGATGAGTTCGGCGCGGGGGCGAATATTGACGCGAAGCATCTTAATGCGATTTATCGTAATGTCAAAAAAGATTATCCTTCATTCAAGGTCGTGTTTTGTCCGCCTTTCTACTGGGGACCAGATGGTCAGGGCTGGAAACGTTATCCTGAAGCGCAGCAGCCGTATCTGGAGTCTATCTCTAAAGATCTTGATCCCGAGATTATGGTCGTCTGGTCGGGGCCTCGCGTCAAAGGTTATAAAAAAGAAAAGCATAAAGTCGCCTGGTTTTCAAATCTTATCGGACGCAAGCCCCTTGTTCTCCAAAATGGATCTGCCCCGCACAATCTTCTTTCGTATATCGTTGATGAAACCGATTGGAACCGCTGGTGGCATTACGACGGATTTTACGGTGATATTGAAAGCTACATGAAAAACTCAAATACGCCGGAGGAGTGCCCTCAGCTAACGACCTTGGCCGATTGCCTTTGGAATGATAGAGCCTACGAGCCGAAGCGCTCTATTCGTGAAGGTGTGACAATGCTTATGGGAGGGGGAGTTTTTGATGTTTTAAATGAGGCGCTTGCCGATTTAACATATTTCGACAAGTATAAATACGGCGATGTGAAAAGTACGGCCGAAGCGTTTAATGCGCTTCCTAAAGAAAATTATAAAGAGCTTGAGCGCAGATACAAGCACGCTAAAGCCTGTTGGGAAAAGGCTATGAAGCTTTCGCCTGCCGAATGTGCCGTCTATGGCGCGTATGGACGTGGAGTGAAGTTCGCCGAGAAGGTGTTTGATGAGCGCAGAAAACTCCCAGAGGATGAATTAGAGCCTAAGTTGACAGATGTAACGGATGTAGAAGATGAACTTGAATAGAGTGATTGCAGCTTTAGGCTTGATCGCCTTTATCGCTTCGCCGGCATCGGCGAAGACTCTTGGCATTTGGAACGATTCGAGAAGCTACATCAAGCCGGCGCTTACCAATATGCTGATAAAGGCCGGGTGGGACATTGAGATTTTTGAGCATCGCGGTAGATTGGGTAATGACCTCGAAGATGCGGAAAAGCTCGCGAAAACGGATGTTCTTTTATTTGTCGGCGGCTGGAATTCTTATTTCTTTCCGACGCCAAAGTCGCGACTTAATCTGATTCGCTATGTCGCTTCCGGTAAAGGCGTTCTTTTGTCGGGCTTTCGCTCTGGTTACGTTAGAACGGCGAACCGTCCGATGTTCCCGTCGATAGGCTGCACATATAACCGCCTTTCAAGCCCGTGGATAGGGCCGATGGGAGATAATTTTCTCGCCCGTCTATTTGACGGGAAAATGATTCCCTCAAGCGGGAGCGATCATCTCGCCATCAAGGTGGGCGAGAGCGGCACGCCTTTCTGCGCTAGCTCAAAAGATGTCGTAGGGGTTTACGGCGAGTATTTCAGCGGCCGGGTCATCGTCTTCGGCGGTCACTTCATGTTCAGCGACGAGATGAGCGATGCGGAGAAAGTCCTTAAGAAGATTCTCTTAAAATCTCTCGATTATCTAAGCGGCGGTAAAAAACTTTCAAAGGAAGAAGCCGCCTTTGTTCTAAGAGAAGCCGAGAGCGAATTTCTGCAGCGTGAAATTCTTTTGTCTTGGACTTTGGATGATCGCGGTCCGGACAGGAGACCTGGCGTGATACCTGAAGTGCGCGACTCGGTTTTGTCGAAGCCCGAAGCGTTGGCGTTTCAGCTTGATTATCTTCTTTCATATTTTCCGCCGCGCACGAAAATGAAGTCGCACGGCATTTCATCGACGTTGAAGCGTTATGCGAAGGTTGTCCGTAATCGCGCCGACGAAATGATCGAGCGCGCGAAAAAGAAGCTTCAGTCGTATTCGACCGCAGAGCTTGCGCTTGAGTACGTAAGCGGCGAAGGCCCGTTCAGTAAGTCTCAGATTGAAAAGCTGCTGAAAGGTTGTGTCCGCGAAAGCGATGTCGTTCAGGCAGAATCTCATATAGCCGAGCTTACAAAGGAAGTTCAGGAAATCAAAAAGGCGAAGCTTAAAAAGGAAATCGAGGAAGACCTTGAGAAAATACCCTCGCTCGTTAAAATGCTCGGCGACGGCGACAGCGAGAAGCGCTACGAGGCGGTTTTGGAAATAGGCCGCATAGCCCCTGAAGATGAGAGTGTCCACGCCGAGGTGATAAAGCGTCTTTCCGACAGTGATGAGAAGGTGCGCACTCAGGCGATAATCACTCTTGGCTGGCTAAGGGCGAAATCGGCGGTCGAGCCGCTCGCAAAACTTTTATCGTCAGAAGATAAGTTTGACAAAAATAGGGCAATCCAGTCGCTCGGTCACATCGGAGAAAAAGGCGCGATTAAGTATCTCGTAAAGGTTCTTGCGGATAAGAGCGAAAGTATCCGAGCCCGCTCTCTTGCTGCGATAGCGTTAGGCCACTTGAAAGCGAAGGAGGCGCTCCCGATTCTCTCTGAAATTGCAGAGGATGAGTCGCTTTCGAAGTGGGATGTAAAGGCGCTTAGGGTTTCTTCAATACAGGCGTTGGGAAATATCGGTGATAAGTCGTCTCGTCCCATGCTGCAGAAACTTCACGAAAAGGCGAAGGATCTTCCGAAAGACAGAAGAGGTGTTCGCAATGCGCCGAATTATCTCTCGCTTAAAGACCCGATGGGGGTTTATGTCGCAACTTTACTTGCCCTCAAAGCGATTGATGAGGGCGGGAGAAAAACGCTTGGCGTCGTACAAAGAGAAGAGTTGCGCTCGTATGATGAGTTTTATGCGATAAAGAAAAAGCATAACGCTTTTGTCGGCAGAACCGAGACGGTCATGGGCGCGTTTTCAGGGGTAAATCAAAAGTATCTCTGGCCGTATGCGAAGAAGGCCGGTTTTACGGGCGTACACAATGCATGGGGATGGTGCATGGGTTGGACGCCGGAGGATTTCAAAGAGGTTGTTCGCAAGGCCGGTGAATCGGGCCTTATCTGGATTGACGTGATGCCCGGTTGGGCGTGTTCGGATGCACCGAGCTGCGAAATGCTTTTTTCGGAGTTTGACGATATTCCAGCGTTTCGAGGCCTTTGGGCTGAGGAGACATGGCCGGATACCGCCGGGGATCCGAAAGGGTTTAACGAATTCGTTGAAAAGAAGTATGGTAAGAACTGGAAGAAAGACTTAGATCTTAGTGTTGAAGAGTTAAAGGCTGTAGAGAATCTACCTTCGTGGGTGGGCTTTGGGATGAAAGGCCCAAACAAGAAGCTTGAAGAAGGTTTTCGGCCGCCTTGGGATGGAACGCTTAGAACTCTTTGTTTGGAGTATGCGGGAAAGACGCTTGAAGAGGCGTGGCGCGAATCGCAGGATTACATGAGTTCGCGGCGAAAAGGCTTTTCGCATACATACGTTATTTCAACCGCTGACCCGACGAAAGTCTTAGGCGGCATCAAGGCAGCTCACAGGCTCGACTCTTTAGGCCACGAATCGTACGAAAGTTTCGGTCGAGGCTCTGCCTATTTCATGGAGCGCTACCGCAATGCGGGCTCTCCGAGAAGCGTTATGACCGAGCAGTACAATTGGTACTGCCCGTCTATAGATCATGCTGTTCGCGGATTCTGGCAGAACGCGATACATTCAAAGTGCTATTACAATTTCGCGCTTCATCAGATTTTCAATCAGCCCAGCTGGTACGATAACTGGAGTTGGCAGAAGGGACGCTGGGAGAAGGCAGTCGAAGTTTTCTCGCGTGTCGCGAAAACGCCTGAGCATTACGATATTTCACCTTCGGCGTCGAATGTGGGCGTAATCTTCTCGGAGAGATCATCCGTCGTGACGAAAGAGCAGGTTTACTTCCAGACGGCCGTCCCCGTAAGGACAGATCAGGGCGCGATGGCGTCGTTTGTGGCCTTAAATAAACTTAATCTCCCTACTGATGTCATCTGGGCGGAGACTTTGAGCGATAAACTCTTATCAAAGTACAAGTTCATTTATCTGCCGACTTCACGGTTTTTAACGGACGATGAAGTTGCCTCTCTTAGAACGTTCGTAAAAAACGGCGGCGTTCTTTTCGCCGAAGGCGGCTCTTCGCTTTACCATCCGATGAAACTTGATAATCGCGGCAATTACAAGCTTGCGGACGTTTTTGGGTGCAATTGGAAAAAGACGGTTTATCGTGAAGGCGATTTCTCTGACACTTACGCCTGTCGCCACGGCTCCCAGGTAAGCGCCTATAAGGTCGTAGCCAATGACAACAAGGTGAATCTCGATGACTCCATCCACCGCGATCTTAAGCCTCAAAAGTCGATCGTTGAAGTGACGCTTTTAGAGTCGTTCGGCTCTCTTGGGCGTGGGGCTAAGATTGAAATCGACGGTGCGCTCGGTATAGATCTCGTCGAGCCTACAAGCGCGAAAGTTCTCGCCAAGTACAATTCTTTCAACGGCGAGGGGGCCGTATTTGTAAACGATTTCGGCGATGGTAGGTGCTACTTTATTTCAGCTAATAATTTCTCGCTTGCGCACACGACGTCCGAGTGGGAAATGATGCCAAATAAATTTGATTTCTGGGGCAATGTGAAAGAGCTGGTCGGTTCAGCCCTTAAAGACGGCTTTGGTCATACCGGCGCAGAGTTGCCGATTGAGATTGAGGGCGTTTCGGAAGAAGTCGAAGTGTCCGTCGCCGATTTCAAAGACCGCCATGTCGTTCATCTTCTTGATTATGACACTGCCTCAAAGGGCGTAAGCTCGGCGAGCGCAGTTATTCCCGGGGCAAGAAAAATAAGGCGCGTTTACTATCCTTTCAATTCAAGGAGAAATCTCCCGATTGAAGGGCGTAGAGTAGCCTTAAGAGATTTTGAAGTTTACGATATGTTCGTAATCGAGTACGAGTAAAAGGAGAAAACCATGAATAAGATATTCTTCATGTTAGTTGCATTAACTAGTTCGCTTACGGGTTTCGCCGCCCAGTATTATGCGGCGGTTGACGGGGCGGATGATGCGAGCTGCGAGTCAAGAGAAACGGCAGGCTCGCTGAAGGCCGCCTTGCTTAAGGTCAATTCTGGCAGTGATAATGAGCTTATTCTCTTAAAGGGAACTTATAAGCTTAATGAAATAATGACGCCGACGACACAAAGAAGCTCGCCGACGGCAATTTCAGTAACAGACGGCAGGGGAAGCCTAAAAATTATCGGTGAAACAGATAATCCCGATGATACTATACTTGATGGCGGCGGAGCGGTTAGAGCTATATATACGAATACTACGGCTCTTGAATTAAATAACCTTACACTTCAAAACTGCTATGCTTCCAATAACGGTTATGGCGGTGCGATTTATATCCATTACAGTGCTTTCAAAGCTTCTAACTGTAATTTCTTAAACAACAAGGCTTCTGGTGGATTTGGTGGCGCTATCAACAATGCATTTTTCAAGTGTGATTTCAACGGGTGCAAGTTTACTGGTAATGAATGTGGCGGCGGTTTATATGGATGGGCAATTTCAAGTAAAGGGGGTAATTTGGACAGTTGTTTCTTTGACGGCAAAAATCAAGAGGTTAATGGGCAGCTTATTTATTCAGGTGCCATGAAACATAATCAAGTTACAACAGGCGACGGTGTGATTATTGTAGATAACACGAGATTTTGTGACATAAACATCCCTTCTCATAAAGATTATCTACTTTTGAATGCTGTGCAAATTGATATCAAAAGAAGTTCGTTTTCACGGATATATACACAATCAGCTTCTGGTGTCATTAAGCCGGGGTCTACTCCATTAAATATTTCAGATTCAATCTTTGAGAATTGCGATGGCTCAACCGCTTTTCTTGCTGTTGCAGGTACTGTCTCTAATTGTAAAGTAATAGATTGCGGAAAGTTCCTTACAACAGGTTTTGTTGTTAAAAATTGTCTTTTTGACGGCGGAAACTATCGAAAGTTTTCGTATAATCAGCCAAATTACTTTTATGGCTGCACAATAGTGAATTTAGAAAGTGCGACAGATACATTGAATAATATTATTGGCTATGGAAGCACGGTTGTTAATTGTGCGTTTTATAATAATTCAAATTTACCAGAAGTAAAAAAAGCCTGCAATTTCACAAATACATATTATCAAGTCTCTTCCGGTATTATCGGCTCAAATAACGGCAATCATCAGATAGTTGAAGGGGAGAATGTCGGTTTTAAACTTGAAGGCGATCATCCCTATCAATTGAAGAAAAATTCAATTCTCCGGGGTCAGGGTATGGTGCTTGACGGGATGGAGAGTGAAAAGGATCTCGCGGGCAATAAACGACTTTCTGCAGTGGGTACAGTTGATGTTGGAGCATATCAATATGTTCCGATTATGGGCTTTAGCGTTATAGTGCATTGACCGATGAACTTTATAGCAGTTGCACATTCGCCAAACCGCTTACTTTGACATATTTTTCAGCTTTTGATATGCTAATGTCAACATACTGAAATTTAGATTTGATCAACCAAGAAGGAGACATCTATGTCAACCGTAACAAAACGCGCTTATTTGAAGGTTTTAGCAGGGGGGGGGTGCATTTATGAGACATATAAAAATGTTTCGCGCCGCCCTCGCTGCGCTTGTGATGGTTCTGTGTTTTAACGTAGAGGCAAAAGTTTGGACAATAAGCAGAAATGATCAAGCATATTCAGGCACTCAGGTAAAAATAACTTGTGAAGATGGGGCACAACTTTACCTATCCGACAATTCATGGAATACATATAAATCGGGAAATA
>CAJGDE010000084.1 GCA_904502135.1 Kiritimatiellia bacterium
ACATCATCGGTTTCGGTATCGGCTACAAGATTCTCGATAACCTGCGTATCGACCTCGGATACAACTTCATCATCATGGAGTCCACGACTCGTGAGCTTTATATGAAGAATGCGCTCAACGATACCCCTGTCGGTGATGCCCGTAAGTTCCAGACCGATAACGCATATTCGCACGTTGCGGCTGTTTCGCTTACCTACTCGTTCTAATCTGAAAAACGAGGTAAAAAAGAAGAGTCGGTTTCGTAAGAAGCCGGCTCTTTTTCTTTCTTCGTTTTCAAGTGGTTGTCCGGGGTGGATTCGAACCACCTCGAAGGGTATCAAAAACCCCTATGCTGCCATTACATCACCGGACAATGGTGTGGACACATTCGGCCCAGAAGCCGCGCTTTCTCATTTCATCAGCGATTTTACGTCCCTCGGCTTCGTTGGAGACGAGGCCGAAAACAGTCGACCCGCTGCCGCTCATCATCGCGCCTAAAGTTCCTCTTTCTTCAAGAGCTTTTAGCGCAGCGGTGATTTCAGGATGAAGCTTCACTGCAGAAATCTGTAGATCGTTCATCATCGCCGAAGCGATTCTTTTTTCATCACCGCTTTGAAGTGCTGAAGACATATTATACAATATTCTTGGGTCTTCTTGCAATCGTGAATTGCATTTTAAGTAAACTTCTTTAGTTGAACAAAATACGCCTGGATTTACGAGGACAAGGTAAAATTCCTTGAGTTGAGTTCTTTGATCGAAAAGAGGCGAGACGATTTCTCCTCGCCCTTGCATAAGAACTGTCCCGCCAAGGACGAGGGCGGGGACATCGCTTCCGATTTGAGCGGCTACCGCGGCGAGTTTTTCACGGCTCCATCCGATTTCCCAAAGGTCGTTGAGGGCAAGCAACGTCGCCGCGGCATCGGCAGAGCCGCCCCCTAAACCACCTCCAACCGGTATGCGCTTTACAATCTCAATAGAAACGCCTTCGTTTATTCCAGCTGCGTTTGCAAGTGTTTGCGCTGCTTTTAGCGCAAGGTCGAATTCAAACCCGCTGTTGGAATGGAAACCATTTGCTCTGGCGACCGTGACAGTGTCAAAAAGAGAGATTTGCTGCACAATTGAGCGTAATGCGTGATAGCCGTCTGTTCTGCAGCCCAAAACCTCAAGCGTGAGATTTACTTTAGCGAATGCAGGAACCGTTATTCTCTTTTCAGCCATTTTTTTTATCGGTTGATTTTCAGATAAGATTTTTGGTGTTTGAGAAGAACATTGTATCATAAATACCAAGTTCGTTCCAAATACTGCGGATAATATGATATAATATTCGCCAATTCGTTTTTTAATAAGGAGCTACAAAAATGAAACTTGAAGATCTCAAAGGTAAGACCGTTGGTGTGTGTGTGTCAGGCGGTCTTGATTCTAAGACGATTTGCTGCGTTCTGCTTGACGCCGGTGTTAAGGTTAAGGCGTTCTCGGCCAATGTTGGCCAGCCTGATGAGAAGGACATTAATGATATTAAAGTTCGTATGGCTCCCACTGGCGTTGACACGACTATTGTTGATGTCACCAAGGAGATGGCCGATATTTGCTTTGAGACGGTCAAGTGCCAGGCTATGTACGATGGCGGCTATTGGAATTCTACCGGTATCGCTCGCGCGGTCACGGTCCAGAAGCTTTTGCCCGCGATGAAGAAAGCCGGTTGCTCCGTTCTTGTTCATGGCGCCACCGGTCGCGGAAATGACCAGATGCGTTTTGAGCGCTATACGAATGTTCTTGATCCGAAGTTCGGCGTTTATGCGCCCTGGCGCGACAGCGATCTTTTGAAGAAATTCCCTGGGCGCACCCAGATGGTGGATTTTCTCGCTAAGCGCGGAATCGTTGCTTTTGTCGGCACGAAGAAGAAATATTCTACCGACGCAAACCTCGCTGGCCTTAGCCATGAGGCGGAAGATCTTGAGTCGATGGAGACATCGATGAAGATTGTCAAGCCTACGATGGGCGTGTGGCCCGAGAAGGCTCCGAACAAGGTTGAGAAAATCACCCTTAAGTTCGAGAAGGGGCGTTGCACCGCCATCAACGGCAAGAAGATGTCGCCGCTTGAAGTTATGGTTTATCTGAATAAGGTCGGCGGTAAGAACGGTATCGGCATGAAGCACGCTCTTGAAAACCGCATCATCGGTACGAAGAGCCGCGGCGTATATGAAGCTCCCGGAATGGAAGTTCTTTCTTGGGGCCTTAAGTATATTTACGAAGGTATTATGGATCGCCGCTCCACCGATCTTTTCCAGAAGCTTTCAAAGTTCGTTTCTGATCAGATCTATGATGGTCGCTGGTTTGATCCTGCTACACAAGCGGCGCGTGCCGCTATTCAGGTTTGGGCTGACAAGGCGACGGCTGAGATCACGCTTGGCCTTTACAAGGGCAATATCTATTTTGAGTCCTTGAAGGGTCTTAAGGGCACGATTTACAATGAAGCCGACAGCTCTATGGAAGAGAGCGACGGGCTTAACCCGCATAGCTCGCAGGGCTTTGCCGAGATTCAGTCTGTTGAAGCTAAGATGCTCGCCAAGTCTGGGCAGATACGAGTTTAGAGTTTAGAGTTCGAGTTGAGAGTTGAGAGAGATGAAAGATAAGAAAGAAGAGAAAAAAGATACAGAGAATGCCGAGAAAATCATCGAAGAGGAATCGGTGAAAGCCGATACGCCGAAGTCGGAAGATGCGGCATCTTCATCTGATGCGCCCAGCGAGGAGTTGAAAGAGACTCCTTCTGAGCCTGATTGGAAAACTCTCTATGCAATTACACTCGCTGACTTTGACAATTACAAAAAGCGCGCGGCGCGTGATCGTGAAGATGTTTACCGTTATGCCGAGGCTGATATTCTAAAAGATATTCTTCCCTCGGTTGACAATCTTGCGCTTGCGCTTGAAAAAGCCGCAGACAAAGAAGACCCCTTCGTTAAGGGAGTGCAGCTTGTTTACGATACTTTAGTAAAAGCTCTTGCTGATCATGGCGCGAAGATGATGGAGAATCTGCTTGGTAAGGAGCTTGATCCGAATTTCCACGAGGCTCTTGCTACTATGCCCAGTGATGAATATAAGGAAGGCGAGATTTCGAACATTATCAAGACTGGTTGGATGCTTGGTGATAAGCTCCTTCGTGCGGCGCAGGTTGTTGTCAGCGCGGGGCCCAAAACGGAAGGCTGAAAGAAGTGGCTGAGAAAAGAGATTACTACGAGGTCCTTGGTATTGCGAAGGGCGCGACGGCAGATGAAATTAAGTCTGCTTACCGCAAGCTCGCGATGAAATATCACCCCGACCGCAATCCTGATAATCCCGAGGCTAAAGAGAAGTTTACTGAGATATCTGAAGCGTATGAGGTTCTCTCAAATCCCGAGAAGCGTCAGCGCTATGACCAGTACGGTCATCAAGGTGTGAATTTCGGTCCGGGGGGATTTGATTTCGGGCGCGATTTCTCGCATTTCCAAGACGTAGATTTAAATGATATTTTAAGCTCGTTCTTCGGAGGCGGAGGCGGGGGCGGCTTTTCAAGCTTCTTCGGCGGCGGTCGTCAGCGTCGTCAGGCAGATCCCAACGCGCCGCGTCGCGGTGACGATATGACTTTCAGGCTTGATATCGATTTTGACGAGGCCGTATTCGGAAGTGAGCGCACTCTTGATCTTGATCTTCCCACGCAATGCAAGGAGTGCGGCGGCTCTGGGGCCGCTGCAGGCTCGCAGAGAGTTACCTGCAAGACGTGCAACGGTCGAGGCGTTGTTATCGGCGGAGGCGGTTTTTTCCAGGTCCGTCAGACGTGTCCGACGTGCGGTGGAGAGGGGACGATAATAGAAAAGCCCTGCCGCAAGTGCCGTGGAACAGGTCATACAACAGAAACCCAGCATATTTCGGTAAAGATTCCAGCCGGTGTCGATTCCGGCTCTCGCCTTCGCCTTTCGGGCAAGGGCGGCGGCGGATTGCGTGGCGGTGAAAATGGCGATCTTTACGTCCTTTTGGGTGTACGCGAGAGTGATATATTCGAGCGTGACGGGCTTGATCTTTATGTTGATATTCCCGTATCTCCCGTGACGGCCGCTCTTGGCGGAACGGTCGCTGTGCCTACGCCAGAGGGTGAAGCGCAGCTCAAAATCCCTGCAGGGACGGTGAATGGGAAAGTGTTTAGACTTCGCGGAAAGGGAATAACATCCTTTAGGGGCGGTCTACCTGGCGATGTTGACGCGCGTATCGTTATTGAGACGCCACAAAATCTCGATCGCCGTCAGCGTGAGCTTCTTGAAGAGTTTGCGAAGATTTCAAAGGGCGGAACATTCCCTGAATCGCAGACATTCGCGAATAAGACGAAGATTTTCTTCGCTCATCGCGACAAGTTGAGAAAGTGATTTTTTAGGGCGCGTGGTGAAATTGGCATACACGCCAGATTTAGGTTCTGGTTCCTAACGGAGTGCGGGTTCGACCCCCGCCGCGCCCACCACTTTCTTTAAAGCTTGATTCTCTTTACCGTGCATTTGCCGATACCGGTTGGTAGAACGAAATCTATTTCGCCGTTTTCGGCCTTTTTATCTATAAGCATGGATTTTAAAAGCGAGTTCTCGTCAAAGGGCGAGGCGCTTTTATAGCCTAT
This sequence comes from Kiritimatiellia bacterium, assembly GCA_904502135.1. GTDB lineage: Bacteria > Verrucomicrobiota > Kiritimatiellia > RFP12 > UBA1067 > UBA1067. Next base: position 4,616 of record CAJGDE010000084.1, read on the forward strand.
TTTTTCAACGAGGCTTATTATCCGGTTAAGATCCGTCTTGCTCAGAAGACCAAGAGAGAAAGCTTTTTGCGAAGCAAGAGCTATGCCTGTTGCTACGGCGCATCCGTGAGAAATCGAAAAATCGCTTTCTTTTTCAATGGCGTGCGCATAGGTGTGCCCCAAGTTTAGAAGCTTTCTTTCTCCAGACTCTTTCTCGTCGGTTTCAACGATATCACGCTTTATTGAAATGCATCGGGCGATTTCGTCTTCGTTTATTTCGGCCGTCGGCGCATTTTCAAGGCGCGAAAAAAGCTTCGGGTCAGCGAGGACTGCGTATTTCAGAACTTCTCCCATCGCGTCAATACGCCATATTTCAGGAAGTGTCTTTAGAAACGACGTGTCGCAAAATACCGCGCGGGGCTGATGGAAAGCGCCTGCGAGATTTTTCCCTTCATCGAGGTTGACGCCTGTCTTTCCGCCGACAGAAGAGTCGACCATCGCCAAGAGGGAGGTCGGTATCTGTATGAAGTCGATACCCCTCATATAGCTTGAGGCGGCAAATCCGGCGAGGTCGCCCGTAACTCCTCCGCCAAGGGCGATGATGATGTCTTTTCTTGAGAATCTGAATGATGCCAAAGCTGAGAGAAGTAGAGCGTAAGTTTCTATAGTTTTTGATTTTTCGCCGGCCTTGAACGAGATGCGCTCGATGCGCTTGGCCGATGGAGTAAGAAGACGCTCTATTTTGTCGGCATAAAGAGGCTCGACGTTAGAATCCGCTACGATTGCGATGTTTGCGGCGTTAGAAAACGCGTCCATGACGAAGGGAGCGAGATGGTTTACCGCTCCTTCGCCGACGATTACCTCGTAAGGTGTTTGTGTGTTTACTTTTATGCGCTTCATTTTTCGTTATACGCTCCGAGGAATGTGAAGTGTTCTATTTCGGGGTCGCACTCAAATCCCGCGAGCAATTTGATTATACGCGGATCATGCGGAGAGGCTTCAAAGTCGAAAATGAAACGAAATTCAAAGTCGCTCCCCGGAATCGGGCGTGATTCAAGCTTTGTCAAGTTGACTGCGCATGAAGAGAATTTAACCAGCACATCGGACAGCGCTCCTGCGCGGTGAGGAAGACTCATCATGACGGAAAATTTCGTCGAATCGGCGTATATCTCGTCTTTTTTAGATATGCAGATGAATCGGGTGTAGTTGGTGCTCACATCGGCTATGTCTTCGCGGATAATGTCGAGATTGTAGAGTTGAGCGCATTCACGTGACGCTATTACTGCGGCATCCGTCTCGTTGGAGCTTGCTAGTTCCCTTGCTGCAACGGCGGTGTTTGTCGAAGGTATGGCGTGAATATCTTTCAGAGAGCTTATGAATGACGAGCATTGGGAAAGGGCGTGGGGATGACTGTAGATTTTTTTGATGTTTTCTATCTTCGCGCCGCTTTTGGCCAGCAGCACGTGCCTTATTCTCAAGCGTTTGGCGCGCACGATCTTGAAGTTGTGGCGATCCATCATGTCGTATACGGCTGAAACGCTGCCTACCGCCGAGTTTTCTATCGGCAGAATGCCGTAGTCGCACATTCCTTTTTCTACTGCGTTGAATACATCTTCAAAGCCCTTGAAGTAGAAGATTGTGGGGAATTTCACGAGTTGACTCGCGGCCTGTTGCGAGTATGAGCCTTCAGCGCCTGGGCAGGCGACACTTGCGCGGGAAGGGAACGCCGATGGGCTTTCTTTCAGCGCTTTTTCAAGAGAGATGGTGAAGTCGCTTTGCTTTGCCAGCGTTGCGCGCTGAAGCCCTCTTGATATAGAGAAGAGTGTTGTAAAAAGAAGTCGCGCTTCATTTTCAAGTTCGCCGCCAACGCTGTCCGCCACGGTGGAAAGTATTTTTCTTTCTCTCGTCGGGTCGTAAACGGGGGAGGAAGTGGCTTTTTTTATTTCCGCCACGTTCGAGGCGGCTTTCATGCGGCGCATGAAAAGTTCGACTATGCCCTCGTCGATTTCGTCTATTTCGCTTCTTAAATTTTCTAACGTCTTCATTTACATTCTCCAGGCTAAAGGTCGGATTGCGGAAATTTTTTTCATGGTCGAGTCGAACACTTCCGGCGTTTGGCTTTGGGCGCCGTCGCAAAGAGCTCTTTGCGGATCGTTGTGCACTTCAATTATAAGCCCATCGGCTCCCATGGCCGTAGCTCCCATCGCGCAAGGCTCAACAAGATGCGCATAGCCTGTAGAGTGGCTGGGATCGATGACTACCGGCAGGTGAGAAAGGCGCTTTAGTACGGGAATGACTGTAAGGTCTATCGTGTTTCGCGTGGCCGTTTCAAACGTTCTGATGCCGCGCTCGCAGAGCATTACGTTTTCGTTGCCGCTGGCCATGATATATTCCGCGCTCATAAGAAGCTCTTGCAGCGTCGCGCTCATGCCGCGTTTAAGCAAAATAGGTTTTTTCGTCATTGCGCCGACTTCTTTGAGGAGATCGAAGTTCTGCATGTTGCGCGCACCGATCTGAATTACATCCACATCGTTGAAGTATTCGAGATGTTCTATGGCCATAAGCTCGGTGCATATAGGAAGCCCCGTTTCCTTCTTTGCCTTGAGAAGGATTTCAACCCCTTTTTTCCCAAGGCCCTGGAAGGCGTAAGGTGAAGTTCTCGGCTTGAAGGCGCCCCCACGAAGCATTGTAGCTCCAGAAGATTTGACGCTTTGGGCTATTTTAAGAAGTTGCTCTTCCGATTCCACGCTGCAGGGCCCCGCGATGACCTGGAAATTCCCGGCGCCTATTTTAACGCCGCTACAGTCGATGACTGAGTCTTGGGGATGGAATTTTCTGTTCGCCGCTTTGTAAGGCTCTTGAATGCGCTGGACGTTTTCGACAACGCTTAGCGCCTGGACAAGGCCAATATCCATTTTGGCGACATCTCCTATACAGCCGATTATTGTTTCTCTCTCGCCTGTAGAAATGTGAGGTGTGATTTCGCGGTCTTTAAGCCAAGAAAGCAGACTTTCAACCTGGCTTTTGTCGGCATCTTTCTTAAGTATGATTATCATGGTTTTAAAATTGTTTTTGGGATTTTTCTTATGTAAAAAAATAGCCTCGCATTTTAAGGAGCGAGGCCGCGATTCATCTACTCAAGGTTTCAGCTTTAGTATACGAGACCCCGCTCCGACATAAAGTCGAAGAAGTAATAATAGCTGTTAAACTTGAAATTTCTCATGACGAAAAAAGTATATCATATTTTTTATTCGGTTGTCAAAGACGCCTGCCAAACTGCGGGTAATCGGTTAGTCGAATGTGCGGACTACCGCCGCCCATCCGACTAAGGTGTTTGGCAGTGTGGACTTCCTATTGTTTTAAAACAGCCGTTCCGTATGCCATTTAATCAAAAAAAAAGAAATAAAAAATCATTTTTGCGCT
>CAJGDE010000085.1 GCA_904502135.1 Kiritimatiellia bacterium
CCTTTTCAGATGAGGCGATTTGCGCAGGACTGCGACCCGAAGACGTACTTGTGTACGTCGAGTGGGAGCAAGGACGCGCAAATCGCCCATATCAAAAGGCGAGTACCGTTGGGCGAAAAAACGCCGCACGTTGACAAGGCAAGAAAGGAAGGATGGAAAACACAAGGAATACTCTACAGCAGTTGCACAACCGCCTAACAGGTGAAAAGTGGGCATGACCGCTTGCCTCCTTGTTTATGGTATAATACATTTTTCACTAGGGCAAAAGCAAACAGAGCATAAATACATAAATTCACAAACGACAAACATATAAGACAATTATGACGCGCGAGAAACTTTCTTCAAGGCTTGGCTTTTTAATGTTGGCGGCAGGTAGCGCCGTTGGGCTTGGGAACGTGTGGCGATTTCCATACATTGTAGGAGAAAACGGCGGAGCTGCGTTCGTAATCGTCTATCTCGCGTTTCTCGCGATTCTTGGCTTTCCGCTTCTTGCCGTTGAACTTGGCATCGGTCGCGGCGCCAACAAAAGCCTCGCTGCTGCGCTAGGCACGCTCTCACCGCCTCGATTCAGCAGGTTCTGGCGAAGTATCGGCTCGTTACTCGCTTCGGGATGTTTCGTTTTAATGATTTATTACACCGACGTATGCGGGTGGCTCCTCAAATACGCCAGCGACTATGCAAGACTCTCACCTCCCGACTGCACGACTTCATTCGCGCAATTGACGGGAAACTGGAAAATCTGCACCGCATTCATGATTACGGTCGTCACCATTTCAACGCTCGTGTGTTTAATGGGTGTTGTAAAAGGCGTAGAGCGCACAACAAAGTGGATGATGCTTTCGCTTCTATTGCTGCTCATTGTCTTGGCAATTAAAGCTCTTACTCTTCCAGGAGCGGCTGAAGGGCTTGAATTTTATCTTAAGCCCGACTGGGCGAGATTTATGGAAAATCCCCTAAAGTCGATTTTCGCCGCAATGGGGCAGGCTTTCTTTACTCTCTCATTGGGAATAGGCTCTATGACGATCTGCGCCAGCTACGTCGGCAAGGATCACTCTCTCGTCAAGGAATCGCTCGTAATAATCCTTATCGACACTTTTGTCGCCTTGCTTGCAGGGCTCGTTATTTTTCCCGCTTGCGCGACATACGGCGTTGAATACACCTCTGGTCCGGGACTCATTTTCGAAGCTCTGCCGAAAGTATTCGAAAAAATGCCGGGCGGAGTGCTTTGGGGAGGAGTGTTCTTCCTCTTTCTCGCACTCGCAGCTCTCACAACAGTCGTAGCCGTATTCGAATGTCTCATCGCAGGTCTCATGGACATATTCGGCTTAAAGCGTTTTTCCGCCTCTATCATTGTAGGCATTGCCGTAGCGGCCTTGTCTATGCCGTGCGTCCTCAGCGAAAACGTCCTTAAATGGGAAGATTTCGCGGTAAGCCAGCTTTGGCTGCCCATCGGAGCCTTGATTCAGTCGATCTTCGTCGTCAACGGCACATTCGGCTGGGGGTGGAAAAACTTCCGCGCGGCAGTTTCAATCGGGCGCGGACCTAAGATGCCATCTTTCATGAAATGGCATTACGTTATCGTAGTTCCGCTTTTGATACTCCTGGTTCTTTTCAGCGGATTTTAACTTTAGCCAATAACGCTTAAGCCGCTAAAAGAACTTACAGAGCGTCACGCGCTATCGCATGAGAAAGCACAGCGAGCGACTGCGCCAAGTCGACATTTTGAACAGTGACACCCTCTGGCACTTCAAGCTGAATTGAAGAAAAATTCAATATGCCTTTTATCCCCGCGTTCACCATATTCTCGGCGCAGGCTTGCGCCACTGAATTTGGGACGGTGAGAATTCCGATTTTCACTTCCAACCTGCTGACGATGCGCGCAAGCTCCTCCATAGGGCGAACTTTAACGCCGTGGAACGCATTGTTCACTTTAGTTTTATCGACATCGAAAGCCGCCACGATGGAAAGATTCTGCTCTTCAAATCCGGAATACCCAAGAAGCGCCATGCCGAGAGAACCAGCGCCAACAAGAACGGCCTCCGTCGTATCGTCCCAGCCAAGAGAACGACTTATCGCCTCGCACAACTCATGCGCCGGGTACCCGCGTCTTGGCGTACCTGGAACCCCCGCCATCGCCAGATCCTTGCGCGTGAGCACCGGATCAAACCCAAGGCGCTCTGCCAACACGGCGCTGGAAACATAAAGTTCGCCTGCCGCGGTCAACTCTTTGATCGCCCGCAGATAAATCGGATAACGCTTTATTGTAGGCAAAGGAAAGCCCATCAACTGTTGCATATTTTTCATTTAATGAATCCTACTGCCATAGAGGCAATATTTGAATATTCCAGGAACATGCCGCTCATCGCCCATGAAAAAATAGCTATGAGACCGACGGCGGCTCCCATCAAGAAACCGAATATTGAATCGGCCGGCTGCGACAACAGCCCATTGACGCACTTCTTTATTATAAGCCGCACAAGGCCGAATGTAAGAAGAGCGAGAATGAGAACCGCCAAGGCGCGAATCCATACAACCTGAGTATAAATCTCTGAATACGGCCAACCGAAAGCGAAAACGGCCCCCGCCGCGGGCAATGCGGCAATAAACGCGAGAGCGCCCGAGAAACCGCGAAACAGCCCCGTTATCGCCGTGATGACGGTAAAAGCTATAAGAGCATAATCTGCAGGCAACAGCGTCATACTATCTCTTTCTGACTACGGGTATTGAATCGCGATAATTCTGATAGGCCGAAGCTATCTTCATCTTCTCTTTCACGCCCGTTTTGCGCAAAGCGCGGATAAGGCCGTCGATCGCGTCTATCTTCGATGGATTTGCCGCAAGAGCGCGGGAATAGATCATCACCGCCTGCGCATAATACCCAAGACGCATCGCCAACGCTCCAGCGGTTAAAAATGTCGAAACCGCCGATGGGCGCAGCTGACAGGCGAGTTTATAATTTTCAAACGCCTTTTGCTGACCTGATTTCGAAGCGTCGGACTTCTCGTAGCAATTCGCCAGACCCAACGCGGCCGGATAGCTCAGCGCGTCCAATTTAAGCGCCGCTTCATAACACAGTCTGGCGGTCTTGAAATTGCGGCGCTTCATCGCCGCTTCGGCCTTCGCGATTTCAGATGCACTGGCGGCACTGTTTCTTTTTGATGCGCCGGGTCTGTCAGCGGCGGACCTCGCTATCGCCTCCTGAAGCTCGGGTATGTACATGCGCTGAACGCGCTGAACGCGCTGATCGGCTATCTGTTCCAGACGCACAAAGATATTGAACTGCTCAAGCGCAGCCTCGTTATACCCAAAGCCGTCACGATAAAGAAGGCCTAAATGATACCACGCGGACGCATTACGTCTATCCATTCTGATAGCGCGGAAAAACAATATGCGCGCCAGATCATGCTCGGAACGGGTCATTTCAACTACCCCGCAGCCGCTGTAACCAAGCGAACGCACCGATGCATCAAGCTTGGCATCATTGGCGATCGACGCGAAAAGACGGGACGAACGATCATAATCTCTCAAATGCCAAGCTACTTGAGCTGTAAGAAGCTTAACATCAAACGACTCACCATCAAGCGCCGTGGCCTTATCCATGATCTTTCCCGCCTCCGCGATCTGCCCGAGTTCAATATAAACGCGCGCGAGCATAATCATCGCATTGACGCTATCTGGCGCAAGCTCAATAGATTTAACCAGTAGCCGCTCTGCCTTCTTCATTTCGCGCGCCTCAAAGGCGCTCTTGCCGTCTTCGTACTCACTGGTACCGTCACTTTTAGAGCACCCGCAAAACAAACCCGCAAGCGCCGCAAACATTACGAGAACAACTGCAGCTTTTTTCATTTTTAACTCCTTACACTTCGAAAATTTTCTTTATTATATCATATTTTGAGAAAACGTCCCTTTGTAGCCGCAGCCCCTCAAAGCGCATTACTCCCAGACAAGATCGCTGGCGGCGAAAACCGGGCCGTTTACACAACAGCGCTGATTGCCGGCCTTCGTCTTTTGAATGCAGGCGAAACACGCCCCTACGCCGCAGATCATATGCCGATCCATTGAAATCCAGCCGGGCACGCCAAGCGAAACGGCCCTGTCGGCAACCGCCTTCAGAAGACCGTCCGGGCCGCACGTGAACAGTTCAAACTTCTCGCCCTTCTCGCGCAGACGGCGAATCTCTTCATCTAAAGGTTCTACGACAAAGCCCTTAACGCCTTCACTTCCGTCATTTGTGGCGGTGAAGGTTTCGATTCCAAGTTCAGCGAACTTGTCGAGCGCAAGCAGATCGCTCTTCGTTCTGCCGCCGACAAACAATTTCGCGGGAGTTTTCAAACGCTTGGCGAGAAAATGGAGCGGCGCCACACCAAAGCCGCCACCCACAAGAAGAGCGGTGCCCTCGACATCAACCGGGAATGTTCCAAACCCAAGCGGGCCTTCCATCATAATCTCTTCGCCCACGCAGACCTTGTTCAAAGCCTCTGTGCCGCGACCGACCGTCTTATACAAAACAGTCACCTTCCCATCTTCCGCGTCAAAAACGGAAAACGGGCGTCTCAAGGCGCTCTCTTCCAGAAGCGGAACTTTCACATGAATAAACTGCCCGGGCTCTAAAAGCGGAGCTATGCGAGGAGCGTCAAGTACGAGATAACGATAACCTGCGCCGATTTCCTCATGCTTCAACACAATGCATTTTTCATCTATTACCATATTAGCGTATCCTTTGTAAAAGTGTTTTTAAACTTTTCCACATATCTTCTTTAATCTTTTTAACCGCCGGCGTGACAACAGCAAAGCGCAAAATATAATGCGGAGAATATGTAACCAAAACCTGCTCGCCCTTAGCTCCCGTAAGCCACTGCCCGGGAACGCCTTTCAACCCTGGGAAATACTTCTTAAGCGCGAGCGCACCCAAAACGGCATACGCTTTAGCCTTTGGAAGTGCCCCCTCAAAAACAATCGGCGCCGTTTCTTTGCTGCGGCCTAAGGCGGCTATGATTTTATCCATCATCTCAAGAGCTTCCGGCGTTAGATTTTTATCATGGACAAAAACGAAATCAAAAATCTTTTCTTTTGAAGAAGGCGTTTTCTCCACCGCATCTGCCTTGGCGACATCCTGCTTTGGCTCCTGTAAAACCTTAATATCATCTGAAGAGACTGAAGATCCGCAAGAGGTGGGCTTTTGCACGTCAAGAAGGCGTCTATCGATCTCGACAATCCGCCGCCCAAGCTCGCGTTCGAGCTTAAGATGCGCTTCTAAACCTGCAAGTATGTAATCAAGTGCGTTCAATCGTCTCTATACCCCGGCCTTGACGCCTTCTTTGAGCATTTCACGAACAGCTGAGCGCACAGCGCGTTTTGCCGCGCCTAGCGAAGCTTTTATCGTACATCCTGCCGCTTTAACGTGCCCGCCGCCACCGAACTTGGCCGCCAAACGGGTCGCGTCCCAATTTCCGCGAGTGCGGATGGAGCAGCGCGTTTCTTTTGTGCGATCTGGTATCTGATAAAAGAACAAGGCGATTTCATTGCCGGTGACGCTGCGCGGTATTTCGATAATATCTTCAGCGTCGGCCTTCTTGCCTCGCACGGATCTGAAATCATCACGGGAGAGCGAAACTTCCGCGACTCGCCGATTCTTCCAAATGTGAAGCGAGCGCCATGCGATACGCTTAAGCTCAATCGATTTTTTCGAAAATGTCCCGTATATGATATCGTTTATCAGCGAAGTCCTGACGCCACACTTAAGCAAATCGCCAGCAGCGCGCATCGTCGCGCACTTGGTCGAATCGTACGCGAAACGCCCCGTGTCGGTAATAAGCGCAACCCACAGCGCCTCGGCCGAGACTTGATCCAGCTTCCACTCATTCCACTTTGCGTACCTCCATACGAGTTCGCCTGCGGAAGAGGCCGACGAGTCGACTATCGCCACATCGCCGAAGTCGACGGTTGTAATATGGTGATCTATGCAGATCAGCGGCAGCTTCTCGGCCATTGGTCTTACTTCCGCAGGCATGCGCTCATATCCGCCGCAGTCAAGCGCTATGAAGAGATCGAATTTTTTCGACCTTTTCAGCTTTTTAAGAGGCATGATGTCGCAAGTGCCTTCAAGAAAAGAGAGTTTTCCGATGGAATTTAAATCCGCAACCGCAACTGCGTCATGACCATGAGCGTTTAAAAGCCGTGAAAGCGCTATCATAGAGCCAAGCGAATCTCCATCCGGGCTCAGATGACCGGATATCAAGATGCGCCTAGACTTATCGATAAGTTCTTTCGCGGCTTTATAATTCTGGCGGGAGAGTGCCATACAACTTAAGCTTTTTTCATCTGGGGGAAAAGAACCACATCGCGAATTCCGTCCACTCCCGTCAAGAGCATGACCAGGCGATCTATTCCAATCCCCAGTCCGCCAGTGGGGGGCATTCCGCATTCGAGCGCCGATATGAAATCTTCGTCGATCTTCTCGGTATCTTCACCGGCCTGATTCTCAAGCGCTTTGCGCTGCTCAAGAGGATTATTCTGCTCCGTATAGCCAGGGCAAAGCTCGCGGCCGCCGACGACAAATTCAAAAACGTCGACAAGCGAAGGATCGTCTTCGCACGCTTTCGCCAGCGGCACAAATTCATGCGGCAGGCGGGTTACGAATGTCGGCTGACGGAGATTCTTTTCGATGAGCTTATCGTAAACTTCATGTGTGAGCATAAGAGTTGTCGTAACGTCATCGAGCTCGAGGTTTGTCTGCCTTTCCTTGCCCATCGCCTTAGCCTTCTCGAACTGCACCTCAAAAGGAAGGTCGAACCAGTCCTCTCCCATAAGTTCTTTTACAAGATCTTTATACGCGACGCGGCGATACGGAGGATTGAAATTTATAATCTCTTTAGCTTCCCCGTATTCTATTTCTCTCTTGCCTATGACCGTATCACACAGATGAGGAATAAGGCCTTCTATGATCGCCTCCATTGATGTGCGGTCGCCATAAGCCTCATAAACCTCAAGAACCGTAAATTCCGGATTGTGCGAGCGGTCGATACCCTCGTTGCGGAAATCTTTTCCAAGTTCAAAAACCTTGTTCATGCCGCCAACCAGAAGGCGCTTGAGATAAAGCTCGGGCGCAATACGAAGAACCATCTTCTGATCGAGCGCATTGAAATGGGTTTCAAACGGCTTTGCGGCGGCGCCGCCGGCCTGAGATTGAAGAATAGGAGTTTCAACCTCATGAAAGCCCTTCGACCACAGATATTTTCTCGTTTCCTTCAGAATCTCCGAGCGCGTGAAAAATCTTTCGCGCGATTCGTCGTTCGTCATCAAATCAACATAGCGGCGGCGATAGCGCTCTTCCTGATCGGCTAGGCCATGAAACTTTTCCGGCGGTTGCTCCAAAGCTTTGGCAAGCATCGTCCACTCTTTGACAACAAGAGACTTCTCTCCCTTTTGTGTCGTAAAAAGCGTCCCCTCTGCACCGATTATATCGCCGAGATTCAAAAGCTTAAACGCCGCGAACATTGTTTCTGAGAGCTCATCGCGCTTAAATATCAGCTGAAACTTGCCTGTTCCGTCGTTCATGGTGCAGAAATTCATTTTGCCCATACGACGGATCATCATCAATCTGCCGGCAATGCGTGCGGTTTTGCCTTCTTCAAATTCTTCACGGACCTTCTTAAGGTCATCATGGTCATACTTTGCACCATACGGGTTAAAACCCATATCGGCAAGATTGTTCATGCTAACGAGACGTTGCTCGCGGTACTCATTCATTTCCTGTGCCATTTTTGCTTTATCCAATTTATTTTTTCAACAATCGCATAATTATAACACACCAGACGACCGCTTGCAAATCACACCCTTATCCCACTTTTTCTGGGGTGATTTATCCCAATTTTCAAAAAAGCCCAATAAAACCCTATGAAAATTTATTTTTACACCCCTTCTTTTTCGGTGTAGACTTTTTCATCTGAAGGCGCTTTTCAGGCGCAAGAGCC
>CAJGDE010000086.1 GCA_904502135.1 Kiritimatiellia bacterium
AAGGGCGGCGGAGATCGCGGCCGTCAGCCGAGCGGACTGATGCTTAGGCGAGGCGGATTGGGCAGGACTGTGACCCGAAGACGTACTCGTGTACGTCGATCGGTCGCAAGGACGCGCAAGCCGGCCGCATAAGCGCGGGAGCACGGTTGCCGCGACATCCGCCGCATTTTGACAAGTCACTTAATCAAAGTAGAACTCGGTTTTGATAATACTACCATCTTTCTCGCCCGACAACACTCTACAGCAGTTGCACAGCCGACTAACCCGCTTACGATTCAAATATTATACCTCCTTTGCTTTTTTAAATGTGTATGATATAATTACAAGAATTGATTTTTATTAAAACCTAATTAGGAGAAAAATATGTCAGGAGCGTATGAAACGGTAGTAATGAAAGAAGCTTATGGCGGCAAGGGCGAAGTAAGGCTCGAAATGCTTCTTGGGGAAAGCGAACTTAAAGACAAGTGCGGACTTTTCGCCCGCGTGACGATACCGAAAGGCTCTTCGCTCGGCTACCATGAGCACCACGGCAACGCAGAAAGCTATTACATCGTTTCAGGCGAAGGCGTCTACAACGACAATGGCGTTGAACGCATCGTAAAAGCCGGCGAAACGACTTGGACGGCCGACGGCTCCGGGCACGGGCTCGACAACACGAACGGAAAAGAAGATCTCGTCTTTATCGCTCTTATAATCAACAATTGAAACGACTTTTTAAGGAACTAAAATGACCGCCACGGCAACTTGGCTTGACATCTTCAGCATCTGGGTAGAACGAATAGACGATTTTGTCTGGGGGCTGCCTCTTATTGCGGCAATTCTCACAACCGGCGTTATTCTTACATTGCTTCTGCGCCTTAAGCATCTGAAAAACCTGGGCGACGCCTTTAAAAACATATTCCACAACGAAGATGACTCGGCCGGTGAAGTTTCAGCTTTCGGCTCACTGTGCACGGCTCTTTCAGCGACGATCGGCACAGGCAACATCGTCGGCGTGGCTACGGCCATCGGCACAGGCGGCCCGGGCGCCCTTTTCTGGATGGAAGTTGCGGCCCTTTTTGGTATGGCCACAAAATATGCAGAAGGTCTCTTGGCTGTAAAATATCGCGAAATCACGCCTGCCGGCAAAGTCCTCGGCGGTCCCTTCTACTATATCGAAAAAGGTCTTGGTCTGAAATGGAAGCCTCTTGCCGTGATCTTCGCCGTATCGGGCATAGGCGCAGGTCTCTTAGGCATCGGAACGCTTACGCAGGTAAACGGCATAACCTCAGCCGTTCAGAATTTCCTTACGACAAATTTCGCCAATCTATCGTCGGAGATTACGATCTTTAACGTTCAATATCAGCTTGCGGTCGTGATCATGGGCGCGTTCATAACGGCGTGCGTCGCGTTGGTCATTCTCGGCGGGCTTAAACGCATCGCTAAAGTATCAACGGTGATCGTTCCTTTCATGGCGATCTTTTATGTGACATCGTGCCTATTCGTCTTGATCATAAACATAACTGAAATTCCCCACGCCGTAAAGATAGTGCTTGACGGCGCGTTCAACCCTCAGGCCATAACCGGCGGTGCAATAGGAACGATTTTAATCACAATGCAAAAAGGCATCGCGCGCGGAATATTCTCAAATGAAGCGGGTCTGGGCTCGGCTCCCATCGCCGCCGCCGCCGCAAAAACGAATGAGCCCGCCAGACAAGGACTTGTGTGCATGACGGGCACGTTCATCGATACTATCCTAATCTGTTTCATGACCGGCATCGTCATTGTCCTTTCCGGCGCTTGGGAGCCATCGCTCGGATTGCAAGGCGTCGACATCACCATAGAGGCATTCCGTCGCGGCCTGGCATTCCTCGGGCCATACGGCAACATCGTTTCTTCCGCGATGATTATGCTCTCTCTTACGTTTTTCGCCTTCACCACGATTCTCGGCTGGAATTACTACTCCGAAAAATGCCTTGAATACTTAATAGGAACCGATCGCCCCAAATCGGTCGTGGCGTTCAGAATCTGTTATGTGATAATGGTTTTCGCAGGCCCCTATCTTACGGTTTCCGCCGTGTGGGGGATTGCCGACATCATGAACGGACTTATGGCCTTTCCGAACCTGATAGCCCTTTTAATGCTTTCACCGGTCGTAGTGAAAGTGTCTCGGGAATACTTCGCGAAAAAATCTAAATAAAGAGCTTTTCAATTTCATCCTGCGAAAGATCTCGCCATGAACCAGGGGCGAGGTCTTTCGGCAAAAAGAACGAACCTACGGCTACGCGTTTGAGCGAAAGAACGACAAGATGCGCGGCGTTGCACATTTTTCGTATCTGCCGCTTTCGTCCTTCGGTAAGAACAAACTCCAATAGTCTTGTGTTGTTATCCCACTGACGGATAACTTTAACAGGCACAGGCCTTATCGTATAACCGTCATCAAGCGTTATGGGCGAGCGAAGAAGCTCGAGTTTATCTTCGCTCCACCGGCCGGCGACCTTTACGATATACGTCTTTCGGTGTTCATAGCGCGGATGCGTAAGGCGGTTTACCAGATCTCCGTCGTTACTCATCAGCAAAAGCCCCTCGCTGTCTTTATCGAGACGGCCTACTGGAACAAGTCTTTCAGGCACATTTACGAAAGATGTTACGGTCTTACCCCCAAACGGATCGCTCATTGTGGATAAAACACCTACAGGCTTATATAAAACGACGGTGCGCTTTTTTTCTTGAGACTCTAAAAGCCTTCCATCGATTTTTATTGAAACGGCGCTCGGATCAAGCTTCAATCCCGGCTCGACAACGACAACGCCATCTACCGTAACACGACCCTCGGCGATAATCTCGGCCGATTTGCGCCGAGACGCGACGCCTGCGTGAGCAAGAATGTTTTGAAGTCTTTCCACTTTTATTTCACTTCACGATATTTCGCTACAGCCTCTTTAAAAGCCTCGGTTTGAGAATATCCACACGGTTTAAACTCAGGGCAAAATCCGCGATAGACGCACTCTGGCACGCAACACTCGCCAAGTTCAGGCTCCTTCTCCTTAATCGCATCGACGACAAGTTTCCAAGCCTCGCGCGTTTCTTTAGATGCCTGAGAACACAGCCTGCGCCGCGAGATGAACATCACGGTCTGCGCATTGGCGAAACATTCATGCATAACAGGCGCATCTTGCCTGGCGCAAGTCCTGTCCTCGCCGGTGCGGTCGGTCCTCTGCGTCGAGACAAAATGTTCAATGCCGAATTTGTGTCTTACGAAATGGACCGAAACCCAATACGGCAGATCAAGCCACTTCCAGTTGAAACACAACTTCCTTATCGGTGAATGTTCTGAAAGAAGTATGCGCTTTTTCCACTTGGAAGACGGTTCTTTCTCGCCCTCTTCCTGACGGATTGTCGTTCTGGCCGCGTCGGCTACGCTGCGCCAAGAACCGGAGACATTCATAAATTTTATCTTAGGCATATTCACCCCTTTATTCCGCTTTTATCGACTTCGGCAAATCCGGGCACGCTCATCATTTCTTTTGAATAAATCGGTTTTGACGCTTTTCCGAAACAGTTGCGTGCCGTAAATTCAAGAACATAGCGCTTGCCTTGCGGCAGTTCGTTAACGTTGAACCAAAAACGTTGACGCAACGGCTCAAACTTAGCCTGTTTTGCAAAAGCTGGAGAGAGGAAAGTTTTAACCATCTTATGCTGCGATCCGTCAAGCACGACAGCGCGTATCTGGTAATCGTAAACCCGATACCCGCCGTCTACAACAGCCGAAGGAAATTCGCAATTCATTACGATAGCCCACTTACCGACTCTATTTTCCGTATTGCGCGTTTCGACCTCGACCTTCGCTCCTTCAGGGAATCTCGGCGCCGGGATCTTCTTTGAAAGCGAGGCGGGATCGTACGGTTTATCCGCGTTATCGCCTAACGGTATAACCCAATCGCGGCAATCGGAAGTCTCATTTCTCAAATCAATTCTCTCTACAGCTATGCAATCGTTCCATACATTTACAACATAACCCTGCCCACCGCAATGATCAGCGCGCAAAGGCAAAGGCGGCATCGTCTGAGTAGCAAGTCCCGCGCGGTTGCCGGAGCCATTTTCTGCAAAGCGCATACTCGTATAAGAAAGACTCGGCACGGCTATTGCTGAAAAACCGCCCTGCCAAATCGAACTTTCAAAATTGAACGTCCTGTGAGTGTGCCCCGTAAAAGCCACGCAATTGTGATAATTTTCCAAGACGGATTTTACGCCGTCATCACCGCCGCCAGAAGAACTGTCTCTGGTAGTTCCTTTGATCGGGACATGCTGAAAGAAGAAGAAAGGCTTATCGTTTTCGAAACGCTTTGAATTTTCTTCCATCCAGGCCTTGAAATTATTCTGGCCCCGCCATTCCACAGAGACAAAATCATATCCTTTGACGGATCTGACGCGCACAGGCTCGAACTTTTCACCGAAAAGCTCTTCCCATGAATCTTTAAAACCATGCTTTACCATTGCGTCATTTTCACTGACACCGTTGGCATGCATCTCCATGGTCATATCTGAATAAAACCAACCGTCATAATCATGATTGCCTGTACAAAAGATCGGCTTAACTTCAGTTCCGTCGAAAACAGCATCCCACGTATTCTTCAATAAAACAAACGACCCCTTCGTCCCCCAATCCGTCAAATCGCCGGGGATGACAACACAATCAACGCCCCGACGCTTGAAGTACTTAAAAGATTTTTTTAAAATCCTGCAAGAATTTTCGGTAGTTACATGAATATCACTTATAACCCCAAAGCGAAGATCTGGTTTGCCAAAAAGAGACGTCGACCGGCACCCGGCGGATAACGCGAACGCACCTGTTGACAATAAAAAGTTTCTTCTGCTGATATCCATAAAACTCCTATAATTAAGCGTCCCCATAAGGCGAATGCCCGCGGGGACGCAAATCAATATCACTCTTTTCTATCAAAGAGACTTGATGAAGATATTACGCCACTCAAGCGGGTCGCCATGACACTGAAGTTCAATCTGCTCTACATCCGGTATGGGATGACCCTGCTGCCAAAGATTTTCAAGGGTAACATTGTCAACGACAAGCTCGCCGTTGAGCTTTACGGTAACTTTGTTTCCGACCATCTTCACATAGAAGCGGTTCCAGTCGCCAACCTGCTTATCGGCGATTTTAAGCGCCTTTGAAATGTTGCCCGTCTTTTTGTATTTGTTGTTGTAAAGACCGCCGGAGCCGATCTTCCACTGGTTGTGGGCATCCCAGATCTGAACCTGGGGCAAGCCGCGCAGATAAAGCCCAGAGTCGCCCGTTATCGACATAATGCGCCAGTCGGCCCACATTTCGAAATCGCCGTAATCCTTCTTCGTAGCGAGGGAGTAGCCGCCTTTGTAGCCATCGAAGAAAAGATTTCCGTTACGAACGTGCCAGTGCTTGAGCATAAGCGCGTCAGCTTTCTTCTGCATCTCGGCGCGCTTCTCGGCCGTCGCTGCGGCGCGGATATGGGGGAAGTCAAACTTCTCCTCGGTCGTTACACCCTTCCAGTTAGCGGCGATCTGTTCAACCTTGCCGTTGAAGTACGTTTCAAAACCGGCGGGAGCCTGCATAGCCTGCTTCGGGCAAGCCTGCCCCATCTTCGCGCAATCGGGAAGTTCCTTGATTCGGATGTTCTTCCACTTGACGTTGCTGCCGTGACCAAGCCAACCGATACGCCCCTTCTTGTTATGAAGTCCGGGGTGCATCCTCTTGTCGGGAGTGTCTCCATCACCCTTGAATTTCGAAACGTCGCCCTTCGTAATAAGATAACCGTTGAGATAGTATTCAATCTCGCTGCCGATAACCTTCACTTCGGCGAAGTTCCACATGCCAGGTCTGCGGACATAGCTGCCACCGCCGGTAAAGTTCTTATCCTTACCCCAGATCTGCTTATCCGTGTTGTCGCGAAGCGACGGGACGATGCCGTAAATCGACCCCGTATACTGATAAGGCTTAAGCTTGTCTTTCTTCTGCTCCTTATCGTAGTAGGCGCTGCCGCCGTCGTCAAGAAGCTGAAGCTCGCACATGCCGTAATAAGCCGCATCGACATCAGCTGACGGGGTGCGGATACCAAGACCATTATTGCCGTTCTCCGGCATCATGAACTCGAAGCGGAGAATAAAGTTCGAATACTCCTTGGCAGTAAGCAAATTACCGGGCTGCCCCTGAGCCTGACGATCCGGGAAGCACTGAAGAACGCCCGGCTCTTTGGGATCTACCCCATACATACCCGTAGCGCCGACCCAGCCTTCAAGATCGAAGCCGTTGAAAAGGCTGACAAAACCTTCATCGATCGTAGTGGGATATTCGGCGCAAGCGCACGCGCATGCATCTGCGGGAGCGCAGCAAGAATTCTTCTGACATTTGATCGCGCTGCAGCAACCCGCCGCGACTAATCCTGCGGCAGCTGCCGCGAACGTATTTTTAAGTTTCATACTTCTCTCCATTCAAGTGTTAAATCGACCGAACCGGCCGAATGTGTAAGACATCCCAGTGAAATCGCCGTGACACCGGTCGCGGCAACTTCTTTGACGCGCTCAAGCGTAATACCGCCCGACGCCTCAGTTTTCGAAATTCCTTTGCAGAGCTTTACGCACTTTTTCATATCAGCGCAGCTCATGTTATCAAGCATTATCCACTCAGGCTTCGCCTTGAGCGCACTCTTGCATTCTTCAACGCTTTCAACTTCGACTTCGACATCAAGGCGCTTGAACGCCTTTCGCGCCGCAAGAACCGCCTGATCGAGCTGCGTGCCGTCGCCCGCCTTCCAGAGCCTGCGGTGATTGTCTTTCATAAGAACACGATCGTACATGCCGAAACGGTGATTCGCGCCCCCGCCGCACAGAACAGCGTATTTTTCGAAGACGCGAAGCCCAGGCGTTGTTTTGCGCGTATCAAGAATCATCGTGCCGCGATTTTTGACGACATCGACAAACTTCTTTGTAAGCGTCGCTGTCGCCGACATTCTCTGCATGAAGTTGAGAGCCGTTCTTTCGGCCGCAAGAATAGAACGGGCCTTTCCTGAGAAAACAAGTATTGTCTCGCCCGGCTTAACGAAAGAGCCGTCCGGCTTTAATATCTTAACCTTGATTGAACTGTCTACAGCTTTAAGGACGGCACGCGCGACAGTCGCGCCGGAAACGACGCAAGATGACCCCTTGGCATAAATCTCTCCGGTGGCCATAACCTGCGGATCGACCAATGCTTCACTCGTAGCATCAAGACGCCGCGTTTTCTTGATTGAAACTGCATCAATCAAATCCTCTTCAAGAGCTAAAGTCACAGCGGCTTTGGCTCTTGCGGAAAGCATCACATCTTTTAGCTTATTCATAATCAAGCCGGCATCAAAAATTCCCAGTGCTTGTAAAGAATAAACGTAAGAACGCCTATAGTTACAAGAGCGGCAAGCGCAGTATAGAACGCAGCTGCTGTGGACTTTGCAGCCGGGCCCGCCTTTTTCTGCGGCTCATCTGCATCAAGTTTGAAACGATCAGCAATTGTCGCCCCACCGACAGCAGGCGCAGAGCTCGCGGTTTTGTTAACTGTTTTCTTGATTTTCATGTCGTTTATTATACTAAATTAGACCATCCGATTGCAAGGTTCATAAGCGGCTTGATCGTAAGCGGTTATGTCGCCCATGCAACTGCTGTAGAGTTTTGTCGGGCGAGAAAGATGATAGCATTATCAAAATCGAGTCCTACTTTGAATAAGTGACTTGTCAAAATGCGGCGGATGTCGCGGCAACCGTGCTCCCGCGCTTATGCGGTCGGCTTGCGCGTCCGTGCTCCCACTCGACGTACACAAGTACGTCTTCGGGTCGCAGTCCTGCGCAAATCGCCTCATCTGAAAAGGTTCCGTCCCGCTGACGGGGCGAATAAACGCCGCGTTGGCACTTTCGACATCGTTCGACTCGCCGATTCG
>CAJGDE010000087.1 GCA_904502135.1 Kiritimatiellia bacterium
AACGTGGGCGGAAGCGGCGTTGTGACGGTAGACGGCGTAGCCTACGCGCTCAAGTTCAAAGAGGCGCTTTATGTCGGCTGCGGTAAGAAGTCCGTCACCTTCAAGTCTGACGATCCGAAGAATCCGGCGAAGTTCTACATCAACTCCGCTCCGGCCTACAAGGAATACGTAACCCAGAAAATTACCAGCGATCAGAAGTGCAAAGATCCCGATTACACGATCGGCAACTACATTCTCGCCGGTAAGATGGAAGAGTCGAACGACCGCGTCATAAATCAGCTTATCGTCTGGCCCGTTCTCTCGAAAAAGAAGGGCGGCGGCTGCTGTCAGCTTCAGATGGGACTTACCGAACTTAAGCCCGGCAGCGTCTGGAATACGATGCCGCAGCATTGGCACAACCGACGCATGGAAGCGTACTTCTATTTTAATGTTCCTCAAGGCCAGGCTATTTGTCATCAGATGGGCCAGCCGCGCGAGCAGCGTTTAGTGTGGCTCCATAACGAGCAGGCGATTACCGTGCCCGAGTGGAGCGTTCATTCCGCGGCGGGGACCTCGAATTATATGTTCATCTGGGGCATGTGCGGCGAAAACCTTGACTATGGCGACATGGATAAAATCCCCGTCACTGAAATGCGCTAACCCCGTCCCCCTAACCCCTAACTCCTAACTCCTAACTCCTAACCCCTATCCCCTAACTCCTAACCCTATGATCACCTACGACTTATCAGGAAAAACCGCTCTCGTAACAGGCTCCAATCGCGGCATCGGTAAAGCCATGGCCGATGCGCTCGAGGCAGCGGGCGCTAAAGTTATCCGCACCAGTTCGGCAGAATGCGATTTAAGCAATCGCGATGCAGTCTATCGGTTTATCGAGAAAATCAAAAAGGAGCATCAGATTGATATTCTCGTCAATAACGCGGGCACTATTCTTCGCAAGCCTGCCGCGGAACATCCCGATGAATATTGGGACAAGGTGATGGATGTAAACATCAACTCCCAGTTCGTTCTTGCCCGCGAATTCGGCAAGGATATGGTGGCGCGCGGCTACGGTAAGATCATATTCACGGCGTCGCTTCTGACGTTCCAGGGTGGGATTACCGTTCCCGGTTACGCTGCGTCAAAAGGGGCGATAGGGCAGCTTACCAAGGCCCTCGCTAACGAATGGTCGTCGAAGGGCGTTAATGTCAATGCGATCGCGCCCGGGTACATCGCGACCGACAATACCGCCGCCTTGCGCGCCGATCCTGTGCGTTCGCGCCAGATTCTCGAGCGTATTCCTGCCGGACGCTGGGGCGAAGCCTCGGATATCGCCGGCGCGTGCGTATTTCTCGCTTCCCCCGCCGCCGACTATATTCACGGCATCGTTCTTCCCGTAGACGGAGGATGGCTCGCGAGGTGAGGATGAGTAAAGAGGGAAGAGTGAAGAGAGATGAGGGATGAGATATGATTTAATTGCTAAAGAAAGGTCGGCCTAATGAAAACATACATTAAATTAATGTTATTTTTGTTAACAGGTATTATAATAGTATCTGCAAATGCGGCTTTTACGTACGATCCTGAAACGAAGATTTTGGAAGACGATATATGGAGATTTGAAGGTGTCTCGTTAGCAAAAGACGGTGTTACATTAGGGACAGTTAAGGGTTCAATGGCTACGAAGAAGCCTGAGGCGCCCCAACCGCTTGATTTTTCAAACGTTAAAGATACCAATGGGAAATCCTATAATGTTGTCGCAATAGGAGTATTTGGGGGATTTAATGTTAGCGAAGTTAACGCCCCTGAATGTACCGGCTTTTCAGGAGGGGGTTGTTTTAATGGGTGTACTTCCTTAAGAAAAGTGATTTTGAATAGTGCTTTTAAGGCCTTTGGGGGTGCGAGAGCGTTTTCCGGATGTACTTCGCTTGAGGAGTTTGAGCCGAGAACTTTACTGGTTGCTGAAGTGACAGGGAGTGCGTTTGCCAACTGCGAAAAATTAACCGGGGAGTTTTATTTGCCAAATTGTGCACTTATAAAAACTTACGCGTTTTCCGGATGCAAATTGCTTACATCTGTAACGGCCCCTAAAGTAACGGAGATACAAGAGGGGGCATTTTCGGGCTGCTTGTCAATATCGAAAATAGAAATAATTTCTAGCCTTGGGGAATCGGCATTTCTTGATATTGCTCTAGGCGCTGAACTTTATATGTCCGAAAAAGTGCCGGAAACGCTTGGCGATCTTTTTACCGGCAGTCTTAGCGGGCCATATCAGAAGGTTGTCTTGAAAGATAATTATGAAGATTATCTTAGTAAAATGTCGGAAAATCACTATGTCGTTCGAAGAGAAGATTTCAACAATCGAGATATTGTGTTCGAAGGGAAGAGTTGGAAATGGGATTTGGTTGCTGAGAAAATGAGTAGTGATACAGTTATATGCACGGTCGGAACAGATAAGACAGTTTCTTTAAAGGTAAGAAATGTCTTGGCGTTTGTTATAGAGAAAAGTGGCGATAATAAAGCTAGTAATCTTACTTGTTTTTGGGTAATGAAAACGCCTCCGAAAGGATTTAAAGTTATTGTCAGGTAATGGAAAATGAGAATGGTGCGCGTCATCAAGCTCAAAAAATTTAAGGAAAGAAAGTAAATGAAACAAAGTATATTAAGTGTAGCCGCAGTAGTATTGGCAGTATATTCCGCCTGCGCAAAAACATCTCAACTTGAGGAGTATATTCCGCGCGATGACGCCAGACGTGTTGCTACGCTTCTTTCGCGTCATCTCGCTTCCACCGAGGTTGACGCTTACAGGCCGAAGGGTTTCGCGAAGGACTTGCCTGAAATCGTCTGCTATCCCGAAGGGCGTCCCGGGCAGTTTATCCACTATTCCGTCGTCACTCTTTGGGCGAATGCGATGATGTGCGCGCGCTACATGGGCGACGAGGCGCTGGAACGCGAGCTTATCGCCAAAATGGAGCCGTTCTATCCGGGCGGCGCGAAAAACGGCATTCTCCCTAAATTCAAACATGTCGACTATACCGTCGTTGGCGCGGTGCCGCTGACGGTTGCGATTTTAAACGGCGACAAACGGGCGATGGAGCTGGGGCTGAAGTACGCCGATATGCAGTGGGAAAAGCCGAAGGCCGACGATCCGCCGCCGCCGTATAATGTCGAGACGATGGCGATGCGCATGGAGTGGTGGAACATGGGCTACACAGATCAGACGCGTCTTTGGATCGATGATGCGTATATGATTACGCTTCTTCAGCTTCAGGCGTATCTCGCGACCGGAAAGTACGTTTATCTCGACCGCGCCGCGCGTGAGACGGCGCTCTTTCTCGACCGTATCCAGCTTGATAACGGACTTTACAATCACGCCTATAAAGTTCCTTTCCGCTGGGCCCGCGGAAACGGCTGGATGGCGGCGGCGATGGCGAATGTACTGAAGCATCTTCCTCGCAAGGAAGCGTTCCTGCGCGAGCATATCATGCGCAGCTACGTGAGAATGATGGAAACGCTTCTTATCTATCAGCATAAGGACGGGCTCTGGGGGCAGTTGATCGATGATGCCGGTTCATGGACGGAGTCGTCGGGATCGGCGATGTTCGCCTACGCGATGGCGGCGGGTGTAAGGAACGGCTGGCTCGACGAGAAGCGTTTCGGTCCTGCGGTAGCGAAGGCATGGAAGGGCCTTTTATCCCGCATCGACGAGGACGGCAATCTCGCCAAGACGTGCATCGGCACTGCGGCTAAGGCGGATCGCGAATGGTATCTTTCGCGTCCCTGCTGCAACGGCGATCCCCACGGCCAGGCGGCGATCTTGTGGATATGCGGCGAAGTGCTGCGCGGCGAGGAGCCGCTCTTTATCCGCCTCAAGGAAGGCTGGGAGGATCTTCCTCACGCCTGCCCGAAGCTCCTGAACGCGAAGGACGACGGCTTCCGCGGAATCTGGTATTACAATCAGCGCATCAAGGGCAAATACCGCTTCAAATATTCGGGCGCGATGGGTACGGCGTTCGAGGGGTATGTTCCGATGGCCGTTTACGCGCCGAAGGTCGACAAGACGTTTTTCTGCTGGGGCGGAACGGACGAGCTTAACACGACGCTCTATCACTGCATTTCGTATTTCGACCATAAGACGGGGCTTGTGGCGCGTCCGACGATCGTCGTCGACAAATTTTCGATCGACGCCCACGACAACCCGGTTATGAACATCGACTCCGACGGCTACATTTACATCTTTTCGCCGAGCCACGGCGTGACGCGCCCGTCGTGCATCTCCAAGAGCGTGCGCCCCTACGACATCTCCAACTTTGAGATCGTCTGGGCGGGGAACTTCTCGTATACTCAGCCGTGGTTCGTAAACGGTAAAGGTTGTCTTTTGATCAGTACGGTATATAATACTGACGGGGAATGGCAACGCCTTAATTACCTCTCAACTTCCGAGGACGGGAGAAATTGGACTGATAAGCGGAAGTTTGTCTTTATTGAAGACGGCGACTATCTGCGCTCATGGCAGGCTCCGAACGGTAAGGTCGGCGTTACTTTTGACCGTCATCCTGAGGATATGCGGCCGAAGCCGCTCAATTACCGCACCGATGTTTTTTATGTGGAATCGGATGATTTCGGCAAGACCTGGAAGAATGCCGCCGGTGAAGTCGTGACGCTCCCGATCGAGAAGCGCGAAAATCCCGCGCTCGTCTTCAAGTACCGCGAGCAGGGGCTGAACGCCTACATCAAGGGTGTTCGGTACGATTCCGCCAATCGTCCGCTCATTTTGTATCTTCTCAGCAAGGGTTATGAGGCGGGTCCTGAGAACGGCCCGCGTACGTGGTGTATCGCACGTTGGACAGGGAGCGAGTGGAAGGAAATTAAAACTGGAATTGAAAGCGGGAACAATTACGACTTCGGCGTTTTGTATTTGAATTCCGATGATGACTGGACGCTTCTCGGTGCGACGGAATTAGGTCCGCAGGCTTACAATCCCGGCGGCGAGATTGCCGCCTGGCGTACCCGAGACGGCGGTAAAACGTGGAAGAAAGAAAAAGAGCTTACGAAGAACAGTCTGCGCAACCACAATTATGCGCGTCAGCCGCTCAATTATCATCACGACTTTGCCGCGTTCTGGTTTGACGGTGACGGGCTTAAGCCTTCCATCAGCAAGATGTATTTCTGCGACCGCGATTTCAATGTCTATACCCTCCCGCTTAAGTTCGAGGGGGATTTCGCGAAGCCGGAGAAGTTGAGATGAAAGAGGTTTTTGCATATATAATCGGCCTTGGCGCGGCGGTGATGATGCCGCTCATTTTCACGATTCTTGGAACGTTAATCGGAATTAAGTTCTCAAAAGCGATCAAGTCGGGCCTTCTCGTCGGTGTCGGTTTCGTGGGTCTCGGTGTCGTAACGGGGCTTTTGACGTCGAGCCTTGGGCCGGCTCTTAAAGGGATGACGGATCTTTATGAACTTAATCTTCCGTTCTTTGATCTCGGGTGGCCCGCAGCAGCAGCAGTGGCGTATTCTACCGCCGTAGGCGCATTCATCATACCGGTGTGTCTCGGCGTGAACGTACTGATGCTTTTGACGGGAACTACAAGAACGGTAAATATCGATCTTTGGAATTACTGGCATTTCGCTTTCATCGGAGCGATGGTGTTTTTCGTAAGCGGATCCTTAGCATGGGCGTTTTATGCGGCGATAGTCCTTTATGTCATCACTCTTTGTATGGCTGATTTTACCGCGAAGGGATTTCAGGCGTATTATAAAGGTATGGAAGGCATCTCGATTCCCCAGCCGTTCTGCCAAAGTTTTACGCCTTTTGCCGTGGTGATCGGCTGGCTGCTCGACCGAATCCCCGGATTCGACAGACTTAACGTTGACGCCGAAGGAATGAAGAAAAAATTTGGTCTCTTGGGCGAACCGCTTTTTTTGGGTCTTTTAATCGGGATGGCGATAGGCGCGTTGAGGTGCGAATCCTTGGCCGCCGTTAAGTCTTCCCTACCGTCGATATTAAAGCTCGGCGTCACTCTCGGTGCGGTGATGGAGCTTATTCCCCGCATCACGGGGCTGTTTATAGAAGGACTTAAGCCCATTTCAGAAGCGACGCGCTCAATGGTGGAGAGGAAATTTTCCGGGCTTAAAGGTCTTTCGATCGGGATGAGTCCAGCTCTGGTGATCGGTCATCCTACGACGCTTGTCGTTTCGATTCTTCTTATTCCTGTGATACTGTTTTTGTCCGTTTTGCTTCCGGGCAACAAATTCCTTCCCTTGGCAAGTTTGGCCGGTGTGTTTTATCTTTTTCCGTGCGTTCTTCCTGTTACGAAAGGCAATGTGCTGAAGACATTTGCGGTAGGTCTTGTTGCCCTCGTTGTCGGGTTGTATTTTGTAACCGATTTAACGCCGGCGTTTTCCAAGGCGATTGACGCCGCGGATCTTTCTGATATCCGGGTGCCTGACGGTTTCGAAGGCGGCGCGGCTCTCGACTTCGCTTCGGCTCTATGGTGCTGGCTCATTTATCATCTGACGGTTTCCTTCAAATGGATCGGCGCGGTCGGCGCGGGGCTTCTCGCGCTTGGAATGTGCGTCGTCAATTTCATCTGGATCCGAAAAACGTCGGGGTGCGAATCGGCTGAAACGAGAGATGGGAACGTCTAACAACTAACCGCTGAAAGCACAGAAAAGAAAACAGGAGTAAAGGTATATGAAAACATTCATAAAACATACGATCACGGTTTGGGGCGCTATCGTGGGTTTCTCCGTCAATGCGGCATTTACCTACAATCCTAATGATGAGACATTGTCTGACGGAGTATGGACGTTTACGGCGACATTGGTGAAGAATACAACGGATAAACTTGATGTCACCGGTACCAACGGTTCGTTTGCCGGATCGGGAGAAAGCACAATTGATTTAACGGCGATTACCGATTCTGACGGCAAGGCTTACGAGGCCGTTTCATTTTCAGGAGTTCCGAGTGCGGGAGCGAAGTATTTGACAGAATTTATCGCTCCTAAGTGCGAGACTATTGGTGCATCCTCTTTTAAAGATAAATGCACATCGCTTAAGAAAGTTGAATTAAGCTCACAATCCGAACAGTTGAATTTAAAAGCTAGAGCGTTTTGGGGGTGCAGTAAACTTGAAGAGTTTATTCCCTCTACGCTCAATGTTTCAGAGATTTCCATCGGATGCTTTAACGGATGCTCTTCCTTGAGCGGCGAGTTGAGTTTACCGAAATGTACCGGTATCGCTGACAGTGCTTTCAAGGGATGCGGAAAAATCACGTCTGTTTCAATGCCGCATGTCGTAAAAGTAGGAACTTATGCCTTTGAAAATTGCACTTCACTTGAAACCGTGATAACTTCCGAGGCTCTTAAGGAGATACCAAGGGCGGCTTTCAAAGGATGCTGTTCTTTGTCGGGAGACTCTATTCGTGCAATGCTTCATTCCGGAATAACCAAACTTGGCAGTGGTTATGCCCAGTTCGAAATGTTTAACGGATGCTCAAATTTGGATGGCGAGATTGAATGGAACTTTCCGAACTTGACAACAACCAATGTTGTGGGAAATTTCTGTTTTAAGGATTGCACCCGTCTTGAGAAGGTGACCTTCTTAACTTTTGCGTATGAAATTCGTCCCGATTCCTTTGTGAATCTCGCGCCGGGAGCGAAAATTTATCTGCATGAAACGCCCCCGTCAATCCTTCACCCTAAGTCTATCGGTAACGTGACCACTCCCTTTTCAAAGGTTTATCTTAACGAGAAGAATATGATCGAAGGCTTGGCTAAAATCGCCGAAGGCTATCATGTGCTCCTTAAGAAGGATTTCAACAACGGGAATTGGACGGATTATGCAGACGACAGCCTGCGGACAC
>CAJGDE010000088.1 GCA_904502135.1 Kiritimatiellia bacterium
ACTCTGATTTTACAAGGATTGGCCTAAATCCATCAACACAGAGGTTTTCAAAACAAATTTTATCCGTAAAAAAATTCCGCGCCATAAGCGCGGAAACAATCAGATAGTGCAGCCTATCCTTTTGCTATTGGATAGCAGTGTTTCATCATGAAAAATTATATCAAATATACACAATAAACACAAGAAAACGCCCTACTTTACCTTGTACACGTGAACGTTGTCGACCCAGGAGACATCTGAATATTTAGAGCCCCGCATATCAATCATAAGATACATCTCATTATATCCGGCCATGTCCGGAGCGCGAACGATCTTCGAGGCAGTTCTCCAACCCGCCGCGTTCTCCGACGAAACCGGCAAGCCGATACTCGGCACATTCCAACGAAAAGCGGAATTCTCGCGCCATGAAACCTTAGCCGCCACCGGGTATCCCTTAGTTGAAAACTGAACAATGTAAACATCGTTCGGTTTCACATTCTGAACGCGGAACATAAGCGTTCCGTCCATAGCGCAGTTTGTCATCTTGAACGAAACGCTGTCGCCCTCGCCCACGGTCGTATCAGACTCGATTTTCGCCACATCGCGTTTTTTTGGCTCAATATAGGCGAAATACCCCTTCGAGATTCCGCATGCGGTCGTCGGATCGGGAACCATGTCAACGATTTTGGCGGAATTCTCCTTTAAATACCTCTCAATCCATCCGCGTTCATCCTTTACCTGCGAAACAACATATCTCCACCCTGGGATACGCCCGTCGAGCGATTCAGAACCCTTGCCCACAATCACGTCAGATCCGACATCTATCCATACATATTCCGACGAGGTTGACGCCGCCTGCGAGAGATTACGCCAGAATGAGTGTACCGGCGAAGAAGATTCATAACGCGAAAGCCCATCGCCCGCGGCAGGAGATAACGCCGTCAGAAATTTTTCACTGTTTTCGGAAGCAACAAGCGCACGGGTAATCACATGGAGATCTGACATCGCTTTATAATAATCGAACTTTTCGGCATCACGCTCTCCGTTGCCGCCTCCGTCCACAATACGCACCGTCCGGGGCATTTCATCGAGAATCCCGTTGACGAAAGCCGGCCAAAGCGAGCCGCGCTTTTCAAGATTCTCACTTAGCGGCACGTCTGAAGGCTTCACCAGTTCAGCCTCGGAAGAAAACCACGAGGAAGCGAAAAGAACAATGTCGGGATAGGCGTTAAAGATTGCCTTGCCAACGGAACGTCCGCGACGGCGGGCAGTTTCCAGCAGATATTTATAACTATTGTTCTTTTCTTTTTCGGATATGCTGAACTGTCGCGAGATGTTGCGATCATCGACGTCCAAAAAGAAACCTTTTAGGCCCGAAGCCTTTGTGAGTTTCGCCATCATGCCGATATTATGGGCAACTGAGGCCCAGCGCTTTTCGGAATTCCATGATGCGCGATCATTAGGCTTGGGACTGAAACTTATATAAACCAAGCTTTCTTTCAAACCGTCCTTTTGAACCATAGCGGTCATATCGGATAAAAAAGGTTTAAGCCTAGGAACAGTAAATTTAACAGGCGCAAATATCCCCTCTGATCCGATTTTATTTCCAAAGGAATCTGTAGAATTCAAACCAATCGCAACTCCATCGACACCAATTCGATTAAGCTCCTGAGAATAACCGATTAAATCCTTTAGTTTAAGTTTTCTTAGCGACTCCCCGGTAACAATAAACTTTTTAGGCAATTCTCCTTGACTCTCAGAAATCGATTTCTTTGGGGACGAACTTTTATGTTTTGATAATCCTCCTTCTTTTTTCTTAGCGGATGATAAGACCTTCTTTTTCGCACTACTTCTCGTTTTATCGGTCTCAATAGACTTTGTCTTAACAAAAGAACAGGCCTCCTTCGTTTTCTTCAGGACATCAAGATAACCGGGCAGTTTCTCGTCCCACGTCTGTTGTTTCTTTATCCATCCGTTCCCACAACCGCTGAACGGCACAAAAAGCCCCTTCTCTCCATATATCCAGACATACTCGCTCGTCGCTAAGAGCGACTGCTCAAGATTTCGCCTGAAATGTTCGAGCCTCGACCCGCCCTCCGGACCGTAATACCAATGGCCCGCAGACTCGTCGTTGGTGTACATATCGAGATAATGACCGTAGGACACGCGAATCGCGCGCCTATATTTCTCGCGGTTTTCCGGAGAAAGCAACGCCTGACATGCCGCCTGTATTATGGCTCCCTGTTTATAAAAATCACGGCGGAACGATTCCAGATGATAATGCTCGCGCCCGTCAATCATCTTCACCCCATCCGGCATCACGTCGAAAAGTCCATCCACAAACGAAACCCAAACCGATCTTTTAAGCGCATACGCTCTTTCTTCCGCCTGAAGACCGGCAATATGCGATTCGCAGCAGAGCCACCAGTATGAAAAGAAAACAATGTCGGGAAATTCCTTAAAGACGGCGTTACCGATCTCACGACCGCGCTGACGGGCAAGTTTTATCGTCTCCTCAATCGGCGGATCCTCCTCCTTGCGGGTAAACTGCCCGACCTTGCTGTAGTCCTCCCAGTCAAGAAAAAGCCCTTTCAGCCCGCCATTTTTTGCCAACTTGGCCATCACACCCATGTTGTTGGCGATCCGGCTCCAGCCTTCGTTGTCGTTCCACCTGAGCCGCTGTCCCTCTCTCGGCGTCCACCAGACGGTCAAAAGAGATTCTTTGAGTCCGGGAGACGCTGCAATTTTCTGAAAGACCGGAACGTATTTTTTTACATCGTCATACGCAAATTCAACACCGCTGAAAATTTCGCTGCCCTTTATGCTCTGACCCGTGCCGCCGCGCGTTGAAAAAGTGATATTGATGCCGTCAACGCCCGCGTCGGCGAACTTTTCGGCGTTCGCAAGAATCTCCTCCGGCTGAATACGCAGAGTATCCCAACCCGTGGCGATGATTTTTTTCGCCACCGGCTCGGCTGAAACCGTCTGCAGAAGCGAGACGGCCATCAGCCACCAACAAACAGCAACCTGATGTTTCATTGTTCGTTATTTCCTTCTTTCGGCTTTGATGATTGCATATCCTGACTCGGGAATGTCGAGTCGCGTAATCCCCTTCGAAATCGTCGCCGCTCCGGACGTTCGTCCAAAGGGATCGCGCAGTTCGACACGCCGCGTCCCTTCGCCCTTAACGTCCACGACGACACCTTGAGCGGACGAGGCGTTCAGAACGAACGTCGTTTTCGCATCGTCATAGACAGGAACGACGATTCCGTCGCAGTAGACTGCGGCAATACGCTCGCTCGCGCTTGAAGACTCAATCCACGGATAGCCGAGCTCCGGATGATGCGGGCGGAACTCCCCCTTCAAAAGCGCGTCACGATGCTCACGCGCGAAATCGATCCAGTGTCGGATGACGTCGCGATGACTTTTCTTCAGCCCGTCGAGCTGCATCGAATACTGGACAACGCCGAAAATCGCCGAGAGAATCATCCGTCCCGCATTCTCCGGCGTGTCGTCGCGATTCCAGACGAGCATATCGGCATGAACCGCCTGCCCCATGGATGTCAGGCGCAGATCCGCTATCTGACGACGGTTCGCCACAAGATCATTCGGACAATCTATAGAACGGAACATATTTCCGTACTGAAGCATCGCCGGCCCAATATACTGCTGACGAAACTCGACGAGAATATCCTTCTTTATCTCGCGAAGACGTTTCAGTACATCTTTCATCATAACATCAACAGCATGAGGGATCGATTTTATGTCGCGCCCTGCGAAGTTTTCTGCAATAGCTGGATCAACGGCCGGATAAGACATATTGTCGATAAAATCAAGCTTCATGCCGTCAATATCCCAATCACGCACACGAGCAGCAAAAGTGGCTGCGAGATGTTCTCGCACTTCTGGAAAGCGGGGATCGAGCATCGCCGAACAGCTTTCTTCGTGTTCATCCAAAAGAAACTTACCTTTGAAGCGCTTGTATGTTTCTGACGCATGACCTACTTTCGGAAGCGCCGCCCACACAAGATACTTCAGCCCCGCGCCGTGCGCCTTTTTAACATGCGTTTTCATATCAGGAAAGCGCGAAGGCGCTGGAAGCCAATCGCCCGTCGTCCCATAAACGCCAAGAGGCTTTTCAATTTGCCAGCCATCATCAAGAATAAAACTTTTCATTCCAAGTTCAACAGCGGGAGCGAATTCTTTCTCAAGTCTTTTATCCGTCAGATCCTGCCAGAACGCATACCAGGTTGAATAGAGCGGCTCGAACGCGGCGTCGGGGACAGGCGCGGGCGTAAATCCGTTGGAAGAGACAATCCAGGCCGTCGCGTCTTCAATCGCCTTCGACCAAAAGACATCACGCTCGTCGATACGGATTTTTACACGGTAAGAATTAATCGGTGCTTCAATCTTAGAGAAAAAACGAAAACATCCATAAAGCTTTGCATTGCTCGCTCCAAGAGTTATTCCATATTCGACATATCTCAGCGCTTCATCGCATGAGGCGGTCAGCCGGTTTGTATCATTCTCGTTAAAAGCGGCCGCGATAGGCGAGCCTTTAGCAAGTTCACTCGAATATCGCGCCTTTCCCCATTCATAAGGAAAAAGTTGGCTACGCTCGCATAAGGGAACCCAGACATGGCCTACATCGGTACCGAGAGCAGTGAACGAAACTTCAAAACGCGGCGGCACAGCATTTGTCGCAGAAGTAAGTATAATCGTCGCTTCTGTAACTGCACCAGATGACACCTCGTTTACGGTAAAAGTCCACGATTCGGGCTTATCGCAAAAAACACTCACACGCCCTGCAAACGCAAAAATCGGCAAGGCGAAAATAATTACCAATATATTTTTTTTCATTTTTTTTCTTCCTTTATTCAAAACTCTTATTTCCTATCGCTTCCCTTCTCAAGCTCAAACTGCTCTGGCCAAGGGGGAATAGGATCGCCGATTTTATAGATTTTAAATTTATCAACCTCAATAATAACATCATTACCCTCGTAAAGTTCAGTCCTTATTTCAAAACATGCTTCTGCAGCATCCTTTGGAGCTCGCAATACCGCCTCTCCGTCACGCCATAGACCATCAACACGAGGCTGTTTTAGACTAAGCGATCTGCTTGCCCCTGTAAATCTTCCGTTTGCATCGCGAAAACGACATAATATATTTACGCTGCCAGGTCCATAGCGGCGCATTGATGCCATAAAGTTATAGAGTTCTCCCGGCTTGACGTTTTTAACGGTATTTTTGGGCACCACAGTATGTCCAGAAATTATATTATGACGCTGATTAAATCTTATATCAGTATCTATAAGTCCTTTATACTGCGAAATATAATTTAGAAGAGCTATACGCCTGGATATTGGCGACATAGGCTTAGTCGACATTAAAATATCCCCAACGACACATGCGCGAAGGTTCGTACAACCCATAAACGAACGTATTCCAAGCCTTTTAACGCCTGGAGATACGAGTGCAGTTATGCCCTGATAATCTCTAAAACCGTCTATTTCATCAATATCCCTGCCGATATCTTTTTTAACATTTCTTAAATCCAGAACCCCGCCGCCAGTAGTTTCAGACCCGAAACCTGACACATAAAGCTTCCCTTTGCGCTCCCACGCCCTAAGCATCCAATGCCCATTAAACAAACGATTTCTGCCAAGGTCAAGTTTCCACTTAAGAAATGACGCTGGCTTTTCATTTTTAGTTTTTTTCACCTTAGTATCATCAAGTTCAAGCCCCCCCCCGTCTAACATGGAAAAATCTTCCTCGCTTGGAGGTTTGGGGCGCTCAAGCAATTCTGGCGAACCGACAGCAAGCTCAATCGGAGTTAACGGATACTCTATTTTAACCGGATCAAGAGCATTACAGACTGACGGATAACGATATTCAACATTTTCATCCGCTTTTAATCTGCACGCCAAATCAAATATAAAGGAATCAGCCCCATCTGGTGCTGTCACGATTCCTTCAATACGGGTCATTGCGTTTGTAACTGCGGCAGGAACATCCAAATATGAGATCTCTCCGACTTGCTTGTTGCCTTTAAGCCAAATGACTCGCGGACAAACCGATTCGCGACGACCTGCGCTCGGTTTGGCTGAGATCCCGACACTTGCCCGGGCACTAACCCATAGAATATAACGATCACCAGGACGCACATTCTTTACTATGGGCATCTTTCTATGGCGATAATCATACTCCTTCGTCACTGGCGGATTAACAATTTTTAACGGCGTTGCATCTGCCATGAGATTAACAAGTTTCCCCTCGGCTGCAAGTTTTTCACGGCGTATCGCCGCCCAGCGCGCTGGATCCTTAGCAAGCATAAAAGTTTCAGTCATACCCGGAATATTCTCTTCCCAGGTTTTTACTTTTGAATAATGCCCATTGCTCCAATTAAAGAGCTTACCGCTCTTCTCTGCGTATATCCATACATATTCCGTAGCCGTAGAAAGCGACTGCACAAAATTACGCCTGAGGTGCTCAAGGCGCGAGCCGTCAACCGGTCCATGGTACCAGCGGCTCTTCGGATTGGCTGTTTGTGTATACATATCAAGAAACATCGTATTTCCAGCAAGAACCTGTGAACGATATTTAGTGATATTCTCCGGCAAGACAAAAGGCAAAACGGATGTTAAAATTGAATTTGCGTTTAAAAAATACTGAAATTTCGTAGCTGAAAGAGAATAATGCTCACAACCGTCAACGATCCGCGCCTGTGGCGGCAGGACATCAAGAATGCCATTGTAGAAATGATGCGCCAAACCACCGCGATCTTCAATGCTTGCGGTAGGGTTAGTTAAGTTAAGTCCATCTGCATAACCACGTAAACCGCTGAAATACCATAGTGTAAAAAGGACGGCATCAGGATATTCCATAAATACACGCGAAAAAACCTCACGCCCTCGCTTGCGTGCAAGACGAGCACACTCATCATACGGAGGGTCTTTGCGGGTATGAGAATACTGAGAAGCTCGAGAATACTCTTCTGGATCCAGCATAAGTCCCTTCATCCACCCCTCTTTGGC
The DNA here is from genome assembly GCA_904502135.1 of Kiritimatiellia bacterium. GTDB lineage: Bacteria > Verrucomicrobiota > Kiritimatiellia > RFP12 > UBA1067 > UBA1067. The sequence continues at coordinate 7,014 of CAJGDE010000088.1, forward strand.
AAGCCAAGCGACAGTCGCCATATTTTCAGCATAGTTTGCCCAAGCCTTGTCATCGGCCCAATTCAAGCGACCGGCCGAATCATGTGGGGTCATCCAAAAAAGGAGAAAACTCTCGGTCAAATGCGGCTTTTTGGAAATCTCGCGCAATGTAGGAATATACTTCCTAACAGCATCTCGCGTCCAGCGATCTGTGCTGCTCATAATCTTGAAATGAGCAGAAGTAACAACATTACCTCTATCGTCATTTACTAAAACATTATTCAAACAAATCGAAACACCATCAAGATAAGGCGCGTAAGCAGCAAAATTTTCAGCATTAGACAAAATATTCGAGGGCGTTGTATTCATCACATCAAAAAGAAGCCCGATATGCTTCTTCTGATGCCCACAAACAGACATTGCCGATACAACAGTTGTATGAATGGCTATAATCAGCGCAAAAAAAATACGTAACTTCATTTCTTATCTTTTTATATCTTTTAGTTTCATTATGATTATTGTGCTCATTAAAACACTAATTATACCAAAATTTTATTGGCTTGAGGCGGTTTTTTCGCCGGGAATCGTCACCTCTTAACCCACTTTAATCGGCGGTCCGGCTTGGGAGCGAGTCTCCACGCAACCGCTTCAACATCCTTGACAGAAGAAATGCGGTGAACCACAGCTATACTTTAGTAATCTTGCACAAAAACATAGCCTTTTATTATGCTAATTGCACAAAATAAGACCCTTAACTTCACTCACGAATCAACCAATCGTGAACGTCACGAGAAACTACGAAAATGCAAGGGGCGCGTAATAGCAGATTACTC
>CAJGDE010000089.1 GCA_904502135.1 Kiritimatiellia bacterium
GACGAACTCGACCAGGGTGACAAGGGCGGCGGAGATCGCGGCCGTCAGCCGAGCGGACTGATGCTTAGGCGAGGCGGATTGGGCAGGACTGCGATCCGAAGACGTACTCGTGTACGTCGAGCGATCGCAAGGACGCACAATTCGGCCGCATAAGCGCGGGAGCACGGTTGCCGCGACATCCGCCGCATTTTGACAAGTCACTTATTCAAGACAGGACTCGCTACACCTATCCCTAATCTCTACACCAAAACTAAAAATTCCACTCTCGAACTCGAACTATCAACTCAAACTCACCCTTCTTCACCTTCACCTCAAACCTTCACCTAATCTCTATGCCCCCATTCAAACATTCCAACATTCAAACATTCAAACATTACCCCATCACACCATTATTTCGCTTCCAAAATTTCATCCATATCCACTTTTATTTTTCTCGCGCTTTTTCCGACGGCTTGACTCATCAGATGCTCGTAATGAACTTTAGCTATAGGGTTTTCAATCTTATCTAAATACTTTTCAAACACTTCAGCCGCTTCCTCGCCCGTAAGCATCTTATACGAGCGCGGCGCACCGCGAAACGCTTTACGGCGATAGCGGGCATAATACTCCTCGACCGCCGGCGCACCCTCGCGGTAAACTCGGCGGATAAACCATTTGCGCAGCTTCTCTACCTGATTGATATCCGCAGACCAACCAATGCGTGAGAAAAGCCAGCCGTTGATCATCGCCGTCGGCTTCAAATAATTGTTTACCCACGCCATTTCAGAACCGATCGCCGTCGCGCCGATTGACGTATACCATGCATAATCCATTGCCGCAGCCTCAATACCTGTCGTATCGTTGCGAAGAAAAGAACTGAACGCATGATAATCGTAAACGCGCATCTCTCCGCCGAGACCTTTCATTTTCACGGTATTCTCATAATAACGCCTGTTTAGCGGATGGAAAATCGGCACATTGCATGAAGGTCTCTGATACAACGGACATGTCACCCATACGACATTGTCGGATATCTTGCATTTGGGTGCCGGGTACTGGAAAAGGTATGCGAGAATTTCAGTCTTCGTGCCGGGACATTCTTTCGCGATTCCGTCAGCCATGGCGTTTACGAAAAGCATATACTGCGTCGAGCGGTAGATTCTCTCTTCCTCTATCATCCCACCCTTGCCGGTTCTGCCGCAGGACTTGAGAATAGTTCCGTCCTCGCACTTGATCGGCTTCGTGCAACCCTCGCAGACGCACACGCGCCAGTTATCCTCGTTCCAGAAGCCGATTGAAAGCACAGGATGCGGAACTTTTTCCTTGCGAGCTCTTTTTACTTTAGCGATACCGTTTGAAATCGCGATCTTGAGCGCATCGGGCCCGCTCAGACAGACCTGCCCGTTATAATAGCTGAAAGGAATTCGCTTTTGGCCGTCGAACGTCTGATACGCCTCGGTCTTGGGAAAGTACTCGATCATTTCGCCGGCGCGCGCGCCCTGCCCGGAAAGCCGGTGGGGAATGCGCATTGTCGTATAGTTGCGCGCCCTCCACATATCGGTACCAAGGACGGGAATACTTCTCTTGTTACTATAATCATTGCCCGAAATCCAACCTCTCGCCGACGTAGCGGGTCTGTCGCGCCCTTCGCCCCATCTAACAATAAAATCAGGCGACTCATCATAGACCGTCCCGTATTTCGGGTCGGACGCCGCGAAAATTATCGTCGAATTGTTTTCGAGAAAAGCGACCGCGCCCCTGAAAACGCCAACGGCGCACGCATCAGGCTTAAGCCCGTAGGAAGCGGCGTTTTCACGGTTCACATGATTAGGAACGGCACATCCGATATGAATATCGTTTCCTCTCGTGTGAATAAACCAGCCGTCGATCCCCTTGGCCTCTTTAAGCCATTTAACGTCGTCGGCCCACAATTCATGCGCCTCGTCTGAATTGAGAAATATTCTGTATTTCTTCGTACCCGTCGGCTTTTCCACAACCGGAATCTTGGCGTTGGTAATTTTGTTTATCCAGTACTTAAGTTCACGCGCCGCGAGCTCAATCGAACCGTAAGTATCTTTAGGCGCGATGATTTCAAAATTGGAAACGCATTTCTCAACGAGTTTTATCGGCGTATCAAGGCGCCCTTCCTTCGGGGGCTCGAGCGCGTAGGACGAATCGCTCAAATCGGGCTCGAAATTGTCGCACCACGAAAGCCACGACTTGAAAAGCTCGTCGCGATCCGTCCCCGCCCAGGAATTGCGGTTGAAAAAGCGCACATCCGATATCCACACTTTCTGCGTCGCATTCGTATCCGACCAGCCGCTGGCGGAGAAGCGAAGTATAATCTGCTCTACTCTGCGGCAGTCGATCCAGCTCGCCCACGAAGGCTCGTGCACAAGTTCGCGGTGAATGCAGGAGACCAGCTCGTCATTCTTGATTGATTTTTCATTCATCACCCCGCCGTTGTTTTTGCCGCCGCGATATTCGGCGGAGGCTTTCACCGCGAACGAGCGTTCAATACGGTAATCAATCAGCTGATTTGAATTCATCATGTCGATGCCGAGCGGAATTCTGATCAAAAGGTCCGCTTTCGCCTTCCACGGATATTCTACGCAGATGGCAGGGCGTGTTACACCGGCGAAATCATGCTCAGCGTAGGTTACCCTGCATTCTTTAGTCTTGATTCCGGGACTGTCGAGCCAGAACTTCTGGGGCGCGATTACGAGCGAAGGTATCTCAGCAAAAGAGAAAAACGGCAATATGCCGACAAGAACCGCTATCGACTTGATGAGTCTCATATTTGGACCTCCTTGTTTTTTGATCAAAAGAAGTTTATTTATCGTGCTTGCCTTCGCCGTGCCACGACTCTGCTGCAGGCACACTTTGCGCGCCGCTTGTAATTCTTTGGCGGACCGCCTCATAGACAAGAATGGTGGCGGCGGCTGAAACATTAAGAGAATCAGCTAATCCCAACATCGGGATTCTCACTCTAAGATCCGCCCCGTCCATCCACTTAGCCGTAAGGCCGTACTGTTCCGCACCGAGAGCGATGGCTACATTGCCTGAAAGATCTTCTTCAAAGTGAAGTTTCTCGGCATGAGGAGTGGCGGCGAGAATCTTAAAATTGTTTTTTTTCAAAAACTCCAGAGCCTCTTCGCTTTTCGCCTCCACAATCGGAACGGAAAACATCGTCCCGGTCGAAGCTCTAACGACATTAGGGTTATGGATATCCGTAGTTCTGTCGCAGACGATCACGGCCGCTACCTTCCCCGCATCGGCAGAGCGAAGAATAGTGCCGAGATTGCCCGGCTTTTCAATAGCCTCCGTCACTATCACAAGAGCGTTCGGCGGGAGTTTCAGATCTGAAAGCTTAACGGTGACGTGCGGACCTATCATCAATAGGCCGTCCGGGCGCTCTTTATAGGCGATTTTAGAAAAGCATTGCTTGGTACACGTGTAAACCGCAGCGCCCAGGCGGGCGCACTCGCCGACAAGAGAGGTCTCGTTTTCGTTTTTCAGATAAAACTCAGGGCAATGGAATATGGCATGCGGACGATAGCCGTTATCCAAGGCCCTTCGGCACTCACGATAGCCCTCAACTATCATCTCGCCAGATTCTTCGCGAGTTGAACAACTGCGCAGTTTTACGACATGCTTTAATTTCGGATTGCTCGGTGAAGTTATTTCCATAATTGCGTTTGACTGTCGTGTCGTTCAAATGATATAATATGCGGACTTTCTTTCAGGGGTTGTAGCTCAACTGGACAGAGCGGCGGTTTCCTAAACCGTAGGTTGGGAGTTCGATTCTCCCCAGCCCCACCAAAAGCGACTTTTCCCCCCACATCTTAAAGCGCGGCAAGTTTTTTAGCCACAAGCGCGCCTACGATCTTCGGATCGGCCTTACCCTTAGAAAGCTTCATTACCTGACCGACAAAGAAACCGGCCGCTGCCTTCTTGCCCGCCTTAAAGTCGGCTACAGGCCCCGGATTTGCGGCGATAGCCTCGTCTACGAACGCCTCAAGAGCCCCGGTATCGCTAACGGCGCCAAGACCACGCTCTTTAACGATCGCCTCCGGATCACCGCCTTTTTCAAATATCTCAGGCAGAAGCTCCTTCAAAGTCGGGCCATTGATCGTGCCTGCCGCGGCAAGTTTCACGAGGCTTGCCAGCTCCGCCGGCTTCATAGCGCACTCTTCAATGCTCTTGCCGGTTTCGTTCATGAGAGCCATCACATCGCCCATAAACAAATTGCAGAGCTGTTTGGCGGTCTTCTTGTCCAAACCCGACGCAGACGCCTCAAACCAGTCGGCATTGGCCTTATGCTGAGAAAGAACCTCGGCATCGTATTCCGCGATTCCGTACTCTTCGATCATTCTCAATCTTCGCGCTTCAGGCTTTTCAGGAAGAAGCTTTCTCCACGAGGCGATCAAATCTTCGGAAAGTTCGACGGGCACAAGATCGGGCTCGGGGAAATACCTGTAATCGTGAGCGTTCTCCTTGGTGCGCATCGATGAGGTCTCCATCGCTTCAGCATCCCAACGGCGAGTCTCCTGGACAAGAGGTATCGAATGAGCCATGCACTCGCGCTGACGCTTCGCCTCATAGCAGAGCGCGGCATGAATACCCTTGAAGGAATTCATGTTTTTGATCTCAACCTTCGTGCCGAGTTTCGTTTCCCCGACAGGGCGGATAGAGATATTGACATCGCTTCGCATATTGCCCTCTTCGAGGTTGCAGTCGGAAACGCCAGCGTAAACAAGCATTTCCTTAAGCGCCGTCAAATACGCTATGGCCTCATCCGCAGAAGACATATCCGGCTCTGAAACGATTTCCATAAGAGGCGTTCCGCCTCTATTGAAATCAACGCCGGAGCTTTGCGCATAATGGTTTATTTTAGCGGCATCTTCTTCGAGGTGAATATGATTTATGCGAATAAGCTTCTTCGTCCCGTCGGCGAGCGTAATCTCCACCCCGCCGCCTATGCAAAGAGGATTGACATTCTCGGATATCTGATAATCCTTCGCCATATCGGGATAAAAATAATTCTTCCGATCGAACGTCGCGTGGCGGTTTATTTCGCAGCCGAGCATCATCCCGCTCATAACGGTCAATTTGACGGCCTCCTTGTTCATCACAGGAAGCGCGCCCGGATAGCCCAAGCATACGGGGCAGACGTTAGTATTCGGCTCGCAGCCCGTCTTAAGCAGACAGGAGCAAAACATTTTCGTGTTGGTTTTCAGCTGGACATGAGTCTCAAGCCCAATAGTATTTTCAAATTCCATATCGTATATTATACCAAAATTGCCCCGATTAAGGTAAACTCGCTTTTTTTACATAAATAGGCGCAACGTTTACGCCTTGTGAAATCAAACGCAACCTGTGCTTCTTAAGGCCGGAAACGAATTCCGAAAAATCTTTTTTATTTTTACCCGACCATAACACTTCCGCGATCGCGCACGAGCGCGGCCACATCCGCCAATCAAGATCGTACCTGTTCCAAATAGCCTCACTCCAAAAACACGCCTGCGAACCCAACAGATATTTTCTGCTTTCTTCATCAAGCCCGTGCGCAGGATCAAAATCATACACCTTTTTAAGCGAAATGTCCTGATGATTGTTTCTTGGCGCAAAAGGATCTTCGGGATTTCCGTCGGTGCGGTTGAAATAGGTGTGGCTTGAGGGGCACATGACGAAATAGCGCCCTTCTTTCGCCGCCTTCAGACCGCCCTTTCGTCCTCTCCAGCTCATAACCATCGCGCTTTTGGGAATATCGCAGTCTAAGATTTCATCCCAGCCGATGATAACCTTTCCTTTTTGGGCGAGGTAAGCGCCAAATCTCTGCGTAACATAACCCTGAAGCTTCTCGACCTTTATTCCAAGCGATTTCGCCTTGGCGCGGCACTTCGGACACGACTTCCACCTGACGGTCGGACATTCGTCGCCGCCGATATGTATAATTTTGCCTGGGAAAAGCTCGACCACTTCATCAAGAATTTTCTCCACAAACTTAAGCGCCTCTTCATTGCCGACACAAAGCACATCATTCTCTACGCCCCAGGTGCAGCGGGGAACGCGAGTAAGTTTTTCTCCCGTGCAGGAATACTCCGGATACGCCGCGAGAGCCGCACGGATATGGCCGGGAAACTCAATTTCGGGAACGACTTCAATACCTAAAGTCTCGGCAAAAGCAAGAATTTCGCGAATGTCGTTTTTCGTATAGTAGAACGGCCCGTATGTGTCTGTATTCATCTCGTCGCCGCACGCGAAATGAACCGGCGAACACGGACGGACCGAGCCTCTCTTAACAAGCTCGGGATACGCGTCGATCTCGATTCTCCACCCCTGATCTTCCGTCAAATGCCAATGAAGCACATTAAACTTATGAGCGGCCATCTGCTTAAGAACGTGCTTTACCGTTTCTTTTCCGAAGAAATGTCTTCCTTCGTCTATAAGCATGGCCCGCCAAGGATATTCGGGATAATCCTCGATTTCACAGCACGGCAGAACGAGAGGTCTGCCGATATCGCCTCCCGTGTAAAAATCACAGTTGCGATAACGGCTCTTCTCTTCGCCAAGCTGTCTTAGCGTCGCGATCGCGTTAAGTTCGCCGCGCCTGTCCGGTGCGACGACCTTTACTCCGGTCGGCTTAACGGAAAGCCTGTATGACTCGGCCTTCATCGACGCGTCACGCTCGAATACGATCCAATCGCGCGTGACGTACGCCGATGGGGCGAGAAAAGCGCCGGAAGTCCTGACAACTTTCCGCGGGGTCGGCACGAGCGGCGGCATAACGACATCTTCACCGTCGATCCTGTCGTTGAAATTTAAAATCCCGCGCGTTTTGGCCCCGCTGGATTCATCTTTCAACACACCACCTTTTGCATAAGCTGAAATAAACTCGATCTGGGCGGAGTCGTTTTCTTTATGGACCAGTATGCATGGCGAGAGCGCATTTGAATCGCAAGTTCCGATGAGCATATTGGATAGTTTGCCGTTTTTTGTCTTATCGACGGCGATCGGGTTCAAGCGGGGATTGTGTATTTCAAGATTGCTGATTATGAAATCTTCTGCGTTTCTGACATTGATCGCCCTAAGGCCTCCGCGCAAAACGGACTTCTTGGACTTTACGCCCAGAACCTCGAAGGCCTTGTCCACGCTCCCCGCTTTGTCGAAAGACGCATTTCGTATAATGTCATCTTCTACGCCGTCTTTAAGCTCTATGGTGCAGCTCTCGAGAATGAGCGAAATCCCCGAAGGTACGACGATGGCCCTGTCGATTCTCCAGACGCCATCTTCGCTTAACGGATCCTTCTCGGGAATTTTCACATGGCGTAAACCTTGGGACTGTGCGGCCGAAACGGCCTTTTCTATACGCTCCGACGCCGAACCTTGAAATTCGACGGCAGAGCGGGATATCATCGCCTGTGCGAGAGCGGTCGTAAAAACGGTTACCAGACAAAAAATGAAGTTTCTCATAATATCAAACTTTCTCAGAACCAGACCGAGAATGCCGCGCAATTATCATCCGCTTTCTTTAAAACGATCTTTCCGTCTCGCATAGGAGCTGTAACCAGCTCTGAGTCGCGCGTGTTGTCGTGGACATAAACCCACGTTTCGGAATCCTTATCGACCCCCTTAAACTCAAGCACGATCTCATTCTTTCCGCTCAAATAATCAACGACAAGAACTCCTTTGCGCAAACCGTCTTCGCTTTTCGCGGCGAACGTCGTGATCCCGTCCACGCTCTCGGACTTGCAGATCACCGGAAGCGCTTTTATAAATTCCCC
>CAJGDE010000090.1 GCA_904502135.1 Kiritimatiellia bacterium
CAAAGGTGAAACTCACGCAAACATTATGTTCCATTTCTCTTCCATCGATACATGGGCTTGTAGCTCAGTTGGTTAGAGCGCGTCCCTGATAAGGACGAGGTCACAAGTTCGATTCTTGTCAGGCCCACCAGTACAGGGAATAGGTGATAGGTAATAGGGAATAGGTTGTTCTTGATTGCGTTATTCACTATTCATTCTTCACTATTCACTGAACGTAGCGGGGGTATAACTCAGTTGGTAGAGTGGCTGCTTTGCAAGCAGCATGCCGTCGGTTCGAATCCGTCTACCTCCACCATAAAGTTCTTATGTGAGTTAATCTCAAACATTCGATTTTTGATCCTGAAATTAATAGATCGGTGCAGCGCATCGATCTTTTTTTTTACGTGTTGCGTTGACAGTGCGTGAGGTGTGTGTTATAATTCGCAGTTAAATTGATACGCTTTCTCAAAGGCTTGAGACGTGTCGGTTCAGCTAAGTATAAAACAATAAAATTAAGGAATAAAAGTAAATGAAAAAAATGTTGTTGATGTTGATGTCAATCGCATTTGTAAATGTGCTTCTTGCATCTGCAGAAGCAAATACAGAGAATGCTCAAGAAAATGAAGCGTTGGAAGAAGAAAGCGATGCTCTTTTTGAAGCTGGTTTTGATGTTGATTTTTATACCGCCTACGTTTTCCGCAATCAGGTTTACAATGATCGCCCCGTGGCGCAGCCTTGCGTTTGGGCTGATTTCATCGCTTTCGATCCGTTTTATCTCGGTTTCTATGTTTGGCAGAACTACGATTTGACAAACCGTCGCCGTGAGGAAATGCGCGGCGAGTGGAACGAAACCGACTATAACATCCATCTCGGCGCGACCGTTTGGGCGAATGAGGATGAGACTATGTCGCTTACGCTTGAGGCCGGTCATGAATGGTTTGTCAACAATGTGAAGAGCGAATATTCAAAAGACTACGCCTCTTCATGCGAAATCTACGTTAAGGCCGAGTTTGAGAATCCCATTGTGACGGCGTACGGTCAGGTAAGCCACATGTACCGCCCTGAAGACAGTACTCACTACGAGCTTGGACTTAAGCGCGATTTTGTCCTCATGGAGGAAATGGCGCTCGGAGATTCTTTAACGCTCGGTTTTGACTGGAATGTCAACTTCGGTAGCGGCCGCTATCTCGATTACATCTACAGCGGCGTTGGTCGCGGCGCTTTCATCGAAGAAGATGAGGATGAGTATTTTGAGCGCGGCAATAAGGACGGAATTGGAGGAACAACCGTAAAGCTTATTCTTACCTGGCAGCTTTGCGATTGCTTCTCAATCGGGGGCGTTGTCGCATATACTTCGCTTCTTAACGAGTCTATCCGCGATGGTTATCGCGATAGCGGTTGGTATTGGGGGTCGCATTATGACGCTGATTGCGTCTGGGGTGGCGTTCAAGCTAAACTCAGCTTCTAAACCGTGGAGAAAATATGAGCACCAAAAAAAATAAAGTCCGCTTTACGGATACGACTCTGCGTGATGCGCATCAGTCTCTTTGGGCTACGCGCATGCGTACCGACGACATTTTAAAGATTGCCGAGACGATCGATGACGCCGGTTACTATTCTCTCGAGTGCTGGGGTGGAGCGACGTTTGACGTATGCATGCGCTTTTTGCGTGAAAATCCCTGGCAGCGTCTGCGTGAGATCAAAAAGGTCTGCAAGAAGACGCCTTTGCAGATGCTTTTCCGCGGTCAGAACATTCTTGGTTACAAGCATTATCCGGATGATATCGTTGAGCGTTTCACGGCTCTTGCGTGTGAAAACGGAATGGATATTTTCCGTGTGTTTGATGCGCTTAACGATCCGCGCAATCTTGAAACGGCAATTAAATGCGTCAAGAAATACGGTGGCCATGCGCAGGGGACTATTTGCTACACGACATCGCCTGTTCATACGATTGATTCATACGTAAAGTTCGCGAAGACCCAGGAGGCGATGGGTATTGATTCTCTGGCAATCAAGGATATGGCCGGCATTCTCACCCCGGGCGCCGCGCGAGATCTCGTTTCCGCTCTTAAAAAGGCCATGCCGAAGATGCCTATTCAGGTGCATTCGCACATGACAAGCGGCATGGCCTCGGCCATGTATATGGCTGCTGTTGAAGCGGGGGCTGGCTGCGTTGACTGCTCCATTTCGACGTTGAGCTCCTTCTCAAGCCAGCCGCCTGTCGAGTCGATGAAGACGATTCTTGAATCAGAGGGGTTTGAGACTGATCTTGACGCTTCCAAGCTTGAGAAGATTAATACGTATTTCATGGAGCTTAAGAAAACGCGTCAGCCGAGCTCTTCATCGAAGGTTGAGGCCGTGGATGCCGGCGTTCTCGTTCATGCGATTCCCGGCGGCATGATTTCAAATCTCCGTTCGCAGCTTGCCCAGCAAGACGCGCTCGATCGTCTCGGCGAAGTTCTCGAAGAGCTTCCTAAAGCGCGAGCCGATCTCGGGTATCCTCCGCTTGTAACGCCGACCTCGCAGATTGTTGGCGTGCAGGCTGTTCTCAATGTCCTTTCCGGAAAGCGCTACTCAATGGTGACGGATGAGACGAAGCGTTATGCTGCAGGCTATTACGGCAAGACACCCGCCAAAATAGAACCGAAGCTCCAGAAAAAACTTTGTGGCAAATTGAAGCCGATCGACTGCAGACCGGCGGATCTTCTTAAGCCTGGCCTTGTAGCGGCGGCAGACGCCTTGCCCGCAGGCACAATCAAGGCAGAGGAAGATATTTTGTCTTACGCGCTTTTCCCAGAGGTGGCGCTTGGGTATTTCAAATGGCGCAACACCGACCCCAAGAAGAGAGACGCTATTCCAGCCGATCTTGAAGAGGCTTCAGACAAGGCTTCGGCCGCCGTCTCAAACGCTCCGGCCTCAGCCGCCCAATCGGCGAGCGCACCGGCGGCGAATGTGGAAGGCACAAGCGTTCTCGCCCCATTGAACGGAACGTTCTATCGCTCCGATGCGCCCGGAAAGCCCAACATGGCTGAAGACGGCGCTACGGTCAAGGCCGGCGACGCCGTTTGTGTGGTTGAGGCGATGAAACTCTTTAACCCGATAAAAGCTCCATCAGGCGGAAAGATCACCTTCCTCGTTGAGCACGGCAAGGGCGTTCAGAAAGGTCAGGCTATTGCTGTAATTGTATAAGATTAAGAAGGGGGCAGACATGAATTCGATACTTGGAATGTTCACATTCGCGCTTGGGGGATTGGCCGGAGCCATTTTCCTTCTTCCCGCAAGAGGTATTAAATCCTGGGCGTATGAAACATGGTGGTTTGTGTATGTTCTTATCGGACTTATCGTCTGCCCGCCTCTTATTTGCTATTTTACCGTACCTGATTTTTGGGCTATTACTGTCTCGCAGCCCAAAACGGTTTTGGTTCAATGCGCATTTTTCGGCATGATGTGGGGTGTTGGCGCGCTCGCATGGGGGCTTATGGTGAGATATCTCGGCATTGGCCTTGGTCTTGCCATCGGCTGCGGCCTTTGCGCGGCGACCGGTACGTTAATCCCGCCGATCGCAAGAGGTGAGGCAGCTTCGCTTATTAAAGATGCTGCAGCTCTCACGGTTCTTGCAGGTGTTTTCGGCTCATTGGTCGGCATCGTTTTTGTAGGCCTTGCCGGAAAGGCCAAAGAAGCGGAACTTCCTGAAGAAGAGAAGAAGAAGGCTGTTGCCGAGTTTGACTTTAAAAAGGGAGTCCTTACCGCTATCGTGGCTGGAGTTTTTTCGGGCGGCATGAATTTCGGTCTGCAGTCGGGTGGAGCGATTGAAAAGGCCGCGTACGCTTCTGCGGTTAAGGCTGGAGTTGTCGCGGAAGGTGCGCTTTTCCCGTGGCAGGGCATGCCTGTTATCATGGTGGTTCTTTGGGGCGGTTTTATCGTTGAAGTTCTTTGGTGCGTTCAACAGCATTTGAAAAACCGCACATTCGGGGATTATAAAAAGCTTTCCCTCAAGAATTTCATTCTCTCGTCGCTTATTGGCGTGCTTTGGGTGGCGCAGTTTGTCTGCACAAAGGCGGGTGAGCCCATGATGGGCGAACTTAAGTATATTTCTTTTGCCGTAATGATGGCCTCCACGATTTTCTTTTCAACGCTTATCGGTGTTGTCATCGGCGAATGGAAGGGCACGAGTTCCAAGACCAAGGCGTATCTTACGCTTGGTACGCTGATACTTATCATCAGTTTCACTGTCATGTCGATTGGTTCAAAATGACCCTGCCTCAAAGAGTATCTCTTATAACGGAACGATCGTTGTCGGTTCTTCATCCGTGTGTTTACGGTGCGCTTGCGGATGGAGAAGCGCTGAATGTGATTTCGTCGGAACTTGAAAAAGAAGTCTCGATGCTTTTAAGCGACGTTGAAGCTTCAAAGATCGTCGCCAAATTCATATCGGCTTTTCCGGAAATTAAGCGTCTTGTCGATTCCGATGTTATTGCTGCATACGAGGGAGACCCCGCGGCGACAAGTCCTATGGAGGTCGTTATGGCCTATCCGGGAGTATATGCCGTCACGATTCACAGACTCGCGCATGAGCTGTATAAGCTGAAAGTTCCCGTCATTCCGAGAATAATGTCTGAAATCGCCCATTCGAAAACAGGTATTGACATACACCCGGGCGCTTCCATCGGCGAGCGTTTCTTTATAGATCACGGAACGGGGGTTGTTATCGGAGAGACGTCTGTTATCGGGTCTAACGTAAAAATTTATCAGGGCGTTACGCTTGGAGCCTTGAGCTTCGACAAAGACCCGGTGACGGGGTTGCTCGTTAAAGGCGTAAAGCGTCATCCGAATGTAGAGGATAATGTTGTCATTTATGCAGGAGCTACAATTCTCGGAGGCAATACCGTCATCGGGCACGATAGCGTGATAGGTGGAAATGTGTGGCTTAAGGATTCCGTTCCTCCGTGTACGTGCGTTTATAATCGTCCTCCTGCGCCGGAGATTCGCCAGTGCTTAAAATCTTGATAGCTGCCATTGTCATGGGGACATGGAACGGCAATTGGTTTCCTTCAGGAAGAGCGAAGCATAGAGCTGCGCGCGAAGTTGAAGATGCCAGAATTTCAGAAGCGGCGCAAATGCTTTCTGATGGGCTTTCAAAGATTGACCCCGAAGGGACTAATGATGTTATTTTATGTTTGAATGAAATCAGAAGTCCGGCGGTCGCCACGAATCTAATATCTAAAATAGGCCGCAAAGGTTTAAAGCTTGCCGCGATATCAAGATACAGATGGAGCGACAGATTCGATCAACAGCAGGATGTTATCGCAACGACTCTGCCCGTCGTCGACTCGCATTGGAGCGTATGGAAGAAAAAGTCCTCGGTTAAGCCGCCTCGCGGTTATGTGTTTACTTCCGTTGTGATAGATGGAGTCGTGACGGCTAATGTATATGCCGTCCATCTTAAGTCAAATTACGGCCAGGGCAAGGACGAGAAGAAAATCGAAGACAACCGCAGGAAGCGCTCGATAGCGATAGAGCAGATCGTCGAGATGGAAAAACCTCGCCGCCGTTCGTTCCGCCGGCCTGTAATTGTAGCAGGCGATCTCAATGCCGACAAAAGACGCAAGGAGTTTTCGCAGGATACGATTTTTAAGACGCTTGACGAATCGGGCTTTTGTGATGTTTATTTAAACATGCCTGAAGAAGAGCGCTACACGACGGAGCATCGGTATTTCGGGAAAAGCGCGATTGATTATATTTTCTATCGCGACTTTTCGGTTTGTGGCGTGCCGGAGGCGCTTGCCGTAAAAAATGTCTCCGATCACAGAGCTCTTTTCGCGCTTTTAGACGTCAACAAAAATATTGTTTTTGAAAAAGAAAAAAAGGAGAACTAAAAAATGAAAAAACTGTTGTTTATTGCAGCAGCGGCGATTTTAGCTGGTTGCGCAACACAAAAGAATACATGGTGCGAATCAAACACCTCTTTTGCATACGAGGCTCTTAAACCTTATGTGGAGAGCGGGGAATTGCCGGGCGCCATCAATGTGTTTTACAAAAACGGAATACAGGAGACATGTGCTGTAGGTTATGCCGATGTCGCGGCTAAGCGTAAGATCACGCTTGACGATGTTTACATGCAGTGCTCCCAGACCAAGGGTTTCTGCGGAGTGACTATCGCTAAACTCGTGGAAGAGGGCAAGCTTGATCTTGACGACCCCGTTTCTAAATATCTGCCCGAGTTCAAAACTCTCTGGGTTCTCAAGTCCGAGACGAACGGTGTTAAGCAGCTCGTTAAGGCCAAGAACGCTCTGACCGTGCGCATGTGCCTCAACCACACGGGCGGTTTTCCGTTCGAAATCTGCGCGAAACAAGGTTTCGTTAAAGGCGGCGGTTGGTCTGGCGGGGCACCTCTCAGACAGACGGCGGCGATTGCGGCGGCCTGCCCTATTCTCTTTGAGCCGGGCACAAAGCAGCAGTATTCCAATACCGGTATCGACATCGGCGCTGCCGTAATCGAGGTTATCACCGGCATGAAGTGGGAGGATTATCTTAAAAAGACGGTTTTGGATCCGCTCGGAATGTCCTCTACCACATTTAAGCCGACCGATGAGCAGCTTAAGAGCCAGGTTGAAATGTATGACTGCAAGAAGGGTGAGAAAGCCCAATACCGTCTTCAGAACGACTGGCAGCAGCGTCCTTACAACGGAGACCATGTATTCGCGTCTGCGGGTGCGGGCCTTTGGACTACGGCGCACGACCAGCTCAAGTTCTACAAGATGCTTATGAATCTCGGCGTCGGCGATAACGGCGTAAGGATTCTCAAGGAAGAGACGGTTAAGTCGATTCTTGCCGTTTCCACCCGTCCTAAGGGACTTGGCGGTTATTCTCTCGGCCTTGGGGCGCCTGAAGTCGATGGTGAAGATCAGTGGTTCGGCCATGGCGGAGCGTGGGGCACGAACTGCATGGTCAACTGGCATCGCAAAGAGCTTAAACTTTGGGCAGTACAGCTTTGCGGCAGCCCCCGTCCGTGGGACAAGGCGCGCGAAGAGGCGGCGAAGAAGTTTTTCAAGTATGCTTCAGACGATTCGATCAGCAAAGCATACACGGGCCGCACGAAGTAATTACCCGGTGAGTTTGGTATAATATCCGCCGATTTATGAAAGTTGAAAGACCCAGCGATGAATTTAACAGGCGCAACAGCGCCTTTGACAACTCGCTGCGCCCTTGTGATTTTGATGGCTTTGTCGGTCAGCGCAAAGTGCGCGACAGGCTTATGCTGGCCGTCAAAGCCGCAAAGGAGCGTGGCGAGTCGCTAGATCACGTGCTCTTCTCGGGACCTCCCGGTCTCGGGAAGACTACGCTTTCATATATTCTCGGCGAAGCTATGGGCGTGCGGGTCAAAACGACCTCGGGCCCGGTTATCACAAAGCCTGGCGATCTGGCTGGGCTTTTGACGTCGCTTGAACAGGGCGACATCGTTTTTATCGACGAAATACATCGTATGGCGAAGACCGTTGAAGAATATCTTTATTCTGCGATGGAAGATTATGCTATCGATATCATGATTGATCAGGGACCTAACGCCAGAAGCGTTAGGCTGGAGCTGCCCCGCTTTACGCTTGTTGGCGCGACAACGCGCATTGGGCTTATCGCCGCGCCGCTTCGCGCGCGTTTCGGTCTTGTCAACAGA
>CAJGDE010000091.1 GCA_904502135.1 Kiritimatiellia bacterium
AGCGCAAAAATGATTTTTTATTTCTTTTTTTTTGATTAAATGGCATACGGAACGGCTGTTTTAAAACAATAGGAAGTCCACACTGCCAAACACCTTAGTCGGATGGGCGGCGGTAGTCCGCACATTCGACTAACCGATTACAATTTTCGCGTATATTATTATCGACGTAAAAATGATATAATATTGACGCTTTTTGACGGAGAAATTATGTCTTTAGATGAAAGCGAGTAGGTTTAATGAAAGGAAGAAACAGATAGCTGATTGAAACTTTTATACTGGTCGCAGTACTTATAGTGGCCGGCTTCTCCACTTGGTTAGGAGTTAATAGAGAGGTAGAAGGTGAAGGTTAAAGGTGAACAGTGGAATAATAACTTTTTATAATAATGAAAATATCCATTGTTCACCTTCACCTAAAATCTTCACCTAAATAAAAACTCTAAACTAAACCAAGGAGCGAGAGTAAGTATGGGGTGCGAAAGCTAACCCATACAACGTACGCGAATCAGCGTATGACGCTTGATAGGAAATCGGCAAAATTTCAAGAACAAAGCGGAATACGATGACCGCGCTACGTGGGTAATCCACGTGGCGTGTTTTCATCATTCATGTTTTGTTCGGGCGTTTGCCGATGCCTCTATCAGACGTGGTGATTTGAGAACACGCCACTCTTCTTTTCTGCGCGAGGGAGTGAGCTGTGAAACAAAGTGCGAGAAAAGGAAAATGAAAGAATGAAAAAATTAATGATAACACTTGCACTGGCGGCGCTCGCAATAAGCGTCAATGCAAGACCCGCTGTTGTGCCGCCTGTATATGGCATGTATGAAGAAACCGAAGGCTTCGAGACTTATGCAGCTGAAGAGGTTCTTGAATCCTATACACCTACTGTAGAAGGCGGAAACACCTATTTGTGGTATTCTGAGTACAGTGGAGCTGGCACGGTAAAGGCTTACGGTGAAAATGATGCTAAGCTTGATGGTGCTGGTAATAACTATTTAAATGTAGAAACGACAACGGGTACACCTCTTTATCGTAGAGTCGTTGCGACAGATGATTACTGGAATCATCCGGATGATTTTTTCAGAGCGGGTTTATATGATGATATCAAAGGTGGTATTTACATTGATACTTACTTTCAGTTCACGAAAAAGCACCTAGAGATGGATATATTATGCGGGGAGAATACTCATCTTATCGTTTGGGTAAAGGCAAATGAAGGTAGTGACAACGGAACGCCAAATGATGAGAGTGACGATATTTTGCCTTCTACGAATCTTATCGTTACGGCAGCGAATATGGACGCTAATGGCAATCCAACTCCGAAGGATTTTGTGATTGAGACCGCTGCGAATTTTGATTTTGGAGCTTGGCATCAGCTTACAATTCGTGCGATTGAAGATATTACCGCTGATGGTAAACTTGTTGTAGGCTTTGTCGTTTTTGTTGATCGTGAGCAAGTCAATGCGGTGGCTGATGAAGATGTCTACAAGGAGCTTATGGGGGATTATTATAAAAACGTTAATTTGACGATGGAAGCTAATAAGTTTTTTGCGGCAAAGCAACTTTTTGTCGGAATGGTTTCTCCAAAGGATCTGCTATATGATGAACTGATTCAGGAGCTTACCGCAGTTGGCTTCGGCGGTTCAGGCAAGATTGATAATCTTACTTTGACAAGAACTACTCCAGCGTTTTTTGCAGACCCTATCCCGCAATTGTCAGCGACATCCACGGCTGAACAAGTCGCGGCGGCGCTTGAAGGTTCGGCGGATGCGAAGCTCGCAGCAAATATCAAGACGGCGGCGGAATACGCGGCGTATCGTACTTGGGCGCTTGGGCTTGAGGGTGTGACTCGGGAACAAGTAAAGGCTTCACCTAATGCGTGGCTTTCGTACGCGCTTGTTACGGATAAGTTAATAGAAGGCGAAGTTGCAGAATCTCGGCTCAAGGTTACATCGTTTAAGCTATCTGGTGAGAATAATCTTTTCTCGATTAAGTTGAAAATAGATGACGTAGATGTTGGAGATGCGGCGACAGAAGAAAATCTTTTAAAGATATTCGCAATTGAGGGGACTAAGGAGCTTAGTGGCGATTCATTCTTGGTCGATAATGTAGCTCTTGAGGTTGTTCAGATAAATGAAGGAGAGGTTGAGTTCATCGTTACGCCGCGAGAGAAGGGTCGCTCATTCTTCTTCCGTGCGCGCATGAGGGATAATATCAATGGTGTTGGTATGAATAGCTTTTCTGATAGCGATGAGAAAGTTCAGCTTTGGGAGGGTGGTCCATATTGGGCGAGAGCTAATATTGGCGCGGAAAATCCGGTAGATTATGGCTATTACTTCTGGTGGGGTGATACTATTGGATATAAACGCGAGAATGACAAGTGGGTCGCAAGTGACGGATCGAATTCTAATTTCTCGTTTAGTTCAGATAATACGCCGACTTATGGCAAAATCAATTCAACTTTGCAAAGCGAAGGTTGGATTACGACAGATGGTGTTCTTGCGCCCGAACATGATGCGGCGCATAAACATTGGGGCGGCGATTGGCGGATGCCGACTAAGCAGGAGTTTGAAGACCTCAATAGCAAGTGTGACTGGATTTGGACATCAAGAAATGGTGTTAATGGATATGTCGTTCGTGGCAGGGGCGAATATGCTTTTAATAGTATCTTTCTCCCTTGTGCCGGCTATGGCTACGGGACTTCGCTCATCAATGCCAGTTCGGATGGCTACTATTGGTCGTCTGTTCCCGGCTCGGACTACTACTACGCGTGGCACCTCTTCTTCATTTCGGGTTACCACAGCACGATCTACAACTCCCGCTACTACGGGCAGTCTATTCGTCCTGTTCAAGGGTTCTCTAAATAGCGAATGAAAGTGAGCGAATTCAATTCTTCAATTCTTTAATTCTTTTGCGATGAAGTAAAGAGTGAAGTGGAAAGGGTAAAGAGAAGATGAAACAGTAGAAAATACGATAGATTTTCATTCTGTTAGTTACCACCGCATTTTTAAAAATGCGATGGTAACTTTTGTAGCGATTGCGATTGATAAAGCAGTGTTAAAAATCTATTTGAAATGCGGTAGGATTTGTGATGTCCACAGTTTACAAACCATGGTCATTACAACATTTACAGCGTTTCTAGTGAGTTCGGATCGAGAAGAAAATTCAAAAGACCGATATATGCGATGCCGGTATCGTCGTAAGTCCGAGTTTGGAAGGGGTCGTTCGTTATCACAACTTTTTGAATGAATCGTCAGTATGGCGAAGCCAAGGCAACATACTTAGTGTGCATCAAAAGCGATAACGTTGCAAAAAGTTAGGAGAGGGGTAATTTATTGCAAATATCTCAAGATTCGGTTTGACAGCAACCCCTCTTTTATGATATCTTACAAGTTACTGAAAGAAAGGTTTCTTTCCGCTCTAATTGGATAGCAGTGAAATGGAATTGTAGATAGGTTATATGATTTCGAAATTGGCCAGTGCAATTGGTTATCCTGAGAAGGTTTCTCAGGGTTTGTCTGTTTATGCGTTTCGCGTAGACGGATGGGAGATTATTGCCGAAAATATCGGCAATCGCATTGTACTTAAGCATTATCTTGATGTCACTTCAGATGATTTGCCGCAGTTTGCATCGTATGTCGCGGGGCGTCTTTTGCGCGAGGAAGCGTCTCTCGCCTGGGATGAAAGCGCTCAAAAAGCTCTTCTGTGGCGCGAAATCTCTCCTAACGCCAAACTCGCGGAGATGAAAGATTCTTTTGAAGAGTTCGCCGATTCTTGTGAATGGTGGATGCAGCGGGCTTTGGATGTCAATGCTCCTAAAAGTGTATTCCCCGATGTGCTGATAAGGCCGTAAAATGAGGTGTCTTATGAGAAAAGTTTTATTATCAATGGTTTTATTCTTGGCCCTTGCCGTTCAAGGGTCTGAGACTAATACTGTAACTTCGATTCCTTGGAAGGCGCCTCGCTACTCGCTTGTTGCGCAAACGATGAATATTCGCCAGGCGCTCGAGTCGTTCGGCAGTGCTCAGGGGATTTCTGTCGTCATGTCCAAGGCTGTCTCGGGTAGTTTCTCCGGGACTTTTTCTAATATTCCCGCCGCGGAGTTTTTAGATCGTATTTCTACGTCTCATAATCTTATCTGGTATTACGATGGTGCGGCTCTCTATGTTTACGGCTCTGGTGAGGTTGCGACTATTCTGCTCGACCTTAAATATATGAAGGCCGGAGAGGTGCGCTCTCTTATCCGCGATCTTGGTGTTGAAGATTCCCGCTTTCCTATCAAGACCGCCTCGAATGATGAGCTTATTATGGTTTCAGGTCCGCCGCGCTATGTGACGCTCGTTGCCGAAACTATCGCTAAGGCCGATAAACTTCGTGAGCTTAGAACCTTTAATGAAGTTGAGGCTCGCGTTTATCCGCTTGTGAATACGTGGGCGGATGATGTAAGCTTTTCCGTTTCGAATCCTGAGTCTTCGGTGACGATTCAAGGAGTTGCGAATATACTTAGAGAGATAATGACGTCTTCTTCTGGTTCGAAGGTTAAGGAGTCTCTAACAAATAAGACGGAAGAAGTCGAAAGTCGCGATGTGACACTTCCTGGCTTTACGCCCGTCATCCGCCCCGACAATCGCCTCAACGCGGTAATTGTTCGCGACGTGACAACGCGTCTTCCAATGTACGAAAAGCTTATTAAGGAACTTGATGTTCCGCAGAAGCTCGTTGAAATCGCCGTTACGGTTGTTGAGCTTTCGCGTGAGGATGCGCTCGACTGGCAGCTTTCCTTTAAGGTTGATGCCGCCAACGACGACAAGGTTCAGGGTAGCGTCGGGCAGAATGCACGCAATCTTTTTACGCCTGCTTCGCTTGCAGGTAAGGGCCTCGCTGGCGCCGTTACTTACCTTGGTGAGGATGTAGATGTTTCAGCGTCGCTCTCGGCATTGCGTGAGAAGGGTAAGGCGCGCAGTATTTCCAGAACTTCTCTTTTAACGCTCAACAATTTAGCAGCGCAACTCTCTGATACCCAGAGCTATCATGCGCGAGTTGTTGGAACTGAAGTTGCCTCGCTTGAGGAAGTCTCGGCCGGAACGCGCCTTCAGATAAAGCCGCGCATTGTTAAATCTGCCGATACGAACGCGCCTTCGCGCGTGTGGCTTACGATGGAGCTTCAAGACGGCGGTTTCGAGTCGGTTACGGTCGATGCGATGCCGATGACGCGCACAAGTACGCTTGAAACGCAGGCGTCTGTTCTTGAGCATCATTCGATTTTGCTCGCAGGTTACATGCGCGACATAAAAGAATCTGCGGGGTGGGGTATTCCATATCTACGCGATATTCCTTGGATCGGGTGGCTTTTCGGCGGAGCGAGCAACCGCGATGAAACGGTTCAGCGCCTCTTTATTTTAACGCCTTATATTGTCGATGTCGAAGAACCCGATTTAGTTCGCGTTCAGGCGACGCGCCAGCGTGATATTACTCTCGAGGAGAAATTAGAGAGCGACAAAAATTCGGATGATATGGAGAGGAAAAAGCGCAACGAAAAGATAGAAGAGATGCGCGAGATCCGCGAGGAGAAGTTTGACGAATGGTACTATCGCGATAAAAAGGAGCGTGAATTTCGCAAAGAGCGCCGCGAAGATAAAATAGAGGCTGAGAGAAAAGTCTGGGATGCCAAATTTGACGCTCGTAAAAAGAAATACGAAGACGAGAAAAAGGCTAAAGAGTCGGCTAATAAAAAATGAACGAGCCTAAGATTGAGAACGGTTTCGCCGTAGTTGAGGCAGGTTCCTGGCTAATTGGTCAGGGGCAGCCGGCGGCTACGCTCGGAAAGTTCTCGGTCAATTCTCTTAAGGGTTTTATCGTTCCTGATAGAAGAGAGCTTTTCGTTTTGCAAAGCGAGGGCGAATCTTATCTTTCTTCGAGCGACCGTCCGTTTTTAACTCATCTCACATCAGTTGAATCGCTTAGCGCAGTATCCTCCAAAATTCTTGCCGCTCCATTTGAGGCGAGGAAAGAGGCTAAACTTCTGAAGATTATTCCGTTTAGCCTTAGGGATGCGATGCCAGTTACGCGTTTCGCAATTGGTTGGGTAGTTACGGCGACAAAGTCGAGGATAAAACGAATTGTCCTTAAAGAGGGCGAGGTTTTGTGTGTAAAGCGTGAGGCCGCGGTCGCGTGGACTGGTAATGATCCTGTCGGCGTTGCAGGGCGTGTTAAACTTCGCGATTTATTCATCCCCAAGAGAAAAACCTCTCTTTCGCTTGATTTTTACGGTCCGCAGATAGTGTGGGTGGAGGGTTCCAATGGCGTTTGACGGAGCCCAGTTTTTAAGAAATCCCATCCGCTTCGACAGGATGGATACGATGATGCCGGGCGTCATTGATACTCCTGATGCGGCGAAAGCCCTTGAAACAGGTAGGCTTGGCGGTGCGACGGTTGTCGTTCAAAATGATACAGCGTCCGAGCTTATGGATTCCATGGAAGAGCTTTCGATGCAATTTGAAGAAAAGGCGTCTAAGAAGATTTCTGACCGAAAGCTCGGCGAAACGCGTCATCGCTCTTTGTACGCCGATGCTGTCGAAAAGTGGATGAAAACCATGCCCGATATGCCCGATAAAAAGGAGATGGATAATCTTCTTAAATTATTGAGGCGAAATCGAGAGAACGGCAATCTGCCGTCTTTCGAGAACTTTTCGGGGATGCTAGAGAAGCTTTCATCCGATCCTTCCCATCAGTTCGCGATGCTGGACATTCTTTCGGCGGCGCTCGATTCGGACGAAGGCGATATTAAATCTCTCATCGATTCGACGCGCGAGTCGCTGATGAAGGAAAAGGGCGGTGAAGTGCGCGCCGGTATAAATCTCGCCAATGAGGTTAATGCGCGCTCCACGACTCCAGAAGAGATGAGCAGCCTTAGAGATCTTTACCGTAGTGAGATTCTTGGCTTTAAGTCTCCTCAAGATTGTTTCCGTTCGATTCTCGCCTCTCGCGGCGCAGGTGCGATGGATGCCGCTACTGATTTTCTTATTAAGGGATGCGGGGCGGATCTCGCGAGCGCTTCGCCTTCGCGCGACGCTGTTGAGTTAAGGCGCATTCTGCAAGATCTCCAGTGTGTTCAGGTTTTGAAGACAGTTCTTGGAATGATGGACTCCTTGGGGATGAGAATGACGCGTGAATTCGGCGTTAAGATGCTTCTTGATTCTTCGGCGATGACGTCACGGATTGTCGATTTTACAGAAAAGCCTTGCTGCACCTCTCGTGAAATAAGTTCGTTCGTTTCGGATTGCGCGGTTATGAAGCTTTTAGCGCAGATGGATTTTACGCGCGAGATCATGTCAATTTTCAGAAAACTTTCGCCGCGGCTTTTTTCGTCGGAAGAAGATCGCGAAAAACTCGTCGATTCCGCGCAGGAGCACCTCGATTCGCTTATTGCCGAGGAGATCGACCCGGATGAAGAGGAGGGCGGCAAATGATGGTGCCTCCGCAGTGGATGAATGAAGTTATCGCCGAGTTCGGCCGGTCTGCAGGAATTGACGGCTTTTCGTTCGGCTCTAACGCTACGGCAGCCCTCGGATTTGAAAGCGGTGCTTCGCTCGTTTTTGAATATGCGTATTCGTCGCTTATCGTGATGATGACAGTTCCCGTCGC
>CAJGDE010000092.1 GCA_904502135.1 Kiritimatiellia bacterium
AGAGAGTCTTGATGAACTTTGGAAGTTTTCGTGCCAGGATGATTGTTATTGTACAGGCTGTTCGTTTGGAGGCGTATTTGTCTATGAGGGTTATAGACATCCAGTAGTAGATTTATCCTGCGGCTGTACACATAAGGAAGAGCCAAGCGCCACGGCGAGCATATCTTTTTCAAATAGTGCGGTCATATTTGAGAATTGTTATACAAACGCGCCTAATGATATTGTGCCACGCCGCTCAACAACGAATAGCTTAGATATTACAATCTACGGCGGGCCATTTGGCGGAAGCGCAGAAATTGAATTCGATGATAAGGGAAAGTTAGAGTATCTAACGCAAGAAGTGATACCACGCTCCATAAGTGTCGCGGCAGAACAAACGCTTGAACTTTCATTTCCATTTACCGCAAAAGAGGAGAGCGCAAGCGAGAAAGATTTAAAAGCAAGCCTTAAATTTACCGAGTATTTTACAGCCGATACCATTGAAAGCGAAGATGAAATGACGGCTGTCAGGGTTAGTTTGACTCCACAGGTTGTAATTCGTACTTTCGTGAATCGCCATGTATGGGGGATTGCAGAGCGTATTTTATGTGAATGGTTACCTAAAAATATAAATATAGATATAACTCCTCATCATGGCGTAATTGATGATAATCCGTTTTTTGTAGGCCCGTCTTTTAGATACTATATTTCGCCAATGAATGCTGGAGATAGATTAATTTCTTTTTCTTTCGGAGATTCGATATATTTTCCAATTACAAAGACAATGCTTCCGATCAGTTGGAAGGCTAAAAACGCGGAAGAACTGTTTTTTGACATTCCATTCGGCAAGCCTGGTGGTGCTGGATTTTCATCTGAAGTTTATATTATGCCTGAATATGTTTCATTTCGAGGGCTTTATTTTATGGAGGAGCCTAGTGCCAAGAGTATTGTAACTGGTTATTTTAAAGATGAAGCATTTTCGCAAGTATGGACCCATAATGAAATGATGGGTGCAGGTATGTGGTATAGTGTTTCTGCAGATAATTTTTTATTTAGAGACGAGGTAAAAATGGGAGACGAACTTATATTGCCAGTAGCATCTGGTTTGATAGATTGGGATATCCCAGTTAAATGGACAAACTTTAGTGTTACTAATTATTTTGAAAAGGTGTATCATCAAAAATTTGAAATGTCAGCTACAGGAGTGTTGCGAGTTTCAAAATTTGGTTTGTGGGTCCAACGAGATTTATCAAATGTTAGAGATGTATCAGAAGGAGTTAAGAGATGTTATCTTTCAGAATGAGAAATATGCTACATATGGTTGCGTTAATACTATGTGGTATTGTAGTAGTTGTCATGGTGAGTGACAAAATAGGGAGGGAAAAAGCAGATGAAGGTAAAAATCAGATAATAAATGATGTTTTGTCAGATTCTATTAGATGGGAGAAACCTCATGGTGTTTATGATGCCGTTTTTATAGTGTCTTCCAATATCACTTTTCAAAGTAAATCAAATGTTCACAGATTAGAAGCTTTAGCAGAATTAGCAAATGCCTTTATCAATTTGCCATATAAGAATTTGACTCCAGAAAAAATCGCGCTGTCGGTGGTTAAATATGATGAATTGGTTGTCTATATTTCTTTAGGTCTTGTAAAATATGGAGCAACGAAAACAGATGTGGAAGATTTTGTTATTGCTGCATTAGATAGATTGCAATGCATGGAAAAATATTTAAGAATTAGGTCTCTAAGTGTAAAACAAAAAGAAAAACAGAAGCACAATAATGCAATTGAAGTTTTACGAAGAGAAAGGCAAGGATATGTGAAATATTGGGAAAAAGTAGGGTCTCGTTTTGTTATTGGTCGTTTTGGAGAAAATGCAGAGAAAGAATTTTTAGAGAAATTGTCTGCTGTATCAAAGTTGGCTGAGTAACGCATCTGAAAAAGAGCAAAAGATTCTGTTTCAAAAACTCAATGAAGGACTGCGGGCCTATAATAAAAAATAGTAAGTAGTAGTATCAACACCCGGATAGTAGTGAATCCAAGTAAAAGTTTGGTATAATAGCAATATGAAAACCTCCAAACTCCATTTGTTTGCGCATATGTGCGCAGTCGCAGCCTTTGCGGCGGCGGCGCAGGGCGCGGTTGACGGCTATGTGCAGTCGGGGCTTATCGGTCATTGGGACGCAATCGACAACGTCGGCACCGGCGTCCATGACGCGAACGCGACGACCTGGAAGGACCTGACCGGCCTCCATGCCGACATGGTATTCCCCAACGGCACCTTGATCGGCGAGAACTACTACGACATGAAGAAGGAAGGCGTTGAGGGGCGGGATGGTGATTTTCGTTCGGTGAGGACGTCACTTCGTTTTATAAGGTGCGGCAGATGAGAGTTATTTGTATTTTTTTGCTGGCGTTTCTGGCGGGGTGCGCCGGGCTTGAGCGTGACGATGCGCGGCAGGTGTGGCTCGCGGCTTCCGACTCGCGTCCTGCGGCAAAGGCGGCGGCCGACTACGTCTGCACCGGCACGAACGACGAGCTTGTGATACAGCGGGCGATCGACGACTGCGCTGCGTCCGGGCGGCAACTGTTCGTGTTTGCGGGGCTCTACCGGCTTGACGCGGTTCACGAGTTCAATGACGGCGGCCCGCGCGCGGCGGTTGTAATTCGCAACATGCACCGCACGTTCGAGCTGGTCGGCGAGCGGCGCTATGTCACTGGCTGGCCTAAGGGAATGGAGACAAACGGCGTCGTCTTCTACCTGCGGCCCGAGGCGCTGCCGAAAGACGGAACGAGCGTTGACATCGTCCGGGGCGAGTGGTCCAAGGAAGGGATCATGAACGGCTCGGCGCTGAACATGGAGAACGTGGCCATCTGGGCGCCCGACTCGCAACATAACCTGCGTGCGCTCGACCTCCAGCGCGTCAACAGCCTGGAACTGCACAACATCAAGCTCAGCGCGTTTGGCAAGGCGACGCTGGACGGCCTCAAGTATCCGTACGGAAATCCGCCGCCGCCGGTCGTCGGCAACATCGGCGTGACGCTGACGGACGGCAGCAACAACGCGCCGGTCAATCTCGTCAACGTCTCCGCCACGGGCTTCGGGCAGTGCTTCCAGGTCGGCGGCGAGCATGTCGTCATGGTGAACTGCGCGGCGACTTTCGGGCTTTACGGCTTCACGTTCGGCAACTACCCGTACCATTGCGCGTTCAACCATCCGATAACGATGATCAACTGCTGCGACGAGCAGAACGTGAACATGCCGCTCTTCGCAAGCTGCGGCGACAACGGCGGCGACCTGCATGGGCTGCAGGAGGTGACGATGGTGTCGTTCAACTTCGAGCGCGTGGCCGCGCGCGTGCCCGGCAGGAAGCTCGGCGACCTCATGCGCGAGACCCGTCCCGGGACCTGGCGCGGACAGATCAGCTTCACCACCCAGCCGAAGTGGAACGCGGTGAACGCAGTGGATCTGCCGCTTTGGGCGGAGGACGGTTCGGGCACGGGCTTTCGCACCGTCAACAACGCGCACAAGAGCGCCTGCACGAGCGCGGAGCGCCGCAGCTACTATCCGCAGTACATGCAGCAGCTCTTCGACCTCGACCTGAACAAGCTTCTGATCTGCACCGATCCCGCGAAGCGCAAGTGGGTCGACGCCCTCGGCAACGAGTGTCCTTAGGGTGTCAATCCAAGTAAAAGTTTTGGTATTATAGCAATATGAAAACCTCCAAACTCCATTTGTTTGCGCATATGTGCGCAGTCGCAGCCTTTGTGTCGCTTGCAGCCGTGTCATTCGCCGCAGCGGAATCATCCTATGTGGTCGCCGAAATTCTACCGGAGGTCAGGGTCGGAGACAAGGCGCTGCGAGTCGAGGCCGCGCGCTGTTCGGCGATGCCGGTCAACATCCGCTGGCCAGGCCACCAGCGCGAGCTCGACCAGACGGAAATCTGCTCTTTCGCACGGTTCGACTTCGGCGGCCCGACGGAAGTTTGCGTGACGCCGCGCCGCGCCTTCACGAACGTCGTGGTGCGGCCGGTTTCCGCGAAGGTCGCCGTGCGACGCGAAGACGATTCGGTGCGCTTTAAAATTCCTAAGGCGGGCGCGTATTCGGTCGAGTTCGACGGTCGCCACCGCAACCTGATGCTCTTTGCCGATCCGCCGCGCGACTGGTCTGACATCGACCGTTCCGCGGCGAATGTGCGCTACTTCGGCCCCGGTGAGCACGATGCGGGGCTCATCACGCTCAAGGCGGGAGAGACGCTCTTCATCGACGACGGCGCGGTCGTCTACGGGCGCGTGTTCGCGAAGGATGCGCCGGGCGTGCGCATCTGCGGAAAGGGCATCCTCGACTCGAGCCGCGTCCGCGCCGTGCCGCGCGTCATCGACCCCGCACTCGCGCAGGAGCAGCGCCGGAAGGGCTGGGCAATCACCAATGTGGAGCGCTTTGACGCCGTTCGCCTCGAGTTCTGCGACGATGTGCGCATCGAGGGCGTGACGATCCGCGATTCCCCGCTCTACACCATCCGCCCGATCTGCTGCGACAACCTGCTCGTGGACAACATCAAGATCATCGGCAACTGGCGCTACAACTCGGACGGCATCGACATGCATAACTGCCGCAAGGTGCGTATCCGCGACTCGTTCCTCCGCACCTACGACGACTCGATCTGCGTGAAGGGGTTCGACTACATCCTGCCCGAATCGGAAATGACGCACAACGGCGTCCTGCACGACGTGTTCGAGGATGTCGTCGTCGAGCGCTGCACGATCTGGAACGACTGGGGCCGCGCTCTTGAGATCGGCGCGGAGACGCGTGCGCGGGAGATCCGGAACGTGGTCTTTCGCGACTGCGACGTGATTGCGCTGCACGAGCCGCCTTTGGACGTGCAGAACTGCGATCAGGCCTATGTCCACGACATCGTTTACGAGAACATCCGCATTGAATACGACCCCGATGCGACCTGGACCGTCTTTTCCGCCTCGGCTAAGGACTTCAATCCCAAGAACCGCCGCACTCCGCAGGCTTTCGCCGCGGTCGTCATCTGGTTCATCGCGGAGTACTCCAAGCCCGGTGCCGAGAATCGCGGGCGGGTGAGCGACATCGTCTTCCGCGACATCGACATCTTCGCGCCGACCATGCCGCCCACCCGCATCAAGGACTTCGACGAGAACCACCGCGTTGAGCGCGTCAGCTTCGAGCGCATCCGGCTCAACGGGAAAGAGGTCGCGGTGGAGGGACGGGGCGACGCGCGCACGGCGAAGGTCGCGATGTCGGATGCCGAGAAGAACCAGGCGACGGAAATGAACGCCGCGCCTTGCGAAGACGTGACGCCAGACGGCGACATAAAGGTTGTCTTTATCGGGAACTCCATAACGCTTCACGACGTGGCGCCGAAAATCGGATGGACGAACCGGTGGGGGATGGCCGCAAGCTCGCAGGAGAAGGACTACGTTCATCTCGTGGCGGCCGGAATAGAGCGCGAGACTGGATGCAAGCCGCAGCTTATCGTCAAGAACCTTTACGAGTTCGAGCACTATTTTCGGACGTACGACTTCTCGGCCCTCGATGATCTCGTCGCTGCAAAGCCGGACTTTCTTGTCATCGCCCTTGGCGAGAACGTGAAGGATCTGAAGACAGAGGAGGAACGTCTCGCGTTTCAGTCCGCGTTCGGTAAGCTGCTGGATCGGTTCACTGCGTCGGGCGAAAAGCCACGCGCCGTCGTCCGTGGCGTATTCTGGCCCAATGAAGCGAAAGACATCTGCATGGGAAATGCAGCGAGAGATCATGCCATCCCATTCGTCAAGGCGGATTTCGCGGGCGACCCCGCTATGAAGGCGATAGGGCTCTTTGCCCACGCGGGGGTGGCGAACCATCCTGGCGACGGCGGCATGGCGGCAATCGCCAACGCCATACTCAAGACACTTTTCCCCGACGCATTCGCTACTAAAGAAAAGACGAGGAATGCGGCAGAGAAAAAAAGCGCGTGCGCAAAATGACACGCTGTTTTCTTGCGTTATTTATATGGTTTTGATAAACTACAATCCGCGAGGCAAAATAGTTTATAAATTGGCTTAATTATCGATAGTACATATAAAACAAAAACATCAAAGGAACGACTATGAAAAAGATATGTTCGCGCTATCTTGCAATTTTCTCAATGGGGGGGGGATTTCGCTTAATTAGCGAGAAGTTGCTGCGCTGTGCATTTGGGATGGTTGTAGGATTTTCGCTTTTTGCTTTTTCTGCCAATGCAGATACTAAGGTGTATGTCGTTAAGGATAATCCGAATGCCGCCGAGCCGTATAATACGTGGGAGACGGCGGCGGCTACTGTAAAGACAGCGACGATTTTTGCAACGAATCTTGTGGGAACTGCACAAGCAGAATCTGTTGAAGTGCTTGTAGGTAAGGGGGAGTATAATAATGATAATAACATCTATCTTTGCGCAGGGGTAACGCTACGTGGAGCGACAGGTAATAGAGATGATGTTATTATCGGACAAAGTTCATATACATCTAAGACGACAAAGCGAATTGCTTTTGCTGAAGGTGCTGGAGCTGTAATAGCTGATTTGACTATTACAGGCGGGTATGTGTATGCGCATGCAGGAAATAGCAAATATGATTATGGCGCCGGGGTATATCTAAAATCTGGAGCAATGGTGACTAATTGTCATATTACAGCTTGTACGGGTCATTATGGTGGTCAGGCTGCAGGGTTGTATGTTTCTTCTTCGTTTGCTTATGACACGTTGGTAGATAAGTGTACGACAAAACCGTGGGCGGCGGCAACGGAAATTCAAACTTATGGTTATGCTGTTTACGTGACGGGTAATAGTGTTGTTGACAGGTGTCAGATAGTGGATAATAAGGCTACAGGAACAAAGTTTGATACCAATAGAACAGGCGGAGCTCTTTGTATTAATAATAGTGAGTCTGGTTCAAGTACTGTTGTTAGGAATTCACTTATTGCCAGAAACACTGCTACTTATGAACGGACGACGAAAAATGTGTGGATGGGTAGTGGCGTTTCGATAAGATATGGAACGCTTGAAAACTGTATGGTTGTCAGTAATAAGGCTGTAGATGTAAGTGCTAATACTACGGGCGGTGCCGCAGGAGTAGTTGTGCGCGAAGATCAGGGTACGGTCAGAAACTGTCACATTGCAGAAAATTATGATGGGTCTGTTTTGAAAAATTATGGGGTTTCTAATGCAGACGATGATGGACTTGATCAGTTTAAATATTGCTGCACCTCTCCGCTCGATGCAAATTTTGTTTCTTGCGTTCTTGACGACAAAACGAAGTGGACTTTCGATAAGCGCGGGCGTGTAAAACTTCTTAAAGGTTCGCCTTGCATTGATGCCGCGTCGCAGCAGTCATGGATGGTTGGCGCTACTGACCTTTACGGCAGAGATCGCAAACTTTACGGAAAGGCC